>NZ_JBTYYZ010000011.1:0-84369 GCF_054881455.1 Companilactobacillus sp. FL22-3 | reverse complement strand
AATAATTCATTAACTTAATATCTAGTTTTGAAGGTACGAGTATCATACAGTGTAGTGACGATAGTGAGAAGGATACACCTGTTCCCATGCCGAACACAGAAGTTAAGCTTCTCCGCGTCGAAAGTAGTTGGTGGGAAACTACCCGCGAGGATAGAGAGTCGCTACGCTGTCTCATGATGGAGGATTAGCTCAGCTGGGAGAGCATCTGCCTTACAAGCAGGAGGTCACAGGTTCGATCCCTGTATCCTCCATATCATGAGCCGTTAGCTCAGTTGGTAGAGCATCTGACTTTTAATCAGAGGGTCGACAGTTCGAACCTGTCACGGCTCATTTGCAACATATATACACACCATGCGGGTGTGGCGGAATTGGCAGACGCGCTAGATTTAGGTTCTAGTGTCCATTGGACATGAAGGTTCAAGTCCTTTCACCCGTATTCAATATTGTTGTTGCAATATTGATTTTCATTTAGTAAAATATGAAAGTATCGTTTTATGCCGACTTAGCTCAGTTGGCAGAGCACCTGTCTTGTAAACAGGGGGTCGGAGGTTCGAATCCTCTAGTCGGCATAATGCGGAAGTAGTTCAGTGGTAGAACATCACCTTGCCATGGTGGGGGTCGCGGGTTCGAATCCCGTCTTCCGCTTTCATTATAGTAACGCCGGGGTGGCGGAACTGGCAGACGCACAGGACTTAAAATCCTGCGGTAAGTAATTACCGTACCGGTTCGATTCCGGTCCTCGGCACTATAATGAATATGCACCTATAGCGCAATTGGATAGAGTGTCTGACTACGAATCAGAAGGTTGTAGGTTCGACTCCTACTAGGTGCATTAGTTTTTTCGGGAAGTGGCTCAGCTTGGTAGAGCACCTGGTTTGGGACCAGGGGGTCGCAGGTTCGAATCCTGTCTTCCCGATAGGCAATATTGATTGCCAGCTTTAAAAAAACCCATTTTTTGGCGGTGTAGCTCAGCTGGCTAGAGCGTCCGGTTCATACCCGGGAGGTCGGGGGTTCGATCCCCTCCGCCGCTATTCATTCCGGACCTTTAGCTCAGTTGGTTAGAGCAAACGGCTCATAACCGTTCGGTCGTAGGTTCGAGTCCTACAAGGTCCATCATTGCACGGACCTTGCATTTTATTAATGTTATCGCGGGATGGAGCAGTCTGGTAGCTCGTCGGGCTCATAACCCGAAGGTCGTAGGTTCAAATCCTGCTCCCGCAATTAGTTTTATTAAGAATTAAAATTTGGTTCCTTGGTCTAGTTGGTTAGGACGCCTGCCTGTCACGCAGGAGATCGCGGGTTCGATTCCCGCAGGGACCGTTAGCAAATCGATATGTTTGCTAGGTAGAAGTAGTCGTCAGGTATTATGCGGGTGTAGTTTAGTGGTAAAACCACAGCCTTCCAAGCTGTTGTCGCGAGTTCGATTCTCGTCACCCGCTTTGCCACTTTTATGGGCCTATAGCTCAGCTGGTTTAGAGCGCACGCCTGATAAGCGTGAGGTCGATGGTTCAAGTCCATTTAGGCCCACTATATCTGGAGAAGTACTCAAGTGGCTGAAGAGGCGCCCCTGCTAAGGGTGTAGGTCGCGTAAGCGGCGCGAGGGTTCAAATCCCTCCTTCTCCGTAGATATGACCCCTTGGTCAAGTGGTTAAGACACCGCCCTTTCACGGCGGTAACATGGGTTCAAATCCCGTAGGGGTCATTGATGTGAAAGCATCATTTAGTTATATAGATTTACTATTTAAGCAATGGAGGATTACCCAAGTCCGGCTTAAGGGAACGGTCTTGAAAACCGTCAGGTCGCGAAAGCGGCGCGTGGGTTCGAATCCCACATCCTCCTTAGTGGGTAACAGTTGATTTACTTTTTATTATCGCGGGATGGAGCAGTCTGGTAGCTCGTCGGGCTCATAACCCGAAGGTCGTAGGTTCAAATCCTGCTCCCGCAATTAGCTTCATTAAGAATTAAATTTGGTTCCTTGGTCTAGTTGGTTAGGACGCCTGCCTGTCACGCAGGAGATCGCGGGTTCGATTCCCGCAGGGACCGTTAAATGGCTCGGTAGCTCAGTTGGTAGAGCAATGGATTGAAGCTCCATGTGTCGGCGGTTCGATTCCGTCCCGCGCCATTTTGGAGGGGTAGCGAAGTCTGGCTAAACGCGGCGGACTGTAAATCCGCTCCTTCGGGTTCGGTGGTTCGAATCCACTCCCCTCCATATTAGGGATATAGTTTAAAGGTAGAACTACGGTCTCCAAAACCGTCGGTGTGGGTTCAATTCCTACTATCCCTGTTTCTACCTTTTATCATGGCGGTATTGGTGAAGTGGTTAACACACCGGTTTGTGGCACCGGCACACGTGGGTTCGACTCCCACATACCGCCCTTATTATTGGGTTATAGCCAAGCGGTAAGGCAGTGGACTTTGACTCCATCATGCGCTGGTTCGAATCCAGCTAACCCAATTGTTTTAAAATTGAATATGGCGGTATAGCCAAGTGGTAAGGCAGAGGTCTGCAAAACCTTCATCACCGGTTCAAATCCGGTTACCGCCTTTGGTTATGCTTAAGTAATCACGGTATTAATATGCCGGTGTGGCGGAATTGGCAGACGCGCAGGATTCAAAATCCTGTTCCCACTAGGGAGTATCGGTTCGACCCCGATCACCGGTATTAATTGGTTTTTCAAGCCTTTGCAAAATCAAATATCAGTTAGCTCTAATCGTTGTTATATCAGCGATTAGAGCTTTTTTTCTGTCTCAAAACCAATTACCAAGTGGTCTGGGTATTTGCATGCTTTTTTATAATTTTGCACATTTTCTGCACACCTTTTTACTTCAAAACTGAAAATCAAAAACTTTACTTTAGACTTTCAAATCAAGCTAATTATTTATCTTGGATAAAAGAATTTTGTCAGCCATCATCGAGACGACTTCTCGATTTAAGTATTTTTGATTGAGTCCAAGTTTAACTTGGTCAGCAGTGATTGATGTTTTACCATTGAGAAAACCTTCTACCGATATTTTTTGACCTTTTTTTAAGTGATAATTTGTTTGTCCGGTAACCAAAAAGTACTGATCACTACTCTTGATTGGAGCCAATAGGAGAGTGTATTCGTCAGTATTAGTTAAGGCGAGGTCTCTAATATAAAAGTTCTTTAAGGTCACATTCATAAATAAATCAACACTTTCATACTGTTCCATGGAAGTTAAGTCTAATTTATTTGATATGTCAGGATACTTATCAGAAGTCTTTTTTCTTTTTGTTTTAGAGGCTCTAACAGCCGTGCTAACGATGTTTTCGGCTTGGTTAGTATTACTGATGGAAATGTTTGATAAAAGCAATATACCGGTTAATAGAGCAATTTGTTTGCGATTCATAATCTCCCTCCTAAGATCTCTTTTGCCAAAGTATAAATCTAACTATGATGTCTATAGAAGAAAAATGAACAATTATAATTTGATAACTTTTAACTTTTTATTTATAGTGTGGTCAAATTACCATAATAAATTAAATTAAAAATCGTCAAAAACTTGTTTCTAAAAAAATTTCACTTTGTTATTATTACGACATAAAAATTACAAAGGAGATTATTTGATGAAACAGACTGCTACCTTACTGATTCAGACAGTTTATAAAGAGCTATCCAAAGGTCGAGTAGACAATTTTACGATCGTAGAATTAGCAAAATGTGCAGGGGTTAATCGGGGAACGATTTATTATAATTTTGAAACAATTGAAAATATTTATCAGGAAGTTTTTGAAAAGATTATCTTAAAAGAAATAACGACTAACAGTAATAGTTTTGAGGATTTGATCAAACATTTCATCGAATATGTAAATAATAATAAAATCTTTTGTTTAAATTTGTATTATCAAACGGCATTTACATTGCGACATGCTAATGTAATTGATTTATTGAATGACTTATTGGTGAAATATACTGATGAGCAAGAGGCAATCGTAAAGACAGAATTGATAACTGGTTATATTGGAATTATCGAGGGCTGGTTTAACACGGAATTATTGATTGACAGTTACATTATCCAGAAGCAATTATTGAAGTATCATGTTGGGACTAGTGAGTGATTTTGAACAGTTTTTAGAATATGTTCAAATTTGAACATTTTCAGAAAATTGTTTATATAAAAATGAAAGAAGGCTCGTTATTATAAAGAAGTAGTCAGGTCACTATGAAATATTTCATGGATCTAACTATTTCTAAAATTAAAATAAGGAGATTTACGGATAACAGCCTTAAATATTCGGCAATGATTCTGGACAAATCATTGCCTTTTTTACGTCTATATCAATCAAATTTGAGAAAAATTATAATTCATGTATTATATATATCGAGGTGAAAAAATGTTTAGATACGCAAAAGAAGACGATGCCGATCAGATATTACCGATATTATTTCAAATCTTCGATGAAATGGAATTAGATGTTTTTCAAGAAGTCGGCGATGAGAAAATGGCAGAAGTCATCAAAGAAGGATTTTTCCAACCAGGTTATCGTTACGGGATGGAAAATATCTTAGTCAACGAGCAAGAGGGAAAAATCGTTGCCATAATGGTCGGTTACCCTGAGGATCAAGAAGATGGTATTGACAAGCCGCTGATTAAAATTATGCATAAGCATGGAATCAAAGAGAAAAATCTCTTCAACGATAAGGAAGCTTGGCCAGGCGAATGGTATTTAGATTCATTCGCGGTCGCTCCTGACTATCAAGGCAAAGGAATCGGAACTAGAACGATGCAACATTTTATTGAAGTTGTGCGTGAACGTGGTGAGAAGATTCTAAGCTTGAACGTTGATGTAAATAATGATCCAGCCAAACATGTCTATGAAAAGACTGGCTTTAAGAAAGTTGGTCAATTGTATATTGGTAGTCACTTGTATGATCATATGCAATATGACTTAACTGTGAAAGACTAAATACTTCCCAAAATACTCTTGGAAAGTTAAAAACAAAACGTAACTTTTGAAGCATTATCTGATGATCTTAAAAGATCACTAGGTAATGCTTTTTTATTAGTCAAATAATATAAAAAATTTGAAATAGACTTTTAAATAATTGATTGAAATTAAGTCTATGAATCTTTATGCTGATAATATATTTAGCAATTCATGCCATAATAAAAAAATATTTTAAAAACTTGTCTAGGTTTAGCTGTAGGCTATGGCGCTGTTGGCAACTAACTTGTCTAGGTTTTTACGATTATCGCTTCGTCAAGCATGTGTAAGCGGTTACTAACTGTGGTAATCTAGGAATTGTTGGAGGGCATATGAAGAAATATCTGACAATATATCACGACTTATTAAATGATATTCAAATCAAAAAATATCGTTCTGGAGAGATTCTTCCCAGTAATCAACAACTAGTGATGCGTTATCGAGTATCCCGGGAAACGGTACGCAAGGCTATGCAACTGTTAGCTGACGAAGGTTATATTCAGACTATTCGGGGAAAAGGAAGTTTGGTATTAAGTAAGAAAAGATACTTGTTCCCCGTTTCCTCAATTAAAAGTTATAAAGAAATTGTCAATGATAGTGGTTTAAGTTCAGTCAATCGTATTTTAAGAATTCAAAACCATGTCTTAGTTCCAGAACGATTGCTTTTTGGATCACCGGCCATTTATGCCAATTTAGTTGTCCGTGAACGAATCGTTAACGGACTGCCCACGATTCTTGACTATGATTATGTTAGTGAAGAGGTAGTTAAGGAAATTCCGTTGACAGCAGCTCAAGATTCACTTTTTAAATATTTTGAGGATGAGCTAGGGTTGACGATTGACTACGCGGTCAAGCATCTTACGGTTGAAAGTGCTGATTACGATGACTGTGAAAATCTGAAAATTGAGCAGTCGATTCCGATAGTGGTCGTTCGTAGTGAAACTCATTTAACTGACAGTCGAATATTGTCATATACCGAATCACGACATCGTGCTGATAAGTTTAGCAGTGTCGAATTTGCACGAAGACACCATTAGTGTCAACTACATAAGGGGGTTGAATAATATGTCGAAAAAGAAGGATTACGCCGCTCTAGCATCAGAAATTATTGCTGGTGTTGGGGGAGTCGAAAATATTAACAAAGTTATCCACTGTATTTCTCGTTTGAGATTTTATCTAAAAGATGAAAAAAAGGCCCAAACAGAAAAGATTACAGCTTTAGATGGTGTTGCCGGTGCTTTATATAATGCGGGTTTGGGACAGTATCAAGTTGTAATTGGACCAGCCGTTACTGATGTTTACGATGAAGTTATCAAACAATTAGGTGCAGGTTTTGCGGACGATGATGCAACTAAATCAGCTGTTGCTGAAACTGAGGGAACAGAACAAAAAGCTGAACGTCCTAAGAACCTTTGGGGTTGGATTGCAAGAGGATTCCAAGTTTTAATTGGAACAATTACTGGCTCCATGATTCCAATCATTGGATTGTTAGCTGCATCTGGTATTTTGAAAGGATTCTTAACTTTATTTACATTCAACTTAAATTTGATCAACACTAAGTCGACAACTTATATCATTATTAATGCCATGGGCGATTCGGCCTTTTATTTCTTACCAATTTTGGTTGGATTCTCTGCTGCGAAACAATTGCGTTCAGATCCAATCGTTGTTGGAGCAATAGCAGGTGTCTTGGTACATCCAACTATTGCTGCACTCTGGGCTGCTCCTACTAAAGGGATGGCCACATTCTTAGGTATTCCAATGAATGCTGAATTCTTTGGTTTACCAATTCATATCCCACAGTATACATACTCAATTTTCCCAATTATCTTCGCTGCTTGGTTGGCAAGACCAGTAGGTAATTGGCTCAAGAAAGTTTTACCTTTGAGTCTTCGTTCCATTTTACAACCTTTATTTACACTCTTTATCGTTGCTACAGCGGTTTTAGTAGTTATGGGACCAGTTATTTCCTTGATTTCAAGTGCCTTGGCAACTCTAATCAATGCCTTAGTTACAACTAATGAAGCCATTGCTGGATTAGTAATCGGTGGTTTATATCAAGTGCTGGTTATCTTTGGTTTACACTGGATGGTCGTGCCAATTGTTTCAAACGATATCGCAATGACCGGACATTCAGTTTTGAATGCTTTGATCAACTTTACAATGATTGCTCAAGGTACTGGTGCTTTAGCCGTCTGGGTTAAGTCAAAACGTGCTGATATCAAAGGTTTGTCTTTAGCTGGTGCTCTATCAGGTTATGCCGGTGTTACTGAACCTGCAATGTATGGTATTAATTTGAAATATGGTCACGTCTTCTGGATGGCTAATATCGGTGGTGCTGTCGGTGGTTTAATCGCCGGATTGATGAAGATTGATATGTTTGGTTTCACAGGTTCATTGATCGGTTTCCCATCATTCTTCTCAAAGACAAATCCTAACAATATTTGGGCTTTCGTGATTGCTAGTGCGGCCACAATTGTTGTTTCCTTTATCTGTGTTTACTTTTGGGGTTACAGTGATGCTGACTTAGCAAAGGTTAAGGCTGCTCAAAAGAAGAATGTTTTCAAAGACGCAACTAAGTAAAAGGAGACTAATATCATGACAGAAGATTGGCAAATTGATTATCAAGATGTACCAACAGGCACTAAGTCATATGGACAAGAAGCACTCTTGACATTAGGCAATGGCTATCTTGGTTGGCGTGGTGCTTCGGTGACTAGTCGTTATAGTGAAGATCATTATCCAGGTCTTTATATTGCGGGTGTATTTAATCAAACCAGTACAACCGTCAATGGTCATCAAGTTATCAATGAAGATCTAGTTAATTTTCCCAATCCTCAGTTATTGAAATTAACGGTTAATAATGAATCGGTAATCATGCCTTATCAACAGAGACATGCTCAGTTGGATATGAAACATGGTTGTCTGATTGAAGAAACAACATTTTCACTCGGTGAAGGACACTTGTTTTTGAAGACGACGAAAGTATGTAATCCGGTGTCATATCATCAACTTGGTCTAAAGATTGAATTAAGCTTAGATTTTTCTGCACAAGTAAAAATCGAATTGATTATTGATGGGGCGATTCAGAATCAAAACGTTGCTCGGTATCGTAAATTCAATAGTCAAGAATTTCAATTAATTGCTGGTAATGGCAATATTTTACAAGGGCAAACTTTACAATCCCAAATAAGTTTTGCAATTGGGGCAAAGACAACTAGTAGCAAAGCTGACTTTAAGACATTACATTTGCCAGATAAAGTTATCGATCAAGCACAGGTCAATTTATCCAAAAATGAACCAATTACGATCGAACGGATCATGTCCGTGGCTACTAGTCATGAGTCAGCTGACTTTCTAGCAATAGTACAAAATGATTTGCAAGAGGGCAGTTATACAGATATTTATCAAACGAGTGTCAATCATTGGCAAGAATTTTGGCAAGATTCAGATGTTTTCTTAAAGTCGACTGAATCGGATATTCAAAAATTAGTTCGTTTGAATATTTTTCAGCTGCATCAGGCCGCTCAAAAGGAATCTAATCCAGACTTTGACGCCTCAGTGGGTTCGCGTGGTCTCACTGGTGAAGGTTACAGAGGACATATCTTTTGGGATGAATTGTTCTTGGTTCCTTATTATGCGGCTAATGATCCAGAAGCTGCCAAAGCTATAATCAAGTACCGAATTAAGCGTTTGAAAGCAGCTCAGAAAAATGCCGAGTTGCAAAGAGAAGCTGGCGCAATGTATCCTTGGCAATCTGCATCAGTTGGAGATGAACAAGCTCAGTTTATTCACTTCAACCTCTTGTCTAACACGTGGTATCCAGATAATTCACGTCTGCAACGGCATGTGTCTTTGGCGATTATCTACGATTTGTGGAGCTATACTCAAATAACTGGTAATAATGATTTGCTTTTGAACGGTGGCTTGGAGATGCTACTGGAAACAAGCAAGTTTTGGCTCAACAAAGTGCAATACGATGGCGAAAAGTATCATTTGTCGGGAGTTATGGGTCCAGATGAATTCCATGAAGCTTATCCAAATGCCAAGACTGGCGGTTTGTCGGATAATGCATATACTAATTTGATGTTAGCATGGTCTTTGTCGTGGCTTTTAAAACTACGTGATACTATGGCTAAAGATTTTGTCAAAATTGCTAAAAAGACTGATTTTACTGACAATCTGCTTGAAAAAGCTGTTGAAGTCAGCCATAAACTGGCACTTTATATAACTGAAGATGGAGTAATTGAACAATACAATCATTATTTTGCTTTGAAAGAGTTAGATTTACCGGCATACGCCAAAAAATATGGTGATATTCATCGGATCGACCGTATCTTAATTTCCGAAGGAAAAGTGGCTGATGATTATCAAGTCGATAAACAAGCTGATACTTTGATGATGGTATATAACCTTGGTATTAAGACCATGGCGCAAACGATTGAAAAGTTAGGTTATCATCTTCCAACTGAATGGTTATTACAGAATCGTGATTACTATTTGGCCAAGACTGTTCATGGTTCAACAGTTTCACGTCCAGTTTATGCTAGTGTCGATATGGCGATTAATGAATGTAATGCTGCTTGGGAAAAGTTAAAAGTGGCCATCAAGTCAGATTATGATGATATTCAAGGTGGGACCACGGCTGAGGGCATTCATACTGGCGTTATGGGAGCAATTCTAACCGTTATAACGCGTGACCTTGCCGGAGTTTATTGGTCAGATAAGATGTTGACAGTTGAACCAAAGCTACCAGACGAAGTGACTAATTTAGCTTTCAAACAGACCTATCAAGGTGTAAAGTATCATTTTACTTTGCAAAAGGATAAGTTGACGATTGAAGCTGATCAATCAACTTTAGTTAAGGTGATGGGAAAAACAGTTGAATTGTCGGCAAATGATCCTCAAATTTTTGGGATTGCTTAGTTTAGTTTCTGATAGTTTTATACTTGATCGTGTTAGTAGATTAATTCTACTGGCACGATTTTTTTTGATAATTTTAGTCACAAAAATACCTCCAAAGTCGTGATAACTTTGGAGGTATAGGTTAAGTTTTATTCGCATTTATTTTTAAAATTATTCAAATAGGACATTTTTGATTTCATTTCCAATTTATCCAAGTCAGTTTTTGGCGCCAATATCGGTAGTTTGATGTATTTATCCAAGAAAATTGCAAGAAGAGTTCCCATCGGTCCATCGTCCATATTTTCGAAGATCAATTCTAACCCAGGATGGCCCTGACTTAAAATAGTTGGTTGTACCTTCAAGATCTCTTGACCACCTTTGGTCACGTGGTAATCTGAATTGACTAAATCACCAACCACATTCCAATTGGCCTTGCTGAGGTAAACGTACTTCAAATCAATCATCGGTAGGGCGTTGATGGTAGCTTTTTCTTCGCCATTTATTTCAATGGAGTAAATCTTCAAAAAATTATTTTTTAATTTGATTTCACCAATTAACGTATTTAAGCGATTGTACAATTTGATCAAAAAAGGATTGTCTTTGTCACGAGAAGCAATAAAAGTGGTTTCCTTATTTTGATTTGCGATAACCAGAATATTACCAACAGCTAGATCTGCTTTTCGAATGTAGAGTTCCATTATTGACCCTGTTTCTGATTATCAGCGATAGTTTTCTCGATAATTTTAGCGACACCATCGTTGATATTACTGTCAGTTTCAACTTGAGCAAGTTCTTTAATGGCAGGGATGGCATTAGCCATAGCAACACCAGTTCCAGCATCGCGAATCATCGAATAATCATTGAGATTATCACCGATAGCCATAATTTCTTCTGGTAAAATATTCTTGTTGTCGGCGTATTGTAAAAGGGCAATTCCCTTTTGAGCATCAATACTATTAACTTCTACGTTATTTGGTGAAGAAGATGTGACGACGACGTCTTTAACCTTCTTAGTAATTTCTTTTTTTAATGGGGCGAGGACTTTATATTGGTGTTCATTGAAACCAATTAGCTTCATGATCTTGTAAGAATCATTATTAAGAATATTGTCAAAGCTATCAACAAAATTCATTGGCATCATTTTAACCCGTTCCTGGGTATCTTTTAAGGCTTGTTTGTAAGTGGTGCCAGGATTAAGTTTAACTAGCAAATTGGCTAAATTAGTTACTCGTGCTTCACGGTCGTTTGAAAAAATACCTTTATCAGTAACGATTTCAAAGTAGACATGATATTTATTAAAAATTTCGGTAACGGCTTTTTGAGATGATTTAGACAAGGGATTACTTGAGATCATCTGACCTTTGGTATCGAAAACTTCGGCTCCGTTTAAGGTTATGAAACCAGGGTGAACATGATTTTGTAAGAAAGGTTTGGCTTCACTTAACCCGCGGCCAGTAGCAATTAGAAATTCAATGCCATTTTTTTCGGCATCTTTAATTGCTTGAATATTGCGATCTGAAACTTCCATTTTTTCATTTAACAATGTGCCATCCATATCGGATGCAATCAATTTAATCATAAAGTTCCCTCCGAGTGCGTTATGCTATAAGTGAATGTTACCATATTTTAGGTGATTTATTTTAAAACAGGCAGGTGTAAATTTGAAAACCTTAATAAAAAATGATTGGCAAGAAGTGTTGAATGGAGAATTCGACAAGCCATATTATGAAGAATTACGAGAATTTTTGGTTAATGAATATAATACCCAAACGATATATCCAGAGATGCATAAGATATATCAAGCATTTGACTGGACACCATTTTCGGATACTAAGGTAGTTATCTTGGGACAAGATCCTTATCACGAACCTAATCAAGCCATCGGTTGTAGTTTTGCAGTTGCACCTGGTGTGACAATACCACCATCTCTGCGCAATATCTACAAAGAATTACAAGATGATGAGGGCTGTACTCCTGTCAATCACGGTTATCTAAAAGCTTGGGCTCAACAGGGTGTATTATTGTTGAACTCGGTTTTGACAGTTAGAAGAGGTCAAGCCAATTCGCATAAAGGACACGGTTGGGAAAAGTTGACTGACTATGCGATTCAAGCCTTATCAGAACGTGGTGGCGTGGTCTTCTTATTGTGGGGCAATGCTGCAAAAAGCAAAATTCCTTTAATTGATGAATCAAAAAATACGATTATTTCCTCGACCCATCCCAGTCCCTTCGCGGCTCGCTATGGATTCTTCGGTTCTAAGCCATTTTCTAGAGCAAATAAAGCGCTTTTAAACTATAATGAAGAAGTAATTAATTGGCAATTACCAGAACGTGCCGATGAAACGGAGGAAAAGTAATGGATTTATTTGAAAGCCTAAAAAGTAAAATTGACGGGAAAAATTTAACAATTGTTTTCCCAGAAGGTGAAGAACCTAGAATCTTGGGGGCCGCAACTCGACTAAAGAAAGAAAACATTCTCCAACCAATTTTAATTGGGAATGAAACTGAAATTAACAAAATTGCAGACGAAAAGTCATTTGATTTAACTGGTATTGAAATTATTGATCCTAAGAATTATGCCGATTTTGACACGATGGTGGATAAATTTGTTGAACGTCGTAAAGGTAAAAACACCAAAGAACAAGCTGAAACAATGTTACTAGACAGCAATTACTTTGGTACCATGTTAGTTTATCTTGATAAAGCTGATGGAATGGTATCTGGAGCAATTCATTCAACTGGTGATACTGTTAGACCTGCTTTGCAAATTGTTAAGACTGCACCAGGCAATTCTCGTATCAGTGGTTCTTTCATTGTGCAAAAAGGCGACGAAAGATATCTATTTGCCGATTGTGCAATCAATATTAACCCTAATGCTCAAGAATTAGCTGAAATTGCTGTGCAAACGGCTAATAATGCTCAACTATTCGATATCGACCCTAAAGTTGCTATGTTAAGCTTTTCAACTAAGGGTAGCGCTAAGAGCGATGAAGTAACTAAAGTAGCTCAAGCTACAAAGATTGCTCAAGAATTAGCACCAGATTTGCCATTAGATGGTGAACTTCAATTTGATGCGGCCTTTGTACCAACTGTTGCTGCTCAAAAAGCTCCGGGCTCAAATGTTGCCGGACATGCAAATGTTTTTGTCTTCCCAGAACTTCAATCTGGTAATATCGGGGTTAAAATTGCCCAAAGATTCGGTGGCTTTGAAGCCATCGGACCTGTTTTACAAGGACTTGCTAAGCCAATTTCTGACTTATCACGTGGCTGTGTTGAAGAAGATGTCTATAAGTCAGCAATTCTAACTGCTGCTTTAGCACTTTAGAATTAAGGAGGAACCATGCCTGAATATCAATTAACAACGAACTCATATGAAGAAACTGAAAAATTGGGCGAAAAGATTGCCGCTTTGTTGCAGCCAGGGGATGTCATTGTTTTAAATGGCGACTTAGGTGTTGGCAAAACGACATTGACGCGTGGATTAGCACGTGGTTTGGGCATCAAACGTAATGTTAAGAGTCCCACATTTACCTTGATTCGTGAATACAACGATGGCAAAATGCCACTTTACCATATGGATGCGTATCGTCTAGAAAGTAGTCCTGATGAAGATTTAGGTTTTGATGAATACTTCCATGGCAACGGTGTAACCATCGTTGAATGGCCTCAGTTTATTAAAGATGAGATTCCTGATGACCATTTGTCGATCAATATCAAACGTCTGTCCGACACTAAACGAGAGATTGTTTTCAAGCTTCATGGTGAAGCCTTCAATGATCGTGGCTTTGGTGATTTAAAATGAGTGATCAATTAAAATTACGAGAAGCAATTCCGGCAGATGCCAAATCATTATTGGATTTTCTCAAAAAAGCTAGTCAGCAGAGTGATTTCATTATATTTGATGATATTAAGGATGTTTCAGTTCAAGCAGAGGCTGATTCATTGGCAGAGATTTTTGACTCTGTGACTGATGAATTGATTGTGGCACAATTAGATGAGCAAATTATTGGTTTTTGCCGCTTAGAGAAAGTCAGTGCTCAAGAGGCCGAATTCGGTGTGGTAGTTGACAAAGAATTTTGGCATAACGGTATCGCAACGTATTTGTTAGAAGATGCCTTGGATTGGGCTGCAGAATCGGAACTACAAACAATTATTTTAGAAGTATATAAAGACAATTCAGTAGCAATTCATTTGTATCAAAAATTTGGTTTTACGATTGAATCGGAAACAGAAAAAACTTATCAAATGAAAAAGATGGTTTAGCTTGTTAGCTTAACCATCTTTTTTATTTGTTCGGTTCCAAATTCTTGTTCAGTTCTCAAGAGGATTTCCGCACAAGCAACGCTATCAGCAAGCGCATTGTGGTGATTTCTCAAGTCGATGTTCAAGGCATCAGAAACGGTATTTAATTTGTGATTTGGAAATTGTGGATAAAATTTGCGACTTGTTCGTAAAGTATCGATCGTCAGATACTTGGGAACCATGATTCCGTAATTTGATAAGGTATTTTTTAGCACACTATTGTCGAAACTAGCATTATGAGCAGCCACTAAGTGTCCATTATCAAAGAGTGTGTTAATGTGCGGCCAAACTTGGTCAAAAGTTGGAGCGTCCGCCACATCTTCTGGTCTAATATGATGAATTTGGATATTGCGGGGACTGAAATATTCTTGCGGATTGATCAAGGTGTAAAAGCTGTCGACAATTTTACTGTCACGAACAAGGACCAAGGCTAAAGAACAAGCACTGCTGCGACTGCCATTAGCCGTTTCAAAATCCATTGAGACAAAATTCATTAATTAGTTCTCCTTAATATTTAGATCTAATTCAATCGGACAATGATCAGAACCGTAAATATCATTCAAAATATCGGCGCTTTTGATCAGGTTCTGTCCATTGTTTGAAACTACGAAATAATCGATTCGCCAACCAGCATTATTTTTCCGAGCATTGAAACGGTAGCTCCACCAAGAATACTTGATTGTTTCGGGATGTAGAAATCTGAAACTGTCGGTAAATCCACTCTTGAGTAATTCGGTGAATTTTTCCCGTTCCTGGTCAGAGAAGCCCGGATTCTTGTGATTTGATTGGGGATTTTTTAAGTCGATTTCCTCATGGGCAACGTTTAAATCGCCGCAGAGAACAACTGGCTTATCAGCGGATAATTTTAACATATAATCTCTCAGAGCATCGTCATAACGCATCCGATAATCGATTCTTTTAAGTTTTGGTTGTGAGTTAGGCGTGTAACTGTTGATCAAATAAAAATCTGGAAATTCTAAAGTTATCGTTCGGCCTTCGTCATCAAATTCTGAAATATCCAATCCCGTTGTAACGTTCAGAGGTTCTTGTTTAGTGAAAATTGCTGTACCAGAGTAACCCTTTTTTTGAGCATAAAAGAAGTATTGATGATAACCGGGTAAGTCTAAATCAATCTGACCTTCTTGTAGTTTAGTCTCTTGAATACTGAAGATATCAGCATCTAAACTTTGAAAAGTTTCCATAAAATCTTTTTTGACTACAGCTCTCAAGCCGTTGACGTTCCAAGATATAAGTTTCATAACATCACCTCGCCATAATTATAGCATTATTGTGATACCAGTTAGTTCGTTATGGGCTTAACTATGTGATAAAATTAAACGTAAGTCTAAGTAGTTAAAAGGATGATGAATATTGAAGTTTCCAGTTGAAAAATTACCAAATATTGAATTTAAGTTAGATGAACCACTCAGCAAGTATACCTTTACGAAAACTGGGGGACCCGCTGACGTATTAGCCTTTCCAAAAACACGTGAGGAATTGGTTGAGATTGTTGATACTGCAAGAACTAATCAAGTTCCCATCACGGTAATTGGCAATGCCAGTAATTTGATCATAAAAGATGGTGGAATTCGTGGAATCGTGATTATTTTACCTAACTTCCATCGAATCGAGGTTTCTGAGACAAAAGTGACTGCCGAAGCTGGAGCAACAATTATTAATACTACTATCGCTGCTCAAAAAGCTGGTCTGACCGGAATCGAGTTTGCGGCTGGTATTCCTGGTAGTGTCGGTGGAGCGGTCTTCATGAACGCCGGAGCCTATGGTGGCGAGATTAAAGATGTGTTTGAGTCAGCTGAAGTCTTATTGCCGGATGGACATATCACTACTTTGACGCATGAGGATATGAATTTTAGTTACCGTCACAGTACCGTTCAAGACGACGGTGGTATCGTTATAAGCGCTACGTTCGCCTTGAAACGTGGCAACAAAGTTACGATTCAAGAGGAAATGGATCGTTTAAATGAGTTGAGACGTTCCAAGCAACCACTTGAATATCCATCTTGTGGAAGTGTCTTCAAGCGTCCTAAAGGCCACTTTACGGGACCATTGATCATTAAAGCTGGTTTACAAGGTAAAATAATTGGTGGAGCGCAAGTTTCAATGAAGCATGCTGGTTTTATCGTTAATATTAAACATGCCACCGCAACTGATTATTTAGACTTAATTCATTTGATCCAGAAAACGATCAAAGAGAAATTTGATGTTGAACTTCAAACCGAAGTTCGTATTATTGGTGAAGAAAAAAAATAACGAAATGGTAGGTGATGTCTGTGGAAATAATTGAATCAATTCTTTTGATTCTTTCACTTTTGATTGTTGCCAATATAATTAGCCATTACTTTGTATCAATTCCACCCAGTCTGCTGCAGATATCGGCAGGTGTTTTGGCGGCATTAATTATTCACGTCAAGATATATGTCAACACTGAGTGGTTTTTGCTTGCCTTTATTGCACCGATCCTATTCAATGATGGAAATAATTTTCCTAAAAATGAATTGTGGAAATTAAAGGGCCCTATCTTAGGAAATGCAATCGTCTTAGTAATTGTTTCGACGCTTTTGGGTGGCGTTTTTGTAAAATGGTTGTTACCGACTCTACCTTGGGCAACTGCGTTTACTTTGGTGGCAGTATTGTCGCCAACTGATCCTATCGCGGTTCAATCAATTGCCCAAAAAGCTCACATTCCTGATAAATTGATGCATTTGATCAGTGGCGAAAGTTTGATCAACGACGCTTCGGGATTGATCTGCTTTAAATATGGAGTCGCGGCTACGGTGACAGGAATGTTCTCCTTAAAAGATGCCACAATGGACTTTTTCTATATCTCAATCGTAGGTGCTTTAGTTGGTGCAGTGATGATTTGGATTTTTAATGGAATCAGATTGTACTTGATGAACCAAGGCGTTGACGACTCAATTTTACATGCCATTATTCAAATTATTATTCCTTTTATAATTTATTATGCTGCCGAAGATCTGTTCAAAGTCTCAGGTGTTGTAGCGGTTGTGATTGCAGGAATATTGAACATCTCTTCTAACCGAAGTTTCAGTAGTTTTACTCCGGAAATTCAACTGATCACTTCTCGGACTTGGAATCTGGTGGTGTATGTGTTGAACGGCTTTGTCTTTGTCTTGTTGGGAATTGAAATTCCTTTTGCAATGGAAGAATTAGTTCATAACGATAATATCAACACCATCGGAGCGGCCTTTTTAGCGTTGGTTATTTGGATCATGCTAGTCGTGATCAGAGCCAGTTGGAGTTATTTGTATGCAACCTTTTGGAATAACTCAGCAGGGGAAAAGATTGTTCTATGGTCGAAATCCCGGCTAGATGATTGCTTAATGTCAGGTATTTCTGGAGTTCGTGGAGCGGTTACGATGGTTGGTGTTTTATCGCTGCCATTAACGATTAAGGGTGGTGCACCATTTCCCGCTAGAACCTTATTGTTGTTCTTAGCAAGCGCAGTGATTATTTACAGTTTGTTAGGTGCTACGATTCTGATTCCACTGATGACTAAAAATACCGCTCCGGTTGCTTATCGTGGGAATACCTTTGTTTCTGATGAATCAAATAATGATGAACAGACAGATGGCAATACGGTTGAGTTGACACAAACTGAAGCTAACCGAGTGGTTTTAGACAAAACGGTCAAAAAGTTACGTTCGGAAATGGACGATGGCGATGTTTCGGTATATTCAGCCGTGATAGGTGAATATTTATCTGATATTCGTAATTTGAGTATGAACGGTAGCAACTTTGGAACGGTGACCCAAATTAGCAAACGCCATGTTAAAGGTAAAAAGGATGCTGAGCTGTGGGACATTTGTTTCAACTGTGAATTAGAAGCACTAGATGATCTCTATACCAATCATGAGATTTCAACTGAAGCCTATAATCAAGCCAGCCGCAAGATTTCTAAATATAAAAAGGAAATTGTTCATCGTAATTATAATGCGACAGTCGAGTTCTTTATCGGATATTTTCGCAGAACTTACTTAACAATCAGGCGCTGGGTCTATCGCTCTGTTAAGCATGAGAATTTACGTCAGATCAATCAAGAAATGATCAAGATTTCAAAAAGCGGTGCGCAAAGAGCGTTAGCTAAGTTGAAAGAATTGAGTCAAGCCGATAATGCTGGCTTTTCAGATAATCTGTTGTACATTTTCCAACGTCATTACGAGGATCGTTTAGAGTTACTGCAAGGCAAATATCGTGGTCAATCACCGCAATTCAATAGCGAACGCGTTGCTTTGGAAGTGAAAGCTCTAAGTTATCAGCGAGCTTTTGTTCAGGACATGTTGGAGCAAGGTAAAATTAGCAAGAATACTGCGAATGAATTGCGTCAAAATATTAATTATAGTGAAGAAGTTTTGAATATAGATACTGATTGATATATCAAATTTGGTGAACTTTTATAATTTTTATTGTTTGTTATAATTAGTTCGAACTGCTAAGGAGCTAGAGAAATGAATTTTATACCAAGCAATATATTTACGTGGCAGAACTTGGCTAACTTGGTTGATATCCTAGTAGTCTGGTATTTTCTGTATAAAGTTCTGTCGATGTTACGAGGAACAAAAGCGGTCCAGCTTCTGAAAGGAATTGTGATCATCTTTGTAATCAAGATGGTTAGTTGGGCATTAAACCTGCATACAGTTTCTTTCTTAATGGATCAGTTGATCAATTGGGGAATTATTGTGATCGTGATAATTTTCCAGCCCGAAATTCGTCGTGGATTGGAACATTTAGGACGACTGCCATTATTCAGTTCAACGAGTAATGAAGAAGGCAAAACAAAGAATCATCTGATTGAAAGTTTAGATCAGGCGATTCAATACATGAGTAAGCGTAGAATTGGTGCTTTGATAACTTTAGAGATGAATACTGGTTTGGAAGAATATGTCGAGACTGGTATTGATCTAGATGCTGAAGTTACAGGCGCTTTGTTGATTAATATTTTTATCCCTAATACACCTTTGCATGATGGAGCCGTCATTATTCGGAATAACCGGATTTCAGTTGCGGCCGCATACTTGCCTTTGTCAGAAAGCAATACGATTCCTAAGAAATTAGGGACAAGACATCGAGCTGCGGTTGGTATCAGTGAAGTGACAGATGCAATTACGATCGTCGTTTCTGAGGAGACAGGTGGCGTAATGATCACAAGAAACGGTCATATGATGCTTGATCTTTCACGCGAAGACTACTTGAAATATCTTCACGCACAATTAAAGGATCCGAATGAAACTGAAAATCATTCCTTGCTAGATTTCTTTAAGATCGGTCGCAAGAAGAAGGAGGGGCAAGATGATAAAGAAAATAATCAATAGTAATTATTTCTTTGCACTCATCGCATTAGGTTGCGCCCTGTGGTTATTCTTCTATGTCAGCACACCCGGTGTAGGATCCACTCGAGATACTAATCAATCCAATATTTCAACTGTAACGAAAAAAGTTACGTTAACCGTACCTTTACAGTTACAGGCTGATGTTAATAAGTATTACATTACCGGTTATCCTGAGAACGTAAAGATTACCATCGAGGGACCATCAGCTTTAGTTACCGCAACCAAAAATACCCAGAACTTTAATTTGTATTTAAATCTGAAAGACTTATCAATCGGTCAACACCGAGTTCAAGTCAAAGAATCAGGCTTAAACAGCGAATTGACCTACAGTATAAAACCTAAGTATGTGGATGTTAATATCCAACATCGGGTCACTAAGAAATTTGCTGTTCAAGTGGACTACAATAAGGAGTCATTAGCAACCGGCTATGAGGCTGGAAAGACTGATATTTCTCCTGAAACTGTGACAGTTACTGGTGCTTCGTCAGAAATTAGTAAAATTGATAAGGTAATTGTAAAACCAATTTTGCCAAAAGGAATAAAATCGACCTTTGATCAAGAAGTTTTAGTGCAAGCACTCGATAAAAATGGTAAAACAGTAAATGTGACATTGGATCCACAAACGGTACACGTTAAAATTCCAATTTCAATTCAAAGCAAACAAGTATCCATCAACCTAAAACAACAGGGGAATTCTAATAATTCGAGTTTCTCGCTTGAATCTGATGTGAAAAGCATTAGAATTTTCGGGACGCAGGATCAGATAGATGCAATCAATGATTCAGTTGATATTCCAATCGACGTGAGTGATGTCACCGGAAATACCAAGAAGTCAATTGATTTAGGTAATGCTTTGGGAAGTAAGGTTGCCTTTACGGATCCAGAAACTATCACTGTGACGATTACTGCTAGTTCATCCGGCAGTAGTTCAAGCAATAATAGTACTAATACTGATAATAGTAGTAGTACAGACAATAATAATTCGTCGAATAACAACTCGACTGAAGATAATAATAGCGAACAATAATACGCTGGGGGTAGTTTTTCATGACAAAATATTTTGGTACTGACGGAGTAAGAGGTATTGCTAATAAGGAGTTGAGTCCTGAGTTAGCATTCAAGTTAGGCCGTTTTGGTGGTTATGTCTTAACACAACATTCCGAAAATAGTGACTCTCGTCCACGAGTACTAGTTGCCAGAGATACGAGAATTTCTGGTCAAATGTTACAATCAAGTTTAATTTCTGGACTTCTTTCAGTAGGTATCGAGGTTTTGAACCTTGATGTGATTACAACTCCAGCTGTTGCATACTTGATTAGAGCAGTCTCTGCAGATGCAGGAATTATGATTTCAGCTTCACACAATCCCGCTGAAGACAACGGAATTAAGTTCTTCGGTTCAGATGGCTACAAGTTGCCTGATGACGTTGAAGATGAAATTGAGGAGTTGCTTGATGCAAAAGAAGATACTTTGCCAAGACCTTCAGCTGAAGGATTAGGTAGCGTTTCTGACTATCCAGAAGGTGCTCAAAAGTATCTTCAATTTTTGAAACAAACTTTGTCTGACGATTTAAGTGGTATGAAGATCGTCTTGGATACTGCAAATGGTTCAACTAGTCGTTTAGCAAGTACACTCTTTGCCGACCTTGGAGTTGACTTTGAAATCATGGCTTCACACCCTGATGGAATCAATATCAATAAGAATGTCGGTTCAACACATCCTGAAGAATTAGCTAAACGAGTTAAAGAATCTGATGCCATTGCTGGTTTGGCCTTTGATGGTGACGGTGATCGTTGTATTGCGGTCGATGCAGACGGTAATATTGTTGATGGCGATAAAATTATGTTCATTCTCGGTAAGTATTTGCACGATGGTGGCCGTTTGAAGAAAGATACGATCGTTACTACCGTTATGAGTAACCTAGGTCTTTACAAGGCCATTGAAGCCAATGGAATGAAGTCTGTTCAAACTGCTGTGGGTGATCGTCACGTGGTAGAAGAAATTCGTGAGAATAACTATAACATCGGTGGAGAACAATCTGGTCACGTCGTCTTGTATGAATACATGAATACTGGAGACGGGATGCTAACAGGAATCCATTTGTTGCATGTTATGAAAGAGACTGGCAAGACATTGGCAGAATTAGGTGCTCCAGTCAAAGTTTATCCACAAAAGCTTGTCAATGTTCCAGTTGCTGATAAGAATTCATGGGATCAACACCAACCTATTCTTGATGTCATCAAGACGGTTGAAGACGAAATGGCTGGCGATGGTCGTGTCTTAGTACGTCCTAGTGGTACACAAGCGCTATTACGTGTCATGTGTGAAGCTTCAACTGAGGAAAAAGTCAATGCCTACTGTGACCAAATTGTTGAAGTAGTCAAAAAGGAATTAAATTAATAATCAAAAAACTAGTTAAAAAACTAGTGAAAAGATACAATTGAATAAATTAAAAGAGATTGAGGGAAAAATAGGCCCCAATCTCTTTTTTTTATTTATTTTTTCTAATGGTATATATACCATATCGTCTATATCGGTACATACCAACTGTACCAATTTTGGAAAATGTTAATCTTTTCTTGACAAAGAACTGATATATTAGTATTCTAGTCATTGTCGCAAGATGATAAATGGTTCTAAAAGAACTATACCATTTTAAAAATAATGAACTATACCAATTTAAGAAAGGCATTGATTAATATGTGTGGAATTGTTGGAGTTATTGGAAATAATAAAACTACTGATATTTTATTAAACGGATTAGAGAAATTGGAATATCGTGGCTATGATTCAGCCGGGATTTATGTCAATGATCAAGCTGGTCAAGACTTCTTGGTTAAAGAAGTTGGTAAAATCAGTAAATTAGAAAACGCTGTTTCAGAGGATGTCCAAGGCTTAGTTGGTATTGGTCATACAAGATGGGCAACACATGGTAAGCCAACCGTTGACAACGCTCATCCTCATTTTTCAGAAGATCATCGTTTCTACTTAGTTCACAATGGAGTTTTAACTAACTTTGAAGAACTTAAAGAAAAGTATTTATCAGATGTCAAATTCCATAGTCAAACTGATACCGAAGTTGCAGTTCAATTGGTTGATCACTTTGCTAAAGAAGGACTTGATGGCGAAGCAGCTTTCCGGAAGGCTTTGAGTCTAATCGAAGGTTCATACGCTTTTGCTATGATCGACAAGCAACAACCAGATCGAATTTTTGTTGCAAAGAACAAGAGCCCACTGTTGATTGGTGTTGGCAAAGGCTTCAATGTTATTTGTTCCGATGCTATGGCGATGCTTGATCAAACTCATCAATTTTTAGAAATTCATGATGGTGAAGTTGTCATTTTGGAAAAGGGTGCTGTCAAGATCAGTAAAATTGACGGTACACCAGTCCAAAGAGATCCATACACGGTAGATCTTGATGCCAGCGATATTTCTAAAGGTACCTACGAACACTACATGTTAAAAGAAGTTGACGAACAACCTAATGTGATGAGAAAGATTTCCCAACATTATTTAAAGGCCGACGGAACGATTGATGTCGATCCAAAACTCTTAGAAGCTTTGAAAGAAGCCGACCGACTTTATATTGTAGCAGCTGGGACGAGTTATCATGCTGGCCTTGTTGGTAAAAATATTTTTGAACAAGTTGCTGATATCCCGGTAGATGTAGAATTGGGAAGCGAATTTGGTTACCATATGCCAAAACTTTCTAAGAAACCATTCTTTATTTTCCTATCCCAAAGTGGTGAAACCGCTGATAGTCGTCAGGTTTTAGTTAAGGTCAATGAAAAGAAATTGCCTAGTTTAACGATGACTAATGTTGCCAATTCGACTCTTTCAAGAGAAGCCACTTTCACGATGGAATTGTTAGCTGGTCCAGAAATTGCTGTAGCCTCAACTAAAGCTTATACGGCACAGATTGCAGTTGAAGCAGTACTTGCCAAGGCTTTAGGTATGGCTAAAGGAGTTGAAGCTGCTAAAGAATTTGATGTTAAGAAACAATTAGCTCTAGCTGCCAACGGTATTCAAACGATTGTTGATGAAAAAGATAAAATCAAAAAATTAACTGATGAATTCCTCACTGGTCAAAAAGATGCCTTTTATATCGGCCGTGGAATTGACTATGCATTATCACTTGAAGCTGCTTTGAAGTTGAAGGAAATTTCGTATATTCATGCTGAAGGCTTCGCCGCTGGTGAATTGAAGCATGGTACGATTGCTTTGATCGAACACAATACACCAGTTATTGCATATGTAAATGATGGTGTGGGTGCTAGTCATACACGTGGTAATATTCAAGAAGTTGAAGCTCGTGGCGCACATGTTTTAGTCATTGCTAGTCAAAAATACTCTGAAGCTGGCGATCAAATTATTATTCCTGAAATCGATGAATTGATTTCTCCAATCATCAGTGTAGTGCCAGCTCAATTGATTGCTTATTACGCAAGTTTGGCTCGAGGCAATGATGTCGACAAACCTCGTAATCTTGCCAAAAGTGTTACGGTAGAGTAACCTATTTTAATGTGTTTTAATTAGTCTCTATATTGAATAGAGGCTTTTTTTATTAGTAAAAAATATAGATTGGTGAGTTTTTTATGCGTTCTAAAAAATTGAATTTATTCTCAACTATCATGTTCGGATTGAGTGCAATCATCGGTTCTGGTTGGATGTTTGGTTCCAGTCAAGCTGCTAAAATTGCCGGTCCGGCAGCCATTATTGCTTGGATCTTGGGCGCAATTTTGGTGGCTTTGATTGCAATGGTCTACGTTGAGATTGGAACAATGTTTCCAGAAGACGGGGCGATGAGTCGTTTTACGATGTATACCCATGGTTCGCTCCTGGGACATATCTTTTCTTGGGCTAATTGGCTCTCTTTACTAGCTATTTTACCCATAGAAGCCGTTGCTTCGACCCAATATATGAGTAGTTGGCCTTGGAAATGGGCCCAGTGGACTCATGGTTTCATGGAAAATGGTCAATTAACCGTCAGTGGAATCGCCATGGCAACGGTCTTAATATTCATATTTACCATTATTAATTATTGGTCAGTAACAATTATGGCCAAATTTAACAACTTTATCTCGGTTTTTAAATTATTAGTTCCTGTTATTACGATGTTATTATTGATTTCAGCTCATTTTGATATTCACAATCTGGGTGGGAATCTTCAACAATTTATGCCTTATGGAACCTCATCTATCTTCGTAGCAATCGGTAGTGCGGGGATTATTTACTCATATGTGGCGTTTCAGACGGTAATTAATTTAGGTAATGATATTCTAAAGCCAGCAGTAAATATTGCTCGTGGAATCATCTATTCACTATTAATCAGTGCTTTGATCTATATTGCCTTACAAGTAGTCTTTATTGGCTCGCTACCTCAGTCGATAATCAGCCATGGTTGGTCGGCAATTAGTTTTAATTCTCCATTTGCTGATCTGGCAGTTTTGTTGAATATTTATTGGTTATCAACGCTGATTTATTTTGCAGCCTTCATTTCACCGATCGGTAGTGGAATTGCTTTTTCAGCTTCAGCTAGCAAATCATTGTCTTCCATGCCTAAGAATAAGCATTTACCTAAAATATTGAGCAAGATTGATAATAGTTACAACACACCTCGGGTGGCTTTAATGGTTGATTTTATGGTTAGTTTTTTACTGATTGTATTATTTAAAAATTGGGCTTTATTATCACGTGTGGTGGCAGCTTCAACTTTGATCTCATTATTATCCGGTCCAGTCGTAGCGGGAAGTTTGCGGAGAATGGGTCCTGATTTTAAACGTCCTACCAAAATTCGTGGAATGAAGTTTTTAGCACCAGTTGTATTTGATTTGATTAGCTTAGCAATTTATTGGTCAATGTTTCCGACAACAGTTGAAGTGATTATTATCATTATCGTTGGTTTACCAATCTATTTTGTGTATGATTTTCGACGTGGATTCAAAGAATTTAAGGAAAAATTTTATGCTAGCTTATGGCTGATCGTCCATCTTTTTGGATTAGCTTTGATTTCATGGGTTGGTAGCAACGATTTTGGCGGAATCAATTTGATTCATTATCCGTTTGATTTCTTGGTAATAATTATTTTTTCAACTTTGATGTATTATTGGGCCATTAATTCAGCTTATTATTCTGGATATTTTGATGACGCAAAACAACTTAATTCAAAAGTTAATTGGGATGAATGATAATGACTAATTTAAAAAGAACAGAAAAATGGTTTTGGGGTGGAGTTGTTTTAATCGAACTGATCTTGTTTTACAGTTCATCAATGACTTATAAACAACAGACGTCAGTTCCTTTTTTAGAAAAATATATGCATGGCAAGCCGTTTTATAATAGTTTGAGCAGAATTCATTTTACCTATGGTGGCAAAGTACAATCGGTTGAAAATGACGGTTATTATAAATTTGTGGAATTCTTTATTCGCAAGGGTGCTCATTTTGGTATTTATTTAATATTGGGTGTTTGCCTCTGCTTGGCGTTATTCACGTACTTCAAGAAAAATCTCTTTTTGAGAATCTTTATTCCGTGGATGGTGACTACAGGTTTGGCAGCATTTGATGAATTTCATCAAGGATTGACTGGCGGAAGGACTCCATCTGTGATTGATGTTATTTTGGATAGTGCCGGTGCATTGACTGGGATACTATTAGTAAGTTTGATTGTATTTTTGGTGTTTAAGTATCACGATAAAAAATTGAAAAGAGCTTGATTCCAGACAATATTATTAAAACAGCGACCATCTTTTCAACAGTCATAAAAATGTCGTTTTTTTAAAAGTTAATTCCCCGACAAATATTGAAATAACACGGTTACTTTGATAAAATAATATGCGGTTTACAATATTCATGAAAGAAGGAAACAGAAATGTCAGGACATTCAAAATGGCATAACATCCAAGGTAGAAAAAGTGCCCAAGATGCCAAGCGTGGTAAAATCTTCCAAAAGCTGTCTCGTGAGTTATTCATGGCAGCTAAGGCGGGTGGCTCCGATCCTAACGATAATGCTGCCCTTCGTTTAATAGTAGATAAAGCTCGTGCAGCCAATATGCCAAAGGACAACATTAAACGTGCCTTAGACAAGGCTGATGGCGGTAGTGATGAACATTATGATGAAGTTACATACGAAGGTTACGCTCCAGGTGGGGTTGCAGTCTTAGTAGAGGCTTTAACAGATAACAAAAACAGAACTGCTTCTGCCGTACGTGTTGCATTTACCCGTAACGGAGGTAGCATGGGCTCAAGTGGTTCAGTTGCTTACATGTTTGATCGTAAAGGTTACATCGTGCTCGACCGTACAAAGAACACTCAAGATGAGGATACAGTTTTGATGGACATCATGGACTTAGGTGCTGATGATCTTCAAACATCTGATGACGCTTATGAAATCTATACAGAGGCAAAAGAATTTGCTGCTGTACGTGATGGTTTGATTGAAAAGGGTTATGAACTCGCTGATTCAGAATTAACAATGATTCCTCAAAACACAACTCCAGTGCCAGAAGAAAAGAAGGAACAATTCCAACACATGATCGACCAATTGGAAGATGATGAAGATGTTTCTGAAGTTTATACTGCTGCTGCAGATGATGACGAAGAATAATTTTTTTAAAAGACTATGGACAGATGCCCATAGTCTTTTTTTTTGCGTAATTTTTTTTGAAAGGGGGTTGAAATATGACCGCAGAAACAATGGTTAACAATTTATTAACTGAAGCTTGTACTAATAAAATTTCTGATATTTATTTTTTTCCACGTAATAATTCTTATCATTTAGAGGCACGCAATTCGATTCAAAACTATACCGTAGCTGATTTAACGATCGATGAAACTTTAGCAATCATGAATTATTTGAAATTCAATTCGGGCTTGGATGTTTCCGAAAGACGACGGGCGCAGAAGGGAGCGTTTAATTTTAATTTTCAAAATCGCAGTATTTTTATTCGGATTTCTTCAGTAGGTGATTTTAAGAATCGTGAGTCCATGGTGGTTCGACTGATCTATCCCCCGGAGTTGACTTCCGCCATTGATGAAAATATTATTGCCGGACTGCTGCCGCTGGCACAACGCAAGGGCATGATGATTTTTGCCGGTCCGATGGGTTCAGGAAAAACTTCTTTAATGTATGCTTTAGGTCGACAACTTAGTTTTACTAAGAAGGTAATGTGTATTGAAGATCCCATTGAAATCGTTGAAGATAATTTTTTGCAGCTGCAAGTTAATAATGAAGCTGGCATGACTTATGAAGAACTGATCAAAACTAGTTTAAGACATCGTCCGGAGGTTTTGATCATTGGTGAGATACGTGATAGTCAGACTGCTAAACAAGCGATTCAGGCGGCCATTTGTGGCTATACAGTCATGACTACTATTCATGGTAAGTCGAAGTATTCCGTTGTGCAGAGATTGCGGCAATTTGGCGTGAATGATACGGAAATCCTTAATTCGGTGAACTGTATTTCATATCAAAGATTAGTACCGACTGATTATGAATTGAAGTTATTTATCGATACGATGAATAGCACTCAGATACAATCATTTATCGACAATGATATGAAAGATGATAACTGGAAAGCTTTGATACAAAATTCTTATCAAATGGGTCAAATAAATGAAGAAACTTATCAATAATTTCTCTACGGCTAAGAAAATCAAAAGAACACAACAAGCTGAATATTTGCTGATAATTAGCAAACTACTTCGAAATGGTTTTTCACTAAGTCAATCAATTAATTGTTTGCGCTTACTAGATTTGGAAAATAAAGTCCTCGAACGGATCAATAATGATCTGCATTCGGGAAAAATGCTTTCACAAGCTTTGCAGCATTTACAGTTGCCTTCAGTAATTTACAATCAGTTGATCATTGCACAAGAGCATGGGAATATTGCCTTAGCGATTGAACAGACTGGTCAGTTGATGCAGACGCAGACCAAGCAGAAAAATAAGTTGAAAGAATTACTCATTTATCCTTGTTTCATACTAGCCTTTTTACTAACTATGCTAGTGGGGATGAAGTTATTTATAATTCCTCAATTACAAGTTGCTGGCGGTGGAAAAAATATCGATTTATTTTTGGGACTACTGCTCGGCATTATTTTGTTTACAGGAATAGCCTTTGTGATTTTTAGTTGGAAAATGCATCAAAAAGCAGAATATCAGCGAGCCCAGATCCTTGTGAAATTACCTTTCGTTGGCAAAATTTATCTGAACTTTTTTCAGTTTATTATTTTGCAAGGATTGGGTATGCAATTGGCCAGTGGGATGAATTTATATGAAATTTGTGAATCTAATAACCGCTTTCAAAAAGATTCGATTCAAGCCTTTTTAGCAAGCCGCTTCATCGATAATGTCATGAATGGTCAAGGACTCTTGAACTTGATTGAAGAGGAGATATTATTGCCCAAACAATTGAGAGTTTTATTAGAGGCTGGTGAAAGTGGCACCCAATTGGCTGACGACTTATTACTATTGGCAGAATTGAAGTTTGAGGAAACTAGCCAAGGACTTAAGAAAATATTGAATATGATACAACCAGTTTTATTTGGTGTGATTGCGATCGTAGTGATTGCCACCTATTTGATGATTTTATTGCCAATTTACGGAATGATGAGGGGAATGTCTTAATGAAAAAAATTCATAAAGCTTTTACATTGATCGAAATGGTTATTGTATTGTTCATTATCTCTTTATTGCTGTTAATTATGATTCCTAATCTAATGACTGAAAAAAATAAGGCTGACGAACGATCCAATGAGGCTTTTGTTAGCATGATTAAGACCCAGCGAGAAATGTACGCGGGTAATAATGCTGGAACGGTGCCAACTTTAAAACAATTAAAAGATGATGGCTACATTTCTGATAAACAATATGAAAAGGCTGAAAGCTTAAAAATTCCTGAAACAGCGGCTGAGAAAAATTGATGAAAAGTCTGAAACATTCAGGTTTCACTTTACTCGAAGTCATCATTTCTTTAGGAATATTTTGCACGTTGACTAGTCTAGCTGTCTATAACTTGAAAGATTATCAAGCGAGATGTGAAGAACAAGTCGCATTAGCATGGTTCAAAAACTCACTCAAATCAGCTTACAATCAAGGCTACTTAAAAAAACATGCTACCAAAATCATCATTGATCACAACAGGATTATTTTTGACACCACGGCTAGTGACAACCGTTTCGAACGTCATAACGAAAGAACTTTGCCGAAAACTTTGACCTTGATTGGAAAAAATAACTATCAAGTATACAGTTCTGGACAATCAGGACCAATCACATGGACTTTTGAATCGAGTTTGACTCATCACAAGTATATTTATAAAGTGCAGATGGGATGGGGTGAAATATTTGAATCTAAAACGTAAGGGGCTTTTATTGCTGGAGTCTTTGACAGCCTTTTTCATCTCACTGATCATAATTTTTACGCTGACTTATTGCGTCACTGAGCAATTAAAGCTTTTAAACCACTGGGAAGAGAGAGTCACGGCAGATAAAGTTATCTGGCTCCATTTAAAAAGGAATAATATTCCTGACCCGTTAATTGTTGCGGGACGAAAGTACTATTACCACCAGCAAAATAACTTATATCAAGTGAAAGTGAATAATCATGTCTACTCAATTAAAAAGTAAGCACAGGGGCTTTGTTTTGTATGAAGCCATCATTGCTTTAATGGTGACGATTTTAACTGTAGGTATCTTACAGCAGTCATTGAAGATCTTACAGATGGTTCAACAAACGTCGTACAGGGAACAACTGCGTTGGCACATTACCGAGGATAAGTTGCAACAGATGTTATCAAACTACAAAGCTGGCGAAATAAGTGAAGACAAAATTGAGTTGGTAGATAAACAAACGAATATGCCGAAAAGAATTATCAAAGTATTTAACTTTCAACAATTAATAATTACGACCGAAAAAGGCGGGTACGAGCCAATTATTACTAATTTAAAGAAAATTAGGATTGAAAAAAATCAAAATTTAGTTATTATTACAACAGTGAATAAAGCCGGTAAAATTTCCCAAATGTGTTTAACTAATGATTCGTAAAATAATTTTCGGCAATCAAAAAAATAGCGGAACCGTCCTGCTAAATAGTATATTAGTACTAGCGGTTTCAATTATGGTTGTCGGTTATAGCACGGTGTACGTTAGCCAACAGATCGATGATTACCGGCAGTTAGATAAATATTATCAACAACAAATCAACAAAGAATTTAATAAAAGTAATAAAATAAACTGATATGAATTTCAGGAATCCTTGAATAAAATCGGTTCCAACGTTAAAATTTTATTATTAAGCAAAGAGGTTAACTATGTCAGATAAAGATATGCAATCATATTTCGATAAGCTAAACGAGGCCAATGGATTATTGAAAAAGTCGTTGCGAGTTAGCAACATTGATTCGCTTGCCGAAACATTGACTAATATTTCTGATGGAAAAGTCTATGTGGAAAACGATGTTCCCGATAAGGAGACCGTTGCCAAATTAGAACAGCTTTATCAGGAATTAAAGGCATTGAGTTTAACGCCAGCTCAATTGAAACAAGCTATCACCGTCGCAATCATTAAGTCTCAAAAAGATGACAATACTGAAGTAAATAAACTAATGACGCCTGATGCTATTGGATTGATTGCTAGTCTCATTGCTTATGAGATCTTGACTGTTCAAAAGAAAAATAGTGTCAATATTGTGGACCCAACAGTCGGAACAGGTAATTTATTGATTGAATTTATCGAGCAGTTAAAAATGCTTGATAAATTTAAGATCAATGCTGCGGCCTTAGATAATGATGATGCGTTGGTCGGTTTAGCTAAGTCGTTTAGTGAAGTAATGAATCTCAACTTAGATGCTTATCATCAAGATAGCGTTGCTGATTGGGATATTACGGATATTGATATGGCCATTGCTGACTTACCAGTTGGTTATTACCCTATTGACGAAAACGCAGCTAAGTTTCAAACTAAGGCTGATAAAGGTCACTCTTATGCACACCATTTATTAATTGAACAAACGATGAATAATTTAAACGATGGCGGAATCGGGATATTCATTGTACCTTCACAAATTTTCCAAACTGATCAAGCAAAGAAACTTTCTGAATGGATGGTTTCAAGTGTTTACTTGCAAGCGGTACTTGATTTACCTGCAACGCTTTTTGCTTCCAAAGAGGCTCAAAAGGCAATCGTGGTTTTACAAAAGCACGGTGCTGGTGCTAAGCAAGTCGGAAATGTTTTGATGGGAACAATACCAGATGCCAACAATCCAAAATTATTTGAGGGATTTAAAGACCAGTTACAAGACTGGGCGAAAAATTTTGAAGGTTAGGTGAGATTTATGTCAAAAATCATGGCCGTTAATTCTGGTAGCTCTACTCTGAAGTGGAAACTATATACAGTGCCTGAGGAAAAAGTTATTGCTAAAGGTATGGTTGATCGTTTGGGTCTGTCTGACTCGGTTTTTGAGGTCGAGTTTAATGGCAAAAAGATCAGTGAAATGGGCGATATTGCCAATCACACAACTGCAGTCAATAAAATGCTTGAAAAATTAATTGATTTGAAAATAATCAATAGTTACGATGAAATTACTGGTGTCGGCCACCGAGTTGTTGCTGGTGGCAGTATTTTCAAAGACTCTGCAGTCGTCACACCTCGAGTTGTTCAACAGATCAAGAATCTGTCTGAATTTGCGCCACTCCATAATCCAGGACAAGCAGCCGGAATTGAAGCATTTGAAAAAATCTTGCCTGATGTGCCTCAAGTGGCTGTCTTTGACACATCGTTCCATCAAACTATGGACCCAGTTAATTATTTGTACAGTATCCCTTACGAATATTACGAAAAGTACGGCGTCCGTAAATTTGGGGCACACGGTACAAGTCACCGTTATGTTTCCCAAGCCGCTGCTGATTATTTACAAAAGCCAGTTAATGATTTAAAGATCATTTCTTGTCATTTAGGAAGTGGAGCTTCGATTGATGCAATCGCTGACGGCAAGTCTGTCGACACGTCGATGGGCTTCACTCCACTAGCAGGTATTACAATGAGCACCCGTTCAGGTGATATTGATCCATCATTAGTCGCTTACTTAATGCAAAAGAAGAAGATTACTGATCCTGATGAAATGATAAAGATTCTTAACACTAAATCTGGCTTATTGGGAATTTCTGGTGTTTCTCCAGATATGAGAGATCTACTAGCTACAAGGTCTGAAAATGATCGCTCGGATTTGGCAATTAAGATTTATATCAATCGTATCGTTAAATACATTGGTTCCTACATTGCATTGCTTGGTGGGACAGATGTCTTAATTTTCACCGCTGGTACGGGAACGAACAACGCCGAAATCCGCGCTGATATAGCCAATAGTTTTAACTATATGGGTATAAAAATTGATAAAGATAAAAATGAAAATGGCACTGGAACACGTGTAATCAGTACAGATGATTCAACCGTCACGGTGATGGTTGTTCCAACTGATGAAGAGTTAATGATTGTTCGCGATGTCGTTCGACTAACTAAATTGAGTAATTAATCATCAAGGAATCGAAACAAATTTAATTTGTTTTGATTCCTTTTTTTTTCCCAAAAACTAGATTGAAATTTTTAAGTAAAACGTTTATGAAAGCCTTTACTTTTTTGATATAACTGCTATATTTAGGGTGTATAGACGAGAAAGCAGATAGAAGAATTTGAATGGAGGTAAATTATTATGACAAGAAAAGCCTACATGATTGGTACTGGTATTGGTAATCTAGCGGCCGGTATTTATTTAATTCGTGATGGTGGCTTTACCGGAAATCAAATTACGATGATGGGACTAGAAACACACGGAGCTAACGATGGTGCACCTGTTAAAGACTATGAAACAGAGTACAGCAACGAAGCTTTGAGCAATAGTAAAGGATTTTTGGCTAAAGGTGGACGTATGTTGAATGAAGAGACATATGAGAACCTTTGGGATCTTTTACGTTCGGTACCATCCTTGGATCATCCAGGACAAACAGTAACAGACGATATTTTGAATTTTGATCATGCACATCCAACACATGATGTGGGACGTTTGATGGATGATGACGGACCTCGTAATAAACCTAACAAAGACAACTACAGACATATGCAATTTACGAACAAAGAACGTTATTTGTTAAGTAAATTGATGTTGACGCCAGAAAAAGACGAAGAGACTTTGAACAACATCAGTATTGCTGAATGGTTCGAAAGTACACCACACTTCTTCACAACTAATTTCTGGTACATGTGGCAAACAACTTTTGCCTTCAAACGTGCTAGTTCAGCTATGGAATTACGTCGTTACATGAATCGAATGATTTTGGAATTCAGCCGTATCAATACTTTGGAAGGTGTCACAAGAACACCTTATAACCAATATGAAAGTATTATTTTGCCAATGCGCAAGTACTTGGAAGATCGTGGCGTAACCTTTATCAATAACCGTAAAGTTACTGATTTGGAATTCAAGGACACACCACTCCAAGATGACATTATCGTTACTGGTATCAAGTATGAAGAAGTTGATAACGACAACAAAGAGGGACATATTGACATTGCCGAAAATGACCTAGTCTTTGATACTAATGGTTCAATTACTGACAGTTCATCAATCGGTGATTTCAATACCCCAGTGAAAGAGAATATGGAGTACGCACCTAGTGCAATGCTTTGGAAGAAAGCAGCCGAGAAGTTCTATTCACTTGGTAATCCAGACAAGTTCTTCAATGACCGGACTCAAAGTGAGTGGATGAGTTTCACCGTTACAACGAATAATCATTATTTAGTTAACGAAATTGCTCGGATTACTCAACAAGAACCAGGTAATGCCTTGAATACTTGGATTCACAGTACACCATTGATGTCGATCGTGGTACACCATCAACCACACTTTAAGGCTCAAAAACCTAACGAATCAGTCTTCTGGGGCTACTTCATGTATCCAAGAAGAAATGGTGACTATGTTCAAAAGCCAATCATTGAAATGACTGGTAAAGAAATGCTGGAAGAATTCCTTGGTCAATTGGCAGCGGTTGATCCAAGTAAAGATAACATTGCTAACCATAAAGAAGAAATCATGGACAGCATTGTCAATGTAATTCCAGTTCACATGCCATATGCCAGTGCTTTGTTCAATCAAAGAGCTGTCGGCGATCGTCCTGATGTCGTTCCAGAACACAGTAAGAATTTGGCCTTCATCAGTCAGTTCTGTGAACAACCATTCGATATGGTCTTTACTGAACAGTATTCATTCCGTGCTGCTCAAAGAGCTGTCTACACATTGCTCAACATTCCGCTTTCAGAAATGACACCAATGCATCATTATGAAAAAGATCCAAAAGTCATGGCTCGTGCAACTAAGACCATGTTTAGATAAAAAAATATTTCACAAGCGGAGCTGAATCAACTTTCAGTTCCGCTTTTTTGTGAAAGAACAATGCTTGAAATCAGCCACTTTGTGAAGAAACATTCACAATAAAATGGCTGATTTTTTTGATGTGAAAAATGTATTCCAATCAAAATAGCTGATTGGGTGTTGATATATCAACGTGGATACGTTTTCATTGATTATTTGAAATAAAACGCTTGAACAAAGATTACACAGTGATAAGATAAAACGTGAATTAGTTAACAAATATAGTTTCAATCTTGGAGGTAATCAGATGTTGAAAGGTTCCAAAGATACAAAAGTTGATGAAAAAGAAGCTGTAAAACCTGTGATCGATGCCATGGTTTCTAAAGCTCAAAAAGCTTTAAAAGTTATGGATAGTTTTACTCAAGAACAAGTTGATCATATCGTTCATCAAATGGCGATTGCTGGATTAAATGCCAGCTTTGAATTAGCCAAGTTGGCTTATGAAGAAACAGGCCGTGGGCTAGTTGAAGATAAAGTTATTAAGAATATGTATGCGACAGAAGAGATCTGGCATTCAATTAAGCGTGATAAGACGGTTGGTATCATTGAAAATGATAAAGAACACCGTTTGATCAAAGTCGCTGAACCATTGGGTGTTTTAGCTGGCGTTACGCCTGTAACCAATCCAACTTCAACAGCAATGTTCAAGTCATTGATTGCTTTGAAAACACGTAATCCCATCATCTTTGGTTTCCACCCCCAAGCTCAAAAATGTTCTGTTGCGGCCGCAAAGGTCATGTTAAAAGCCGCTATTGATGCTGGTGCTCCTGAAGGAGTGATCCAATGGATCGAAAAACCAAGTATCGAAGCAACTTCATACTTGATGAATAACGACGGAGTCGCTAGTGTCTTGGCCACCGGTGGTCCTGGTATGGTTAAGGCTGCTTATTCAACTGGGAAGCCTGCTTTAGGTGTTGGTCCTGGTAATGGCCCTGCATATATTGAAAAGACCGCTAATATCAAGCGTGCGGTTAATGATATTATGATTTCGAAGACTTTTGATAACGGAATGGTTTGTGCTTCGGAAAACAGTGCTATTGTTGATGCAGATATTTATGCTGAAGTTAAATCATTATTTGAGAAGAATAAAGTGTTCTTCCTCAAGAAAGCTGATTACAAGAAATTGGCTGAAGCAATGTTTAGACCCGAAGGTGGAGTCAAAGGTCCTATCGCTGGTCAATCAGCGTTGAATATTGCCAAACTTGCTGGTATCAAGGTTCCAGCTGATACGAAAGTACTCGGAGTAGAATTAAGCAAGGTGGGTCCTGATGAGCCACTTTCTGCAGAAAAGCTTTCACCAGTTTTGTCTGTTTATAAGGTTGCAGGTCACAAAGAGGGATTCCAAAAAGCCGATGAGCTTTTGCACTTCGGTGGCTTAGGTCACACCGTTGGAATTCATACGATGGATGAAGATTTAGCAACTGAATTTGGTATTAAGATGAAAGCTAGTCGTGTACTAGTTAATACTCCTGCTACCATCGGTGGTATCGGTAATCTTTATAACGAAATGATCCCTTCATTGACACTTGGTACTGGTTCATGGGGTAAGAATTCTATTTCTCATAACGTATCTTCATTTGATTTGCTTAACATTAAGACAATAGCAAAACGGAGAAATAATATGCAATGGATCAAACAACCAAGAGTTTATTATGAAAAGACTTCTGTCCGTTACTTAGAGGATCTTGAAGGAATGCAACGTGCCTTTATCGTCTGTGACCCTGTGATGGTTCAACTAGGTTATGTGGATACGATTACTGACGAGTTGAAGCGCAGCAAAGTTAACGTTGAATATTCAATGTTCTCAGACGTTGATAATATTGTGACAACGGATGTCGTAAAACGTGGCGTTACCCAAATGAATTTGTTCAAGCCTGATACGATCATTGCTTTAGGTGGAAGCACGACCATGGCAACTGCCAAAGATATGTGGTTGTTCTATGAGCATCCAGATGTTGATCTCTTCGGTGCAAAACAAGGCTTCATTGATATTAGAAAACGGACTTATAAGTTCCCTAAGCCTGAAAAAGCACAATTTGTTGCTATTCCAACAACCTTTGGCACTGGTGATCAAGTGACACCATTTAGTTCAATTATCGATACAAAGACCGGAACTAAATATCCAATTGCTGACTATGCTTTGACTCCTGATGTAGCGATCATTGATTCTCAATTTGTCGAGACGATGCCTCAAGATATCATGGCTGAATCAGGGATGGACGTATTGACCAATGCCGTTGAATCATACGTAGCTAATATGGCCTCAGATTATACTCGACCATCAGCACTTCAAGCAGTCAAATTAGTTTTTGACAACTTAGAAAAAGCTATCAGTGGCGACAAGGATGCTCAAGCTGAAATGCACAATGCTTCAACCTTAGCTGGCTTATCATATGGTAATGCCTTTGCAGGTGTTGCACATTCAATTACTGATGTCCTAACGAATGAATACGGGATCAAGCACGGCCTAGCTTCAATCATTGCCTTGCCACAAGTGATCAATTACAATTTTGAACAACCAACTAAGATGACAATGTGGCCTGCTTATGAAAGCTTTAGAGCTGACTCAGATTACGCTGCCATTGCTAGATATATTGGATTGACAGGTAAAGATGAGCGAGAATTAAAGGACGCTCTAGTCAAGAAAATTGTTGATTTGGCCCATGCAGTCGGGATCAAACTAAGTCTTAAAGATAACTTTATTGATCAAAAAGACTTTAATAGTAAGCTTGATACTTTAGCTGAAGCAACTTTTGGCGATCAATTCTCATTCACTAATCCTAAGGAACCTTTGATTTCTGAATTGAAACAAGTCTTACAAGATGTTTATGTCGGAAAAGGAATCGAAAGTAAATAATACATAAAAACTAATAGTACTTGTAATCGAATTATGTTTATAAGTACTATTTATTTTTTTATTATCTTTTATTCGAAGTTCGCCATAAAAAGCCCTGCTGAACTGGTCTATACTAAGAATAATGGGGAGAAGGCTCTGAGATATCATTACAAACAAGGGGTTGTTTACGTGAGAATCAATAAAGAGCAATGGAGTTGGATTTTTTATGATTGGGCTAATTCGGCGTATGGGATTATTGTGACCACGGCAGTTTTGCCAGTCTACTTTAAATCCATCGCACAGACGCAACATGTTTCGGCAGCTGGATCGACAGCAATTTGGGGCTATGCCAATAGTTTTAGTACTTTATTGGTCTCATTATTGGCACCGTTTTTAGGAGCTTTGGCTGACTATCCTAATTTCAAAAAGAAAATGTTGAATATTTTTTGCTGGCTAGGCATTATTATGACCTTTGGCCTGGCAGCTGTACCAACTCAGCAGTGGCAACTATTACTAGTAGTTTATATTTTTTCCGCAATTGGTTATTCGGCCAGTAACTTATATTATGATAGTTTTTTGATCGACGTGGCAGATGACCAAGAGATGAATCGAATCTCAACCCATGGTTATGCCTATGGATATCTAGGCGGGGTAATTGCCTTTTTGTTCTTCTTAATTTTGCAGTTAACGAATGGATTCGGCCGATTAGATGGCGCAGGTATTGCTCGTTGGAGTTTTGTGATCGCCGCAGTTTGGTGGATCATCTTTTATCTACCTTTACAAAAGAACGTTCAACAGCGATACTTTGTAACTGATAATGCGGCACCATTGAAAGATAGTTTCAAGCGTGTGATTCAAACTGTCCGCCATATCAAGCGATATAAGCAAGTTGCTTGGTTTCTAGTGGCTTATTTCTTTTATATTGATGGTGTCGATACGATTTTTACGATGGCTACCGCTATCGGGATGGATATTGGTGTCCAGACGAACGAATTGATGATCGTAATGTTAGTCGTTCAGTTGGTTGCCTTTCCTTTTTCGATTTTGTTTGGATGGTTAGCTGACAAAACCTCAACTCGTAAAGGAATTCTCTTGGGGATCGTAGTTTACTTCATCATCTGTTTGTATGCTTTGAACTTAAAAACAAGTTTTGACTTCTGGGTGCTGGCCTTATTAGTCGGTACTAGTCAAGGTGGCTTACAAGCTTTGAGCCGCTCGTATTTTGGAAAAATTATCCCCAAGGAGTCAGGCAGTGAATTTTATGGCTTTTTAAATATTTTAGGCAAATTTTCAGCTGTAATGGGACCATTTATTGTGGCAATTGTCACTCAATTGACTGGTAAATCAACAATAGGAGCTGCCTCAATTAGTTTACTGTTCTTGATTGGTTTAATCATTTTTATTAGATTACCTAAAATTACGACTCAAAAAGTTTTAGATATCAATTAAAAAATAGGTAACTCGTCCTCAAATTGGACCAGTTACCTATTTTTTTGCTACTTTATTGTGTTGTAATTTAAAGCAGATGATTATTCAGCGTCATATGATTTTTGGAACAGTTCTACAAGCTCTTGTTTGTTACCTTTGCGAGGGTTAGAGAAGGCATTGCCATCCTTCAAAGCATTTTCAGCCATCAATTCAAAGTCCTCAGGTTTGGCTCCGATTGCTTTAATTGAACGAGGGATACCAACGTCATCGGCTAACTGTCTCATAGCTTTGATAGCCAATTTAGCGGCATCACGAGTTGACAGACCAGAAATGTCTTCACCCATAGCCACAGCCAACTGGGCAAATCTCTCTGGATTAGAGATGATATTGTATTCTTCAACGATTGGAAGCAAGATAGCGCAACATACACCGTGAGGGGCATCGTATTGACCGCCAAGTTGATGAGCCATAGCATGAACATAACCAAGATCGGCGTTGTTAAAGGCCATACCACCAAGCATTTCGGCTTCTACCATCTTAGTGCGGGCTTCAACATCATGTCCATTAGCATAAGCTTCGCGTAAGCTCTCTTCAACTAGCTTGATACCTTGAAGACATTGGGCATCAGTAATTTCGTTACGGTGAGTTGAAACGTATGGTTCGATCAGTTGAACGAATGTATCCATACCAGTTGCAGCAGTTAGGCCTTTTGGAACATCTAACATCAACATTGGATCATTGAACGATACAAGGGGAATATTTCTCCAAGAAACAACGACGAATTTGAGATGTGTTTGCGTATTTGTGATAACACAGTGTCTAGTAAGTTCTGAACCAGTACCAGCGGTTGTGTTAACAGCAATCAATGGAGGAAGGGCATTGTCTAATGTTTCGATACCAGCGAGTTTTGTAATATCATCGCCGTTTGTCAAAATAATACCAGTTCCTTTACCAGTATCATGAGCTGAACCACCACCAATCGTGATGATACCGTCACAGTTATTATCTAAATAAATTTTTTTAGCTTCTTGAATATTATGAACTTTAGGATTTGGTTCAACACCGTGGTAGATTGTGAATTTAACGCCAGCAGCAGTCAACGAGTCAGTGGCTTGTGCAACAGGTCCATTAGCGACGCTTTCCAAAAACTTATCAGTCACGATCAAGGGGTTATTCATATTTAACATTTTGGCACGCTCGCCAATCTTCTTAATAACACCAGCACCGAAGAAGTTAACACTAGGCATTAAAAAATCAAAATTTTCTTTCATAATAGTTCCTCCTCTTTGATATAAAAATATTTTATATATTTATGAAAGGCTTTTCAATAAGTTTGTTAGTTGAATAATCAATTGAACAATATTTTATAACGATTTTTCACTATTCAAAAAATGAATAAAAAATAGACATCATTTTGAATGTTAATTAGTGGTTAGATAGGGTATAACTTTTTTAGCACTTGAGTAATTTGATGTCTTTTTTGGAAAACGTTTACAAAAAATCTTTAGTTTGGTACTATAGACTCATTCGAATGAGTCTAAGAAGAGAGAAAAATATGCAAGCTTAAAAAACATCAAAAGAAAAGACAGAAAAAACTAAGTTTAGCGAGTATGCATTTCAATCGATATTTGGTTTTTCGTTATCTTACAACAATTTTTTTATTAATTTATATTGGTTAATGCCAGGAATTTTAGTAATTGGAGCCGGTGCGGTAATGGTTAAACAAGTCAAAAAATATTGGAAACACAATAATAAATTACCAATAATGAGAGGATATTATTGGTTACTAACCAAGTAATGAAGCAGTTGCATACTAGACTCAATAAAAGGAGAAAATAATGACTACAGGATTTAAAGATGGATTTTTATGGGGCGGTGCTGTAGCCGCCCATCAATTTGAAGGTGGCTGGGATAAAGACGGTAAAGGAATCAGTATTGCTGACGTGATGACCGCTGGTGATAATAAGACTGATCGGGAAATCACTGATGGTATTATTCCTGGTAAGAATTATCCCAATCATGAGGCAATTGATTTTTATGATCATTATAAAGATGACGTCAAAATGTTTGCTGAATTAGGATTAAAGTGTTTCCGAACCAGCATTGCTTGGACGAGAATTTTTCCGAATGGTGATGAAGAACAGCCGAATGAAGCTGGATTAAAATTTTATGATGATTTATTTGATGAATTGCATAAATATAATATTGAGCCAGTGATCACCTTGTCACACTTCGAAATGCCTTATCATTTGGTCACTGAATATGGTGGCTGGCGTGATCGACGTTTGATTGATTTGTTTGTAAGATTTGCGACAGTTGTTTTCAAACGATATCGTAATAAGGTTAAGTACTGGATGACTTTCAATGAGATTAATAATCAAACTGGTTTAAATGAATGGGGACTATTCACCAATTCAGGTATTTTGGTTAAACCAGGTGAAGATGCTGAAAAAGTTATGTATCAAGCAGGTCATTATGAAGTAGTTGCTAGTGCAATGGCAGTTCAAATTGGTCATCAGATCAATCCTGATTTTAAGATTGGATGTATGTTAGCTATGGGACCAACATACCCAGCAACTACTGACCCGAAAGACGTCATGAAAGCTCAAAGAGCGATGCAAGCTAACTACTGGTTTGGGGATGTTCAATGTAAGGGAAGATATCCAAAGTGGTTAACAAATTATTTTGAAAGAAAGAATTTTAACTTGGATATCACTTTGGCCGACTTAGATGTAATTAAGGCCGGAACGGTTGATTATATAGGATTCTCCTACTATGCTTCACACGTTATTAAAGCTGATGTTAACGAGCCCGATGATTTCATGACTCCTAAAAAGAATCATGAAGTTAAGAATTCAGCACTGATTCGGTCTGATTGGGGTTGGGAAATTGACCCGGTTGGGTTAAGATATGCGTTAAATTGGTTCAGTGAACGATATGATTTACCATTGTTTATTGTCGAAAATGGTTTGGGAGCTTTTGATAAAATTTCAGATGATGGTAAAATCCATGATGATTATCGTATCGATTATTTGAGAAAACATATTGAACAAATGAAACTTGCGGTTGAGTTGGATGGTGTTGATCTGATGGGATATACTCCTTGGGGATTCATTGATCTGGTTTCCGCCGGTACTGGCCAAATGGATAAACGTTATGGAATGATTTATGTTGATAAAAACGATGCCGGAGTTGGTTCATTAGCGCGTAAAAAGAAAGATTCATTTGATTGGTTCCATAAAGTAATTGAAACTAATGGTAATGATTTGAGCTAATGAGTTAACGTTATATGTATTGACAAGACGTACACTATCATCAGATTATAAGATGAGAGGTGCGTTTTTTGTCGGAAAGGATGTTTTAAAATGACAGCCAAAATGAATATTAATGTTTTAGTTCAAAAAATTATTTCGGCCATTCAAGCAGGTAAATTGATGGATGAGCAACGCAAACTTCCTTCCGAACCGGTTTTGATGGATTATTATCAAGTAACCCGTTATACATTACGAAGTGCCTTACAGCAATTGAATACAATGGGATATATTTATCAAGTTCACGGCGTTGGTACCTTTGTCCGTCAACAGCAGACTAATGAATCAATGGCCTTGGAGCATAATGGTGGTTTGAGTGATGAAGCGGACCGAGTCGGACGCAGTTTGACGACAGATAAGGCCACAGAAAAGATTATTCCTGCTTCGGAGGCTGAATTTATACCAGAGACCGTCAATTTCGATAAAGATGAAATGTTGATTGATGTGACTCGTTTTCGCTCTTTAGATGGCGATCCATATGTCATGGAGCATTCATACTATCTCCAGTCGGTGATTGAAGAAATTCCCCAAAGTGCGTTGTTCGGTTCACTGTTTCATTACTTTGAAGAGCAAAAATCGACCCAAATTGGTTTTATTGACCAGCTGATTATGAGTGAACCCTTACCTAAGACAGCTAGTGATTTTATGAAGTTACCGATTGGCTCGCCAAGTTTAGTTGTACAGGATGAAACCTATCTCAATACCGGACAGTTATTGGCATTTTCAAAACAATATTATAATTTCAAAACCGCTAAATTATTTGTTGTTAAAAAAGTCCATTCAAAGAGTAAACGCTAGAAATTTTTGATATTAATTAGGATATAACGAAAAAAACACCTAATGAGGTGTTTTTTTGTTAGCCGTGATTAGGCGATAATTGAATGAATTAATAACCAATTCAATCTGTTGATTTTGAAGATAATAATTTTTTCCAACTTTAGTAATGGTTGTTGTGGTATCAGTAATTATTCTTTGAACTAGTTGCTCAATATCAGCGTTTGAGAGCTGCATCTGTAATTTTTTATTGACGCGTCCAAAAACTAGTGGGGTATAGCAGACATTTTTTGAAAATACTTCACGTTCAGGAATCATACTTATTTCCACTTATCGATCAGATGAGCTGTTTCTTTAGTGTTGTTCGTGAAGATACTGTCCAGCTTCAAAGTATTTAAGGCATCATAATTGTCATTGTAAGTATTCAAGACCCAACCATTAGTCTTAAAACCATTCTTGTGAGCAACTTTAATTAGTTTTGGTGTCCACTGGTCTAGTTTGATCGAGATGAATTTGATATAACGGGGAGCGTTTTCGATCTGTTCACGATATTGGCGTTCGGTAACGGAATCTAATAGCCAGAGTGTGGGAACGTTTTTTAATGACTTATGCACAGCTTCGATACCGGGTAAACTTTCGTCTTGCATAATGACGTTATTAGTCATTTTATATTGCTTTAACTCTTTGATGAGGGCCTTTTCAGTTGCCGTATTGTCACCCGCATTCTTTTTTGTTTCTATTATATAATGAACCTTTTTGCCATAACGTTTGAAAACATCTTTTAACTGATGGATTCTTTCGCCATTGTGGAGTTTTACTTTGTTGATTTTATTTGAATTTGACGTTGAAATCGTGACATTATGATCAGTAGATTTCTTTAGATTGTCATCGTGTGAAACGTAGAGTTTATTATCTTTACTGAGCCAAACGTCTTGTTCAATATATTGAGAACCATCTTTGATAGCTTGATTATAGCCGCTGTATGAATGATCAGGATTATTGTAGGGACTACCCCGGTGTGAAAAAATTAAAGGATTATTTGGCGAGGCATGATTGACACTTTGAGTGATCGATGTCAGATTTTTAGCTTTCGGAGCGGCAGCAGCTTGAGCAGTAGCAGTTGAAAGTGGCAAGCCTAATATGGTTAATAGTAGCAGCAATGATGCGATTTTTCTCTTTTTCATGATATCCCCTCTGAATGTATTCAATCATATTTTACTCGTAAAAAAAGTGTTACCGCAAGTTAATGGGTAACACAATTTTTTTAATGAAGCTTAAATGAACGATGGTTCTTGGCTGGAGCTTTGTTCAAAGCTATTTGTTTAGTTTTTTCACGTTCAATTTTTAGTTGTTTACTTAATTGACGATTCTTCCAAAATCCATAAACAGAAATCGTTAAAGGAACAGTTGTCAAGGCGATTGAAGCTGGAATCAACCAAGGATTCTTACGAATAATTTCCAAACTCACATCGGTATTGGCTTTTATTTCTTGGTGTAATTTTTCTGGTGTCAACATAATATCGCATCCTTTCGGCTTCCACTCAAGCATAAGCTAAAATGTAACCGATGTCATTAATTATTGACGAAAATTTTATACCAAGTTATTTTAACTTTGATAAGATTGACCTTAGATATTAGTTAAAGAGGTTTTCTAATGAAGCGCTTCAAAAGTCATAAATTGTTCCAGTTACGAGAAATAGCCATCGGTTTAACTTTTGTTGGTGGCTTTATCGATGCTTACACATTTGTCCAAAGGGGGCATGTTTTGGCAGCGGGGCAGACGGGTAACATTGTCTTTCTCAGTGTCGATATTGCTCGTCAAAATTTACCAGGAATTGTTACTAAGATCATGACGATGCTATTCTTTTGCTTAGGAATTATAGTAGTCGAATTTCTGAAACACAAAAATAATCGTAGTCATTATTGGCGTTTAACTAGTTTAGTTGCTGAGTTTATCATATGTATTGTCGTCGGTTTTTTGCCGAAAACAGTTTCTAATCTCTACGTCGTACCACCATTAGCATTTGTGATGGCGATGCAAAATATATCCTTCGATCAAATTGAGGGCTTGGGGTATAACAATGTCTTCTCAACGGGTAACTTGAAAAAGGCAATTATTAATTTTATTGAATATTTCTATCACCATCGTCAAGGAGACATCACCACGTCCAAAATTTATTTTGAATTAGTTTTAGGCTTTTCGTTTGGGGCCATCATTTCCGCACTTTTACAGAAGTGGTTATTTCTGAGAACCATTTGGATCGTGCCGATTTTGTTAATAATTATCGGTGGATACTATACAGCTTTAGTGTATCGTCGAGAAAATTAGCTACCAGAAGTAAATTTAATACCGATAATACTGATCAATAATAGGGCCACAAAGCCCCAAGTCAGTGGTGATAATTTGTCGCCAAAGAGGACGACACCAACGATGATAGAGCCAACTGCGCCGACCCCGGTCCAAATTGGATAGGCCAAGCTCATCGGCATTTTTTTAACCGCTAAAGCTAATAGTCCCATGCTTAGTGCCAAGCCGACAACGGTTAAGATCGTGTAGTTTAGTTTTGTAAAGCCATGGCTCAATTTCATTGTCGTTGCCCAAACAACTTCAAAAAGTCCAGCGGTAATCAAATAGATCCAATTCATAATAGTTTCCTCCAAAAAAATAAGTATTCTCGTTAATTCCTTCATTGGCCTAATGGAATTAATAAGAATACTTTTTTAGTGACACCCGGCGGTGTTAATTGATTTCTAGTTATTCTAGCAAAAAAATTTGTTGATGGCAAACAGTCATTGAAAAATCTTTAATATGCTTAATGATTTGATTTTTTGTTTTAAAGAGTCGGTATGTAGATTATAAAATGAAGTTAGATTAAATTAAGAATCATCAGAAGATAAATAAAAAGGCTTGATTACTTTATATGCCCTCCAATTATTATATGTAGTAGAATTTTTGAGTCACATTAAACTTTAAAACTGATAACCAGTAACTAAACACAGTAACATGTTTCCATCTTAGGTAAAACGCTTACAAACAAGAATATTTAATCTATACTGTAAATGCAAATCAATTAGAAGGAGATGTAAATACAGTATGAAAGAAAAAGTTATGAATGGACTACAACGTTTTTCAAAAGCGATGTTTATTCCTGTTCTTATCCTTCCAATTGCAGGTATATTAATTGCAATCGGGAATATTTTTACTAATGTTAAATTGCTTGAAGCAGTTCCATTCTTGAATAATCCTATTACAAAAGGTTTTGGAATGATCTTGTCTGGATCATTGGTTTCTATTTTAACTAATTTAGGCGTTATTTTTTGTGTGGGACTAGCAGTTGGCCTTGCAAAAAAGAAAAAGGCCGAAGCGGGATTTACAGCTTTACTAGCGTTTTTAGTTTTTATTAACGCAATGAATAAATTTATGGAACTTAACCATTTGTTAAGTAAAGCATCAGACTTACAAGGAACAGGCCAAACAATGGTATTGGGAGTTCAAATTCTTGATATGGGTGTGTTCCTGGGAATTATCCTAGGTGTAATAGTTGGAATGATACACAATCGTTTTATAGATACTGAATTTAAGAGTGCATTTCAAATTTACGGTGGTTCTCGATTCGTATTTATTGTGATTATTCCTGTAACAGTAATCTTGGCAATAATGCTTACTTATATTTGGCCATTTATTCAACTTGGCATTTCAAGTATGGGTGGTTTTATTAAACAGTCTGGTAATTTTGGTATTTTTCTATATGGATCTTTAGAAAGATTATTGATTCCTACAGGATTACATCACTTAGTATATACACCATTTCTTTATACAAGCCTTGGTGGTACTGAAACTATTGCGGGACACGTATATGAAGGAGCAAGAAATATTTATTATGCAGAAATGGCGGATCCGTCGATTCATTTATTATCGAGATCAGTTATTTGGGACGCAAGAGGTATTTCAAAGATGTTTGGTTTAATTGGTGCCTGTTTGGCCATGTATCAGACAGCAAAGCCTGAAAATAAAATGCGTGTTAAAGCAATTCTAATACCAGCTGTTGTAACTTCATTTTTGGCTGGAGTGACAGAACCAATTGAATTTTCATTTATGTTTTTAGCTCCACTTTTGTTTGTTGTACATGCTGGTCTGGCTGGATTAAGTATGGTTGTTCTTAATATCTTGAATGTGCGTGCAATTGGACCAAATGGTTTTTTGGATTTCTTATTGTATAATGTTCCGCTAGGAGTGGGTAAAACACATTGGCCAATGTACATTGTTGTCGGGATAGCTTTCTTCTTTATTTACTATTTTCTTTTTAAGACATTAATAACACTATTAAATCTAAAAACTGTTGGTCGAGAAGAAGATATCAGTGACGTTAAATTATATTCTAAAAAAGATTTGAAGGAAAAGAAGCAACATAATGATAATGGGAATAGTACTAAGTCTGGTGAAAGTAATGGTATTCCTGCCACTTTAATTGTAAATGCTTTAGGTGGCGAAGATAATATTGAAAGTGTTACGAATTGTTATACAAGACTAAGGACGGTTCTAAAGGACCCTACTTTAGTTAACGAAAATGTTCTAAAAAATGAAACTGGGGCGAGTGGACTCATTGTTAAAGGAAATAATGTACAGGTTGTTTATGGATTGACAGTAACTGCGGTTAGAAAGGCAGTCGATGCAGAACTGGGTTTGACTGACTTAAATACAGAATTGGAATAGGAGAAGATAACATGAAAAAACATTCAATTTTAATTGCAGGTGGAGGAAGCACATTTACTCCCGGAATTGTAATGATGTTGCTTGATAATATGGATAGATTTCCAATTAGAAAACTAACATTATATGATAATGACGAAGAAAGACAAGCAACCTTAGGAAAAGCGTTAGAAATAGTTCTAAATGAAAAAGCACCTGAAATTGATTTTAAATTCACAATTAAACCTGAAGAGGCTTTTACTGATGTTGATTTTGTATTTGCACATATCAGATCCGGTAAATATAGAATGAGAGAATTGGATGAAAAAATTCCATTAGCTCATGGAGTTGTGGGACAAGAAACATGTGGCCCTGGTGGTATTGCTTATGGTATGAGAAGTATAGGAGATATTATTGAATTAATTGATTATATGGAGAAATATTCACCAAATGCCTGGATGTTAAACTATTCCAATCCAGCAGCAATTGTAGCTGAAGCGTGTCGTGTACTAAGACCAAATTCTAAGATACTGAATATTTGTGATATGCCAGTTGGTACGTTGAGAAGAATGTCTCAAATTGTTGGTCTTACTCCAGAAGATTTAGAAGTGAAATACTTCGGCCTGAATCATTTTGGATGGTGGACTAGTGTTAAAGATCATAATGGTCATGAGTATTTACCAGAGATCAGGGATTATGTGGCTAATCATGGCTATTTAACAAAAGTCGAGGTAGATACTCAACATATGGATGCTAGTTGGCAAGCAACTCATAAAAAAGCTAAAGACTTACTTGCTGTTGACCCTAGATTTTTGCCAAATACGTATCTTAAGTATTATTTGTATCCAGATTATGTGGTTGATGAGTCTGACCCTAACTATACGAGGGCTAATGAGGTTATGGACGGAAGAGAGAAAAACGTTTTTTCAGCTGCACAAAGAATTATTGATGCTGGTACATCCTCAGTTGGTGAATTCAATATTGATAGTCATGCCTCTTTCATTGTTGATTTGGCGAGAGCCATTGCATATAACACACATGAGAGAATGCTTTTAATTGTACAGAATAATGGAGCAATCTCTAATTTTGACGACGATGCTATGGTAGAAGTACCTTGTATTGTTGGCAATGATGGTCCAGAACCTTTAGCACAGGGTAAAATTCCAATGTTTCAAAGAGGGATGATGTATGAACAAGTAACAGTTGAAAAATTAGCTGTTCGAGCATGGATAGAACATGACTATCAGAAATTATGGCAGGCACTCTCCCTATCAAAAACGGTTCCTAGTGCTCAAGTTGCAAAGGAATTACTTGATGATTTGATTGAAGCAAATAAGGAATTTTGGCCAGAGTTAAAACGCCCAAATAGGAAATATGGTTTAATATCAGAAGTTGGTGAAGAAGAGCCAGTATAAGTGCATTTCTCTAGTTTTGATTAAATGAATATGTATTTAAATTAGTAACAAAACTATATGTCTAGATGTTCAAAAAGCCCCTAATTTATAAGGAAAGGAAATATATTTCTATCCTTGAATTAGGAGCTTTTTTGATGTTAAAATTTTTCTGATAAGCCGATTACTTTCTCAAAAACATACAAAACATTTGGGAAAAATGCATTTGAGAATTGATTATAGTCATCTGCAGGAAAATTATCCTTGCAAATGATCGGAAGAGATGAAAGGTAGTTGATGGTATTATCATTGTTGCCCGTGAAGCTGACAACTTTAATTCCTTCATCATTTGCCATTTTGATTTTGTCGATGACTTGTTGAGTTTCTCCAGACTTCGAAATAACAACTAAAAAATCAATATTGTTCAAATTATTTTCAAAAACACCGATAGAATCAGCACCGGACGAAATTAAACACTTCTTCCCAAGTATCAATAGCTTCTTATAGATATATTCTGCAACTATAGTTGAAAAACCTGTGGCATAAATATATATGAAATTTTTTTCCTGTGAATGAATCATTTGTGCAAATTCTTCTAGCAGTTCATGAGGTGTGTCTATAATCTTATCGCCAATATCAGAAATAATCTCATCAGAATTGTCATTCTTGATTAAATATTCAGCTATTTTATAATGCATTTCAATAAAACCAGAATAACCTAACTTTTGAGCCAAACGCATTACAGTTGAGGTGGAAGTGAAATTAGCCTTGGCGACACCTCGAACGCCTAAGTTTAAGACTTCGTTATTATTATTTAAAAGAAATTCGAGAACTTCTTTTTCACTATTTGTGAGATTTTTAGTATTTTTCAATTTAGAGAATTTCAATCAAATGCCTCCAACTTAGAACATACGATATAAAACAGTTTCATTATTTATTTTAAACGGATAAATAAAAAAATCAGCACCTTTATATAAATTAGTAAAATTCATGGTGGTTTAATAAAGTATGGTTTTGAAGAGCTTTTATATGACTTAATGATTTTTACCCAAAGTTCTTAATTACTATTCTTCTGCTACAATCGGATATTTTCTAACAATAAAGGTTAAAAGATAAGAGAGCGCCAAGATTACCGTCACAACTAAGTATGGATAATGGGTATTCCAATCCATCAATGCCCCTGACATCAATGGTCCAATTACGTTACCAACACTTGTCAAAGACATGTTCATACCATTGATCAAACCTTGATTAGAGCGGCTTGATTTGGTTAATAAAGTAGTGATTGCAGGTCGCAATAAGTCAAACGATGAAAAGATAATTAAGGTTGCTACGATAACTTCGATATGGGAATGTGCTTGCGTGATCCAGAAAACACAAATTGCACTCAGTAAAAAGGCAATACTGATTAGACGCATTTCACCAATTTTACTGATGATCCAATTAAAGGCGGCCACTTGTAGAATTAGTGAAATAATTCCATTCAAAGTCAATACTAAGGCAATCGTCCCCAAGCCAAAGTTGAAAACTTGGTTAACGTAGATACTATAGATACTTTCAAATCCTTGTAGTCCAAATGATGAGACTAAAATCATTCCAAAAAGCATTACCATTGGTAGAGTTAAAATGGCTCTGATTGAACCCTTTTCTTTAGCTTTGGCCTCCGCATCTTGTTCCTCTCGTAAGAGCACTTCTTTGTTTTCCTTCAAGAAGAATTGAGTAAAAATGGCACTGGTTAAGCTAAGGACACCGGCTACCCAAAAGGGAGTCTTATAGCTGATACCGGCTAGGATACCACCCAGTCCAGGTCCTAAGATCAAGCCACCACTAAAAGCAGCAGAAAGCCAACCGATGACTTTAGCACGTTCTTTTAAAGTAGTTAGATCAGAACCTAAGGCCATTGAAGTTGGAATAACCATAGCAGCTGACAGGCCACCGATAATTCTCGAAAGATTAAAGATAGGTAGGCTAGTTGCTACCGCAAAGATAAATTCGGAAATCATATAGGTAAATAATCCAAAAACGATTACTGGTTTACGGCCAAGTTTGTCAGACATTTTACCAACGATTGGCGAGGCAATAAATTGTGCAAAGGCAAAGAGAGAAGTCATAACTCCCATTTGCGAAGTCGTGAAATGATATTCGTTTTTGATGAATGGGGTGACAGGGATAACCAAGCCAATTCCCAAACAAATTAAAAAGTTGCTGAATACTAAAATATAAATAGATTTTTTGTTTTTTCCCATACTTTTCCTCCCCACTAGTCGTTTTAAAGTTCAAAAAAACTACCATCGACTGATAGTAGTTAATCATAAGAAAACCGATATCCTAAGCTAGGCCTAGATACCGGTGAACTGAAAATCTTACATTACAGATTAGCATACTATGGATTTTTTCAATTGTCTAATATTTCGTAATAAAAACAAAAATGAAAAAATATTAAATAATTGAACTTTTGGCATATAAAATTGCTTAATGATGGACAATTTGTATGTTTGATCTTATTATGTAGTTATGGCTGTTAAAAGGAGGTCATATTTTTGGATTTTCGAAGTGGGTTAAATAGCGATAAACCCCAGATAATAAATTTACTTACAGATTCATTTAAAGAGTACATAACAACTAAGAACATGTTCCAGCAGGAGTTTCGTTCTAGTGCAAAGTTCGATCGCTTAATTAGAAAATATTTTGCACTCGAAGTTAATGTATTCATGAAAAAAGGTTTGGTTTATGTTGGAGCTGACGGAAAGGGAACGCCTAGAGCAGTTGCTCTAATTGAATTTAATCAAGGTCGACAGATCAGTATGTGGGACTATCTTTCAATAGATGGTCTGAAGATATTGCCTGAAATCCTTAAGAGTGGATTCAATGGTTTCAATGCATTCGATATCTTTAAGTTTGAAGACATTTTTGACAAGGTTAAGGGTAAAAAGAAGTGTATCGTTGAATATTTGGCTGTTGATAAGTCCTTGCGAGGTCAAGGGATTGGTAGCAAAATGTTGAATAATCACATTAGCCCTTATGTTAAGAAGATCGGATACCGTAATATTATTTTGGAAACAAATACCCAAAAGAACGTTAAGTTCTATAAGAAAAATAATTTTTCCGTGCGCTCGGTTAAAAAGGTTAACTTGAGTCATGGAGATGTTAAAGATTGGGTTTTAGCTAAAAGTATTTAAGACAAACAAAGAGCCGTTCACATATGTGAGCGGCTCTTTTTATAAAAACAACTGATTCCTACTCCCTTATAGTACCAGATTATTTTTATAGTAGATATTTTTTTAAGAAAAATTAATTCTTTAATTTGGTGAATCAACCATCGTCCAGGTCAAGGTACCTTTATAAGATCCTACTTTCGTATTAGCAGCAAGTTTGATCTTCCAATCGCCGACACCGACATATCCTTATAGGCCAGTTGGTTGATCCGAACCACCCTTGAACAAAGCAGTTTGAATAGGAGTACCGCTAGCAGAGATAGGAGTGAACGAACCGGGATCATCAGGCGAAGAGGTTCTTTGTCTGATAAATAGTAAGCCCGAACCGTCATCAGTTAAGGTATCGCTACCAGATTTCATTTTAGTATCATCATTGTTATTGTCATAAGAAACATTGACTGAAAAATCATTGGTTGAGGGATGCATTATTTGTAAGCCGCCGTTAGTAGCGACATTTTTTAAGACCTTTTCACTGCCATACATATTAGTTTGACCAAAATCAATGTCAGGAACGCTTAAAAAGGCATTGACGTTTGAAACAGAGACATTGGCTTGAGAAGTTAAATCGCCAATCGAGAGCGAGTTAGTTTTAATTCCAGTCGCGGTAGCAGTATTAGTGATGACACCGGCTACTGAAGCATTGACTTTAGCTTTGAAAGTTAAGGTGGCCGTTTGGTTAGCACTCATTGCCCCTAAGTTGAAGCTTCTTAGACTGTCACCATTAGTTAAATGGTCAGATCCATTGTCAGCACTGTAATTGACACTCCCTGGTACTAATTGAAGACCACTTGGTAAGTCATCACTCAAAGTAGCGCCATCTTTCATCGAATCACTGCCAGCACCTAAGTTATATTTAACTTGATAGTCAAGAATATCACCATATTTGGCGTCGGCACTAGAAGCATACTGGGCGTTAGTACCGTCTGATTCGTTTTTGACGAGTTTGGTTAGTGTGGGGTAAAAATTAGTCTTGGTGATCGGGATAGTTACTTGTGCATTATATTTAGTATCAGTCGTTGTACCAGCATTAGCATCACGACCATAGAAGTAGGCAGTATTTGTGATTGAGGATAAAGTATTGGCACTGTTATCAATTGTAGCGTTGTAAGTTATTGTTGAAGTCTTATTTGCACCGACAGAAACTTTCTTCATATCAACAGTTAAGAGTCGAGTTGTCGGATCGTAAGTTGAAGCACTCGTCGCATCTACACCGTCAACCTTGATTGATTTTGTATCAAGATCCAATCCATTAGGGATCGTATCTTCCATTTTAGTGTAAAGCCAACTAGTTGGAAGCGAACCGTCTTGACCATAGTTAGTTAGTTTCAATGAGAAATTTAATTTATCGCCAATACGGTTTGTAGTATCTTTGCGATCAGCAGCTGTCTGGTTAGTGTATTCTTTTTTGGGAATAACTAATGCGTAAGGAACGTATGTAAGTCCCATTGTTGATGAAAAGTGGGCTTGTTTACCAGCGGCCAAACTGGTTGAAGGCCATTTTAGAGTATAAGCCGTATCAGTTAGGGTAGTAGTTAACGCGGCATCAGCAGCGGCACTAGCTTGACCAACACCGTTTGTAAATCCAGATGACCAATCCGTGTTATTAAAGGTATGGCCTGTAAAATCAGTAAAGCCATCATTTGTCACGTTAGTGACCATTAACTTACCAGGATTATTACCAATATAGAGACCGATTCCGCCACCAATTGCATGTGGAACGATTAAATCATTTGAACCAGCAGCTGATCCTAAAGCAGTATCTTCTCCGAACCAAGTCTGAAACGTTTGAGTTGTTTGACCGGGATTGTATAGATAAAGTTCACGTTGTACAAAAGCTGCGTTAGAAGGTGATGGACGCAATAAAATTTCAGCATACATATGATATGCTTGATTTCCACTACTGGATTCGGCCTCACGTGTAAATTCACCAACAATCTTATAAGCAGGATTGCCATTATCGTCCGTGCCGACGTAGTATTGCTTATTGGTTAACCCGATATTTCCGTTATTATTGGCTGAGTAACCTAATAGTGCGAACTCACGCGATGAAATTTTACCAGTATAGTTTGCAGGTGTAATTAGAAAGTCTGGAGATGAACTAGATGCCTGGCGAAGCATTTCAGTTTGGTCGCTACTTTTTCCTTGGAATACTGCGCCATAGTAATTACCAGCATTATTCATAAAGATATTCATTTTGGAATAAACCATATTTTGAGATGCTGAAGTTAAACCTTCGGTTGGTTTTAAAAAGTTACTGTCCATACCTTTAACAACTTTACCAGAATTGTTTTGAGCCCCACCAAAAGTATAATCTAGCGTAATATCGCTGGCAGACGTTGCTCCTTTTTTGACCAGAATACTACCAGTTTGTGAAGTTGGTAAAGTTGCAGCTGAACCCATGCGTTTCCAGTTACTAATTCCATCTTGAAAGTAATTACTGTAGTTCGTTTCAGCTTTAATTATTGATCCTGATAAGGACAACCAGCTGAAGAGAACTACCAGAAAACTGATAATAAAAACTCCAAATTTTTTAAATTTGTTCATAATTTTTCCTCTCCGATACACTTATCACAATCTACCATTATTATAAATTGGATATATAACTCAAATATTCCATTTTACGAAAATATTTTTATATAATGTTGGCTTAATGCCATAAAACTGTATAAAAAAATATATATAATTGATTAAATTAGATATTTTGTATATAAATATTATAATATTTATAAAAATGAAATACTTGGTTACTTTTAATTCCGTAACCACGAAAAAGATATGTTAGAATCTAATCAATAAATATATTTTGAAAGGCAAAATAATGAATACAAATTTGACGGGGGACTTTTCAAAAGAAACTATTACTTTAAAATTAGCTGGTAATGGAATCGTTAGATATCATGCTAATGAACCTAAGCAAATAGAATCTGAATCTATTTTTATTATTTTGAATCGGCAACGTGTGGTAGGGTTGAGTTTTGGCAGTATCGAAAATGATGCGGCGGGAAAGAATATTTATTTGGAATTGATAGTTCCAGAAACAATTGTTCCGGCAGAATTCTTTTATTTCTTGACTTTGGAGATGGATAAAGCAGGATATGAAATGAATGTTGGCTATTCAATGTCAGTCTCACCAGCCTCAATGAAAAAGTTTCAAAAATATTGGCGTACTATTTTACCTTTACTGCAAGCCTTTGGGTTACAACTAGCAAAGCAGACCAAGAGAACGGCAGCAAAACCACGTCACAAGTTCGACCCTAAATTGGTTGATCAGCCATTTTCAATTGATTACAAAGGCAGTCAAGCAATAGTTTATTGGAAGAAGCGAAATGAGTTTGTAATCAAAAAAGGTGCAACATTAGTAGAAAATGCACCTTTGACGAAAGCAGGTGTGATTGGTTTTGCGGGTAAATTTGGATTGCGGTTGCGTGACGAACATGCAGCTGCCATCGAAAATTCACGTTTAATCGAAGATGTAACCTTGAGAAGTGTGAATGAAGTTGGTACGTTTTTGTATTTTGCTGGCACCAACAGTTGGCTGCAATTAAAATCACCTGATAATAAAACTTTGCATGATTTGACCGTAGTTAAATAAAGCCTCAATTGACAAAGATTTTTAAAATGATAGACTTTTCACAGATTATTTTGATCGACGGCGTGAGCTGGCGGTCTTTTTTTGAAATGGGGGGAATGATCATGAAAAAAGTTAATGCACAAGTTTTAATTTTTGGAGCTTTTTTGGAATCGGTTGGAGCAAGCTTTATTTGGCCGATCAATACGATTTTTATCCATGATTATTTGCACAAATCCTTAGCTGTGGCGGGGACGGTCCTGTTTTTCAATTCGATTCTGACCTTTTTAGGTAATTATGCCGGTGGAAAACTTTTCGATCGTATTGGTGGACATAAAACGGTTATTGTCAGTACCTTAATAGGTTTGTTGGCCTTGATTGGATTAATCTTCAATCATGGTTGGCCTGCCTATCCAATCCTTTTGCCAATTTTAGGCTTTGGAGTGGGAAGTGCCTATACGGTGATCAATTCCTTTGGGGCACAGATTGATGAAGTTGATAAATATAAATTATTCAATGCCATCTACGTGGGGACTAATTTAGGCAATGGAATTGGCACAGCTTTGAGTGGTTATATTGCGGGCATCCAAATGACTTGGGTTTTTATTGCTAATTTTGTTTTTCTAGGACTATTTTTTGTCTTATCAGTCTTTACTTATGGCAATCGCAATGTGGTTCCCAGTCGAAGAACTAAAAAAAGCCATCCCGTAAAAACAAAATTAAAACCGGGGACGGCTTTGATTGCAATATTTTTAGGAACGACTTGGATATCATATTCACAATGGAGTAGTAATATTTCCGCTCACTTGACCCATTTAGGTATTCCTGTCAGTATGTATAGTTTGTTGTGGACGATCAATGCAATCGTAATTGTGATCTTCCTACCATTGATAAATCATTTGGCTGAAAATAAAGCCTGGTTTAAAAAAATTCAAGTACCTGTGGGAGTCGCATTTTTTATTATTGCTTTTGTGTCAATCATCGGTGCTACCAAATATTTTGCCTTTGCAATCGGGATGGTGGTCCTGACGTTGGGTGAAATGTTAGTTTATCCAGGCATTCCCGCTCTGATTGGTGAATCGACCCCCAATGAAGAGGCCGGACGCTATCAAAGTATCATCAATATGGCAGCTACATTTGCTAGAGCGATGGGTCCTCTGTTAGGTGGAGTCTTGATCATGTATAGTTCGTATGATGTGATGTATTTAGCAGCAATTGCCGTTCTAGCAGGTTCATACTTTATCTTTAGACGAGGAAGAAACGAATTAGCTAGTAGTAAAAAATCAGTGTAGTTAGTGATTTAAAAAAAGATTCTTTAGAAAATTTCACGTAATTTAAACGTGGAATTTTTTTATTTATGGAAATAATTGTTAGTTTGTTCGGTTATGAATTTCCAGAATAAGGATACGACCGCCGAATCATTGTCTTTTTGTTTCATGAAGACCAATTTACTCTCGGATTGAGGTTTTAGTGTGACTACTTTAATTTGAGGGTAATTAGTGAGATCAACAGACTCTTTTGAAACGATGGAGATACCTTGATTTTGATTGACCATTTCTAAAATTAAATTCATATTTTGGCCTCTGTAGGTAATTTTCGGTTGGAAAATTAATGATTGAAGCTTTTGATAAAGTGGATTAACCTTACTGAAATTGTCACTGAAGATTAAAATGTTTTGACTTTTCAATTGTTCAATTTCAAGTGAGTTTGCTTGAGATAAAAGATTGTCTTGATGTATTAAAGCAACAGTTTGGTCAGTTTCATTTGGCAATACATTATAGTCCGGATATTTATTATTAAAAATTCTAGTAAAAACTATATCAACATTTTTTTGATCAAGAGCATGTTCTAATTGATCAACATTATTTTCACTAAACTTCAATTTGATTCGAGGATATTGCTGAGTAAATTTAGCAATCATCTTAAAGGCTTGGTATTGTGGAAGTGATGATAAGCCTTGAATAATTAACGGCCGTTCGGTGAGCCAAATTTGGTCATCAATCAGCTGTTGTAAATCATTTGATTGTTGTAAAAGTTTCTTCACTTTAGGTAAAAGCAGTTTGCCAGCACTAGTAAGTTTGACTTGCCGATGAACTCTGATAAATAATTTAACGTTCCATTCTTTTTCAAGCGACATGATATGTTTTGAAACCGTTGATTGAGTTAAAAACATACGCTCGGCTGTTCGACTGTAATTTTGAGTTTCGGCTAAATCATTGAAAATAGCTAATTTCCTAGTATCCATACTTTGCCCCTAACTATTCATAATCTGAATAGTTTAACACTAAAACTGAATTGTTCTGACGCTTTTTGGCAATTAAAATATTATCTGAAGTTATTTTTTATGTTAGGAGTTTTAAAGATGCCAATTGGTGTAGTAATAAATGTGCTTGCTATTTTTTTTGGAGGAATTGCAGGTGCCCTGGGTGGACAAAAAATGTCGGATCAATTCAAGGATGGTTTGAATATGGCCTTTAGTATTTGTTCAATTGCAATGGGGATATACGCAATCGCTCCTTTAAAAAATTTGGCGGCCGTTATTTTTGCAGTTATTATCGGGACAGGGTTGGGAATAATCTGTCACTTTGGCCAGGCAATTACACACGGAGCACAGTGGATGCAACGATTGATCTCACATTTCTTAAGCGTGCCCAATAAAATGGATCAAGAGTTATTTGATACGACCTTGGTGACCATTATTGTGTTGTTTTGTGCCAGTGGAACGGGAATTTACGGTACTTTGACTGAAGGAATCAGTGGGGATGCGACCATCTTGATTTCTAAATCTATTTTGGACTTTTTTTGTGCCTTTATTTTCGGTGCCAGTTTAGGAGCCGTAGTGTCACTGATAGCTGTTCCCCAATTTGTGATTTTGATGATTATCTTTTTTTTAGCCCATGTAGTTGTACCATTGACCACACCAAATATGATTCTCGATTTTAAAGCAGCCGGTGGGGTATTGATGCTAGCTAGTGGATTTCGGATCACCAAGATCAAAATGTTTCCTACCGCTGATATGATACCGATAATGATAGTTATTATGCCTATTTCTGCTTTGTGGACTCAGATTGTGATGCCAATACTTCATTAGTTTGGTTTTTAGTTGGATTATTTTGGAATGGGTGAGATTTTATTTGAAAGTTAGGTGGGATGTGATTGCATTTCATACCATAAATAAATAGCATTTTTATGTTCTTTGTAACGAGTGGATCTAAAATATAGGATATCCTCTAATTGATTGCTCTAAACATTACGTTATATTATATAGTGTGATAAAATACAGACACAAAAAAGAGGGATGCTCGAACTGAAGTGCAACACAAAAGTTAGATAAAATTAAATAATTTTTAAGCTACCAAGGCATGCTCCCTGTATTCACGGGGAGTCATGCCTTTTGTTTTTCTTGAAACTCTTTGATCATTAGACCATTTGATGTATTCTTTTGAAATTTCTTGAGGTTCTTCAATATTTTCGCAAGGCGGAAATCCATTAAGACATTTTGTTCTGTAGAGATGGAAGAAATTTTCAACTGGAGCATTATCTAGACAATTTCCCTTGCGAGACATACTTTGTACAAAATCATTTTCAGAGAGTTTATCAATATAATATTCTATTCGGTAATAACAGCCCTGATCAGAATGAATTGTTGGCATTGCTTCTTCTGGAAGAATCACTATGAGTTCATTTAGGGTATCCATAATCAATTCACTATTAGGACTATTACTCATTTGAAAGGCTAGAACTTCTTTACTTGCCTCATCTGTTATTGCAGAGATATAAGCCCATTTAGTATCTGCTAAGCGGACTTGTGTAACATCAGTGTGTAGAATTTTGAAGGGTACAGTTTCATCAAATTTTTGTTTTAAAACATTGGGAACTACTTTTCCGACAGTACCTTTATATGAAGAGTACTTTCCGTTCTTCGTTCTTATGTTGATTATAAAGACTCACTTGAACTCCTAATTCGCCCATTAAGCGATGGATATTCAACTTGGCTAGTTCGTCACCTATACGTCTATAACCGAAGGTTAGACGTCTGCGCAATCTGCCTCTTTATGCAATTTTCAATATTTCTACTTTGATGTCTTTATACTTATCTAGATGATTTTTGATGCGCTTACGTTCATCATGATACGCAGCTTTCTTAAGACCAATAGCCCTAAGGATTTCATCGATTTTATATCGTTCTTTTTTGGGGAAGGGACTCTTGTTCGACCCTGATCTGATCCACTATTTGCGTTTTTTTCGCCCTTTGAGGTCCCGAACAGGGTCATTGATTTTTTTAAGATGTTATTCTCCGGCTTTGTATCGTACAATTCCTGATTTTTCTTTGCTAGCTCTTCACGAAGTCGATCTACCTCGTTCTTATTTACCAATTTACGTAACTTCTTTTTATCATGTTTCAACTTAGATTTCCTACCTTTCGGATGAGACTTCAAGGCTTCTATACCATACTGGTTGAAAGCCGTCCTCCAAAAGCTTATCTGACATGAATTAACATCAAATTTTGCGGACACTTCGGCTAAAGTTTCATCATGAGTTTGGTAGTAGTTTATCACATCAATTTTGAATTCAGCCGTGAAATTTCTTTTAGTCCTTTTTTGTTTAAGCGCGTCTGCACCGCTTAAACGGTACTTTTGAATCCAAAAAATAACTTGTCGTTTGGATATATTATGTTTCTCCGCAAGATGACGCATGCTGTTTTCTCCTTGAAGGTATTCACCAACAATCTCTGCTTTTAATTTTGAGCCGTATTTAACCATATAAAAAAAGTACTCCATAACTGTTAGATTTCTTGTCTAACAATTATGAAGCACTTCAAAACATATAGGCGGTTGATCCGTCTTTTTTTGTATATTTTTTAATTCTTTCATCTTTTTTAGCCATAATTTCTCCTAAGCGTGTGGAAGCAGGTTTAAGAGAGGTCTATGAATTTTATCACCTTCTTTCAATTTTGGTAAAAATAAATAAGCCTACTAATTAGACTCATTTATATAAAGTTTTCAATTAAGCAATGATTTTGTCAGATTTGGATCTATTGCACTTCCAACAAAGTGTTTGTAAATTGTCAGGTGTTGTTAAGCCACCCTTTGCGACAGGCATTATGTGATCAACCTCTAGTAGAAGGAGACTTTGTTGGGCAATTGATGCACCACACATTTGACAAGTATAGTTATCTCTTTCTTTGATTGAATTTCTCAAAGAGTTAGTCATTAGTGATCTTTGTGCTTTTGCAGATTTATTATATTTGATTCTGCTAGATATGTATTCTTCCACTGCTTCTACGGTTCTACTGTCAAAGGTTATTGTGGATTTTTGAGAACTATTACCGCCAGCACTTACATACTCGAATGTGTATGTTGCATAGTTAATATTAATCTCAGGAACCTGCATACCGGTTTTATCAAGTAATTCTTTTCTATAATATTTAAGAATAAATTTAGGTGGATTGAAGCCATTTTGAATTTCTTGTTCTCGTTCTTTTAAGTTATTAACAGTATTTTCCATTCTTGAAATATTAGTATCTATTTCCTCAAGCTGATTCAAACTTTCATCTTTAGCGGGAATGTCAAAATATTTACAAAGATATTTGATAGGCTGCTCAGATGCATTTCTAACGACTTGAAGTGAAGCTGAATATACATTATTGCTGTTTAAATGTTTTTCATTTTTATCCCGTTTGTAATCTTGTCTACTAGTATTTTCAAAAGTTGCCAAATCAGAATATTTGCTCTTAGCATTATCTGGAATAAATTGATTATCATTTGGTATGCTCTGAACATAATTAGCTATTTCATTATAATCATTAATTGTGGAATCAATTTTAGCCTTATGATCTAAAAACTCTGGACTTTGAAAGTATTTCTCCTTCATTCTGTATCTAATAAAACGATATATTCCATACCCGATAGCTAATGCAAGAAGTACAGGCCAGATGGCCTGAAGTAACATAAATAATAAAACCAAAATAATTGCATATATAAGATACTGCATGTTTTTCCCTCTGTTTCTAAAATGGTTTAGTTGGAACCAGTAGTAAAGTTAGTTAAATCTGATTTATAATCATAGAAGTTAAAACTTGAATCTTCCTTAAGAGAATTTTTATTCAAAGTAATATTCATACTAGTTCTGAAATTCATTTTTAAAATAAGATCACTTTGACACACATATTCTATATGATATGTTTTTTTCTTGTTCATTTTTTCTACATATAATCCCTTATCATTAAGATTATCAAAGCTGATTTTTGAATCTTTACTTTGAATGGCGGATTTAGCCATACCATAAAAAGCCTCTTTTTGATCATCGTTTAATTTATCGACTTTATCTGAAAGTAAAACATGACTACCAGTTTGGTTGTAGTATGGTGCAGACCAATGGCGATAGTTAACATATGATTTAATTCCGAATCCTCCTAATACAAGTATTGCTACTAATATTACATAAATCCACCATTTGGTATAAAACGGTTTAGCTTTATTGTTCTCATCTCGATTTTTCATAAATAAGTTCCTCCCCAATAACACATATTTCAGCTTTTTTTGTCAATCAGGATTTGGACTTTATATCTAGGCTATCATTTTATCCCTAACAACGATTTCATATTTGAGTGGAATATTAAATTGTTGTAAGAAGGTAATGTAGTTGTCGAATTCAATATCGTTTTCTTTACAGTAACCGAGTAATAAGTCAATTGCTCTTATATTTGCACGATTTTCAGATTTAATTTGTGCTGGAGTAGATTCATCATATAAGTAACAAGCATCTTCATCCAACATATGACCGATTTCATGAGCAATTATTAGTGGAATGTCATTCTTTCTGTGCCAATCCATATTAATAAGAATCATATTGTCATCTGGAGAGGCAAAAGAAGGCCACTCTGAATTGTAGTTATGAATTAATGTGTATCCTATATGATGATCATAAGCAAAATTTAATAAGTAAGTTATAACTGGATCCATGAGCCAACTACCATTTTTTTTTGATTCCCCATATTATCTATTTGCCACCCTCCATGATTCTACGAAACATTTCCCATTCTTCAGGTGGTATTTCTCGACCTTCCCAGCGAACAGTGCGTCCTTTTGCAATTTCTTTTTCAAGATCAATACTATTATCTGTTGCTTTATCTTGAACGGTATTGTTTTCAGTATCAAGAATTTCCTCAACAGTTAGATTTAGAACTTTACCAATTTTTTCTAAGACCTCTCGGCTGGGTGTTACACCATTTGGATACGTCTTTGAAGGTTTCCATGTATATATACTTTTTTTGCCAATATGTGCTGCTTCAGCTAATTCAGTTAAATTATAACCGCGTTCTTTGGCTAAGGTTTTAACACGTTCATATAGCGTCATATCAATACTCCTAGGTGTACGTGAAAAAAAGTATCGAAAAAGTACTATGCTTTGTTGACGCAGTACTAAATAAGTACTATATTAATACACGTACCAAGTTGTTAAACAGCGTACAAGAAATTAAAGCAAAAATCCTAATGAGCTGGCAGGCTTAAGGAATAGGAATCTGCTTGTTTTGTTACGCCTATTTATGTGTATCATATTAGTACTAAATTGGTATTAAGTCAACTTGGTTTAACAACTATTTATAAAAAATAGGAGGTGAGTTTATGAGTGACAAATGGGAATGGGAAGTAGAACTAAAACAAGCTCATTTGAATCAGACTGAAGTTGGATTATTCCTTGGCCTAAGTAAAAGCCAGATGTCTCATCTGGTAAATAAGATGATTAAAGGTAGAGGACTAACAGCAACTGCTCTTGATAACGAGAGATGGAAAAACGCTGTGGAGTACGTGGCGTTTAAGAAAGAACAGGTAATAGATAGTAAGTTTAAAAAGACGAAAAGAGTATAGGAGAAGCCATTTTGGAAGAAGAATTAATCACATTAACTAGAAGTGAACTACAAAGTTTGATGTCTGGGAATGCTAAAGCATTAATTACGGCTAAGCCTTCAACGGCAACATTATTGTTCAGGAATTCTGCTATAGACAGTTCAGATATCAGATTAATTAATGAAAAGTACGGTTTCTCAAGAATAAATAATTTAGCTAGTTATGGTGGATCAACTTTTTCAAAACATCAAACCTTTAATTATGATGGCTCTTTTGAAAGAAAACGTTTAATAAACAATGGTCCGTATTCAAATGGAATTCATGATTTGATAAGAAAATTGACACTGGCAATTATGGGAGAAACTCTCAATAAGAATCTTTCATATGAAGATTGGAATGAGGCTAGGAATGATTATATTCAAATTAAACGTTTGTTTTTGAAACTCTATCAAAAACGACTTGATAATTTATTTGATGATTAAAAAAGAAGGTGAAGAAATGAGTATGCTGCAGGAATTTAGTAATGGTGATATCAAGTTGCCGGTAAGAACGAATGAGAATGGTGACATTGAATTTGATGCTGAAAAAGCAGCAATTGGGCTGGGAATTAGTCACTTAGCACCTAGTGGTAACACGGTTGTACGTTGGGATCGAGTTAGAAAATATTTATCATGCCCACTTGTGGGCACGAATGATTTCATTACTGAACCACAATTCTATAAGTTAGCTATTAAGGCTAACAATGCAACAGCCGAAAAATTCCAGGATTGGGTAACAAAAGAAGTTCTACCCACTATTAGAAAGCATGGAGCTTATTTGACAGATTCGGCGATTGAAAAAACCTTGACCGATCCAGATTATTTAATTAAGTTGGCAACTCAGTTGAAAACTGAACGGAATGGAAGATTAATTGCTGAGCAGCAAGTGAATGAGTTAAAACCAAAGGCTACTTATTATGATCAAGTTTTATCTAATCCATCTTTAATGAATATTACAGCCATCGCTAAGGATTATGGATATAGTGGAAAAACTTTTAATAAATTACTTTATGAATTGAAAATTCAGTATCCACAAAGTGGCACTTGGTTCCTGTATGCCAAATATCAGGATAAAGGGTGGACACAATCCAAAACGGTTCCTTATAGGAATGCTAAGAATGCCACAGGTAAAGGATCAGCATTACAAACTAAATGGACTCAAAAAGGACGACTTGGTTTGTACAAAGAATTGAAGAAACATGGAATTGTTCCTCAAATAGAACAATTAGACATTGAGGTGTAGCTATGGCATTTGAAGTATTGTTCTCAGACAAGCAAAAAGAAGAACTTGGTTCACAAGTATATTCAGTAGTAACTGATGCCGTTCAAAAGGCTAGGTTTGACGCTGGTATGGATAAGAAGTTTCTTAATAAAAAGGAAACCTGTGAATATCTAGGAGTTTCAAATAATACTTTTGATAAATATTTCAAGGATCTAAAAGCTCATAACGTTAATGGGTTTTTGGTTTATAGCAAGAAAGAAATTGATGAGTTCGTTTTTAATAAATAAAAATTAAAAATGTGTGGAAGCAGGTACGAATTCATGGAGATTTTAAAAGAATTACGGAATAAATCTGGAATGAATCAAAGAGATATGGCAAAGATATTAAACATCTCGTATTCACATTATGTGAAACTTGAAAATAATTTTGTCAATCCAGGGTTCAAATTAATTAAAAAAATTAAAAAAGAATTTCCAGAGGTTGATTTGAATAGAATTTTTAAATAAAAAAAGCATACAAGGTCCATCCACCAAGTATGCTGCGAAATTTTTAAAGTCTTCAAATATAGGATGGTATATTTCTAATCCTTTACTGGTATCGTCGTCCAGCACTGCGATTAAAACATCCTCTATCCACCATCCTGAATAACGATGAAACTGTTATTTTCCTATTTTTACGATGCTAGCCATCGGTGCGTGCGGAAGTAACACGAAAACTGGATATAAGAATATTGGAGACACAGTTTAAGTCAACATTCCTTCCAAGAGCCATCAGCTCCTTTCAAAATAGAATGCTGACTAATTATAACAAATCATTCCTCAAAAAAGAATATTCCTAAGAAGGAGGGACAAAAACATGACATTTGAGGCATTAATGAATTGGACAATTTTAGTAGCACTTGTTAGTTCTATGACCAGCTATCTATTTATGAAATATAGAACTATTGAGAATATTATCTTGAATCTGACTGATTTTACTAAAGAAGATATTCAAAAGTTGAAAGGTTTAATCAGATGGAAATTCTAAGAGGATTATTTTTACTCATAATCGCTGTAGTTGTTTCAGGATTATTCATTAAGTTTTGGAATGAATGCAAATAAAAACACACCCGGAGGTGTCTTATGAAATTTGGTTATTGTAAAAATTGTAAATCCCTAATAAAAATAAAATACAGATTTTGCCCAAATTGCGGAGAGTCTAACCCTCTAAGATTTTCTTTGCTGTTTCAGATGAGAAATCAACTAAAAAATTGTACAGCAAAGGTCCGACTGCACTACTTGCTTTTGAAAGATAAACTTTGGCGATAGAGGCATTTGTTTTAGCCAATTCACCATCGCCAGATAAATATGATATTGATTTTTTAAATTTGGATTTATCATTATCACTCAACTGATCTTCTAGATCCAGTAAGTCATCAAACGATGATAGAGAACGGTTAGTCCATTCAAATGGTTTACCGCATTTGACGCAATATTTTGGAACGTCCATTTGTGGCATCATAAAAACACCATCATAGTATGTCCACCCCTCAATGGGTGTACCACATTCTGGGCATTTGCAGATAACAGGTTCTCCACATTTTTCACAGAAACCTAGGTCATCATTCAAGTTAGCGTATTCAAGAGTAATGGTTCTTTGATGACCATTATAACAAATAGCTTGATAACATTCCTTATCCATAATACAACCTCCAATTTATTTCAATTATATCAAAGGAACAAATACATTGAATAACAACATTCGAATTAAAACAGACGATGAATACAGCCCTATTGGTGACATGGAGCCATACGACCAATATTCAGATGACAAACTAACAGGAGATGAACCACATGATTATTAACAAGGACGTAGTGGCAATTGATGAATCACTTAATCATCATGCACGAGTTTGTAAAGAAATCGGGCGAACTGATGAACAAATTGAATCATATAAGGCAGACCAATATTTAAATAAGCTGCAGGGAATTGATTATGAACCATTGCAACATTCTATTGATCGATTAAAAAAGCACCGTGCAGAACTTGAGAACGACAAACAGCGTGCCGAAACAGATATTTACAACAGATTTGAGCATTATTATTCCTAAAACGAGGTGAAGGTATGAACCAGGAAACACGGTTCTATTTAGAAGGATTTCAAGATGTTTGTATTCAGTATGGCTATCAACAAGCTATGTGTGAATTGAAAACAGATTCTAATACTAAGGCACTCTTACATTCGGCAAGAGTTATGAATGCAGAAAAAAAGTCGCTCTCAACGGCAATTGAGGACGACTAGAAACAAAAATATTTAACAACAAAAGTATATCACGAAAGAGGTAGCTAATGGCTAATGAAATAGTACTTCAAGATTTCAGTGTGAAATTTACACCTACTGAGATCACGATTAATAACGAAGATAGTTTGAAATCAGAGTTAGAAGGAATCTCCAATAAATATAAAAGTCTGATTGTCACAGAAGATAATCTTAAAAGCGTTAAAGCAACACGAGCTAAATTGAATGCGTTGAATAAAGGATTAGATGATAAGCGAAAAGAGATTAAATCTAGTTACAACGAGCCATTGTCTGAGTTCGAGGATAAGGTAAAAGGGTTTAAGGATATTATCGACCAATCATTAATTCCAATTAGTCATGGAATCAAGGTGCTTGAAGATTCTCAGCGTGAAGATCGTCAGAAGCATGTTCAAGAGCTTATTAATAATATGGCTCATGAATATGATATTGATCCTGAAGAAATTGAGATTGAAAAATCTTGGACTAACAAGACTATGACTGATATTAAGTTGATCAAGATACTTGCTGATGGTTTCAATACTTTGAAACGTAAAAAAGAATTATTTGAAACGAACAAGCAATTAATTGTTGAACATTGTAAATACGTTGGAATTGAATCAGAAGGTTGGGTTGGCCAACTATCTGATGATTACAATGCCACTGATGTGATTAAAGCTATTGATCAGTTCATTGAGGAAAAGAAGCAAAAAGAGGTTCAAGAACAGAAAAAACTTGAATCTGAGAAAGCTATTAAAAAAGCCACATAGCAAAATGTAGGCACTGCAGTTATTGATACGGAAACTGGAGAAGTCGTTCAATCAGCACCAACTGGTTACTCTGTGACCGTTCAATTGATTGGGAGTAAAGCTGACATTATTCAAGCCATTCAAAAGATTAATAACTTGGATAAAGTTACCAACAATATCATCAAGCCACTTAGTGTATGGGAGGGATAGCAATGACTGAGACAAAACCGACCTTAGCAACGTTAGTACAAGAGCTATCTAAAATTCAAAAGGAATTAGATAAGATTGAAAAGGATGGCAAAAATAATAGCCAAGGCTTTGATTATGTCAGTGAATCACAGGTTAAATCAAAACTACAGAATAAGCTGGCTGATCACGGAATCATGATTATTCCACACTATGAAATTCTGAATTCCTGGACTAGCCAAACTAATAAGGGAAATACAATGAATTATGTTTCAGTGATTGGTAATTTTAAACTGACAAACGGCGCAGAAGAGTTGATTGGCAGTATGCCTGGTATCGGCATGGATTCTGGTGATAAGGCTATCTATAAGGCTGAAACAGGTGCACAAAAGAATTTTCTAATGCAACTATTTCTTATGTCAACTGGTGATGATCCTGAAAACGACAATGGTTGGAATAACCAACAATCACAATTTAATAACTATGGTCAAGATGCCTTCGGAGGATATCAACCACAAAATCAATACAACAATCAACAAGGCAATTCATATGGTAACTTTTCAAAACCGCAACCAAGGCTTGCTAATGATTCTAAGAAGAAAGTAATTAACGAACAATTATCTACTTTGTCTGAATTGAATCAAACGGATTTCGGTAAATCATTGACGGCATTAAAATCTCACTTTCCAAATGTTGACTTCGAAAATCTTCCTGATTCTAGTGCTGATAATATGATCTCTTTCTTGGGCAAACAAATTGATACAACTAAGGCTACCTTGAAACAAATCGGTGCAATTTAATAATGAAATTCCTTGCACGAATCAAAAGCATTCAAGGCAATAATATTACTTTAGAAATGAATGATGAGATTAACAATTTACGAGTTGCAAAGTTAGCCAATGGAAAGCAACCATTAGTTGAAATGGAGATTTCAGATAATCGACATATTTCAATTGATCAACGCATTAAGATTTATGCCTTGATTGGTGAGATAAGTGATTGGTCGGGTTACATGGTTGAAAAGGAAGCTCCAGGAATTATGAAGTGGAAATACTTGATTGAAACTGGCAGGGATGAATTTAGTTTATCCGATTGCACAATGACACAGGCCAATTCATATCTTAGTTGGTTGCTTGATTTCTGCTTTGATAATAATGTTCCGTTCAGTACTAAGACTTGGGACATGTTGCCAAATGATTATGCAATGCAGCTTAGATGTTTAGAACATCGTAAATGTTGTATCTGTGGTAGACACGCCGATGTAGCTCATGTTGAAGCTGTTGGATCAGGTAGAAACAGAAGAAAAATAAATCATTCTGAATTTCACTTTATGGCACTATGTAGGGTCCATCATATCGAACAACACAAGATGGGTATCATGTCATTTCTTCAAAAGTATCATATTAAGCCAATCAAATTAGACGATGAAGATCGTAAGAAGTTGAGGATTGGAGGGTAATCATGGCAATTGTACGTGCTAAAAGAAAAACTAATTTTACTATTATTGGAAACACTGGGCTCAAAGATAAACGTTTGTCGTTAAAGGCAAAAGGTTTATTGGCTTATATGTTGAGCCTTCCAGATGATTGGAAGTTTTATGAAACGGAGTTAATGGAACACAGTACAGACAAAAGAGATTCTGTAAGATCAGGGCTCAAAGAGTTAGAAAAATTGGGTTATCTAGTTAGACTTCAGACAAGAGCAGAGAGAGGTAAATTTGGTCAAAAAGATTGGCAAGTGTTTGATGAACCTAATCTAACGCGAATTTCACCGCAGACGGATTTCCCGTCGACGGATAACCCGACGTCGGCTAAACCGATATCGGATAATCCTACACTACAAAGTACTAATGAACTAATCACTAATAAACAAAATACTAATAATAAAAGTAATAGTCCAAAGTCTAAAAAGACTTATGGACCAGATGATTTAAATTTTAAAGCTGCTAGTTACTTAGCAATGAGAATCAAAGATAACAACCCTAACTTTAAGGAGCCTAATCTTCAAAAATGGGCTAACACAATTAGATTGATGCATGAACGTGACAACAGATCGTACCAGCAGATCAAAACGATGATTGATTGGTGTCAGCAACATGATTTTTGGTCTGGAGTAATCCTGTCGGCGGATAAATTGAGAATGAAGTATGATCAGATGTTTGTTCAATTTAATAAGCGGCGAAAGCGAAATAGTTTTAGTTCCGCAGGTGGGACTGCCTATCCGGAGATATTTTAGGAGGTGCTAAATGTGGAGCCATTAAATTTAGATGGACCAATGAGAAGAATTGCTGCCAAACATGGGATTGATGTTAATAAAATTGATATTGACAAAGTTCTGAAAGAACGTAGTCGAAGAGAAGAGTTGGAGGCTATTAAATTTACAGCTATGAATAATCGAATTAAAAGAAATAGGCTCTTCAATAGCTCATTGATCAGTGATGTTGAAGACTTACATCAATCTTTCGATTCTTTTGAAATTAATGATGATGCACAATCGCTTGAATTCAATAAAGCTAAAGAAATTGCTGACAGAATTATATCTGGAGAGACTGGCAATTTCACATTTGCTGGTAGAGCTGGGTCGGGTAAAACGATGCTGGCAGTTAGTATCTTGAATCAGATCATGAATTCCAAAACCACTTTATCTTGTTATTTTGTAAGTTTCTCCATGTTATTGAATATGACATTGGTAGGGATCAAGGATTTTAGTATGAAACAAAAAGCTTGGGATGTTGAAGACTGTATCAAGGTATGTGATGTTTTAGTACTTGATGATCTTGGTTCTGAAAGTGCAATGAAGTCCGTTACTGATGAAGCCAGTAATTATACCCAATCATTACTTTTTAGATTGGCAGACTATCGCAAGAGCAAAGTAAATATTGTTACGACAAATAATTCTAGTAAGGAATTGCAATCAATTTATAACCCTAAAATATACAGTCGTTTAATTGCTAAAAAAGCAAGTAATGCAATTAGATTCGATAGTGAGGATATGAGGAACATATGAAAAGAATAGGCGAAGTTATGGCAGTAAATAAAAATGAGCTTGGTTTTGAACCGAATGGATTTGATATGGCTAGACGTGACGTAACCACCGTTAGTAATCTAATTGATCATAATCATACTGAATCTGCCAAAGCATATGAATTAATGCGTGAGATTAAAGAATATAACCAAGCTTATCGAGGTAATAAAGATGTTTTAGAGATATTGGCCACCATTAATTTAAATAGTAGTGATGCTAGTGATTTTTTAAGGGATGACAAGCAGACTTTAGGAATTCTGAATAGTGGAGTTGGAGAATAATAATGAAAAATATAAATTCTATAATAGTTGAAAGCAGATTTAATGAATCAAAGGAAATTTATGATTATTTGCAGTCAAATGAATGGGAAAAGCTGGAGGTAATCACAAAAGAAGGAAAAAAATAGCAGAGGTTTCATCATCTGATGTTGCCACTGCTGAAGGATACCTTATTAAAATGTATCCAAAGGTTAATTAACCCTTAGGCGGAAAGTTATCTTTACCATAAGTGTTCTTTAAATTGATCTGACCATTTTTCTTTTGACTAATCAATTCTGAATGCTGGTTTTTAGCAATATCTTTTGCAAAATTTATGGCATCAGATTTGTTATCAAATAACTTTGTGGCTTTAACATTTCCCTCTCCCTTAACTTTCCATCCATTAACATCAGGTGATACCCATTGATTTTTTCCAGACATAAACTGTCTCCTTAAAAATTATTTTGAATAGCACATTCATTTGTCCAGGGGGGATAAAATTATGTGTAATTCAATAATAATATTTTATAAAAGAAATATAGCTGTGTCAATATATTGTGCAGAACAAAAGTTCCCATACAAGATGGAGTGTAAAATGTATAAAAATAATTTAAAAGAAATACTTAAATCCAAGGATATTAATCAAAGTGAATTGTCAAGAATGGCTGATGTTCCTCGAACAAATATAGTGGCTATTATTAATGGCCAGATAAAAAATCCAACCATCGGATTGATGATTAAAATAGCTGATGCATTGAGAATTAGCTTAGATGAATTTAGAGGTGATAAGGATGATTAACCGAGTAGTTTTGGTTGGAAGATTAACTAAAGATCTAGAACTAAGATATACGTCGAATGGTGCTGCAGTTGCAAGTTTTACTGTTGCGGTAAATAGACAATTTACTAATTCTAATGGTGATAGAGAAGCTGATTTTATTAATTGTGTCATTTGGAGAAAAGCTGCAGAGAATTTTGCTAATTTCACTAATAAAGGATCACTCGTAGGTATCGATGGACGTATTCAGACAAGTTCTTATGACAACCAACAAGGTCAACGCGTCTTTAGAACAGATGTGGTAGTTGATAACTTTTCACTGTTGGAATCCAAAGCGGAAAATAAACGCCGTAATGGAAATGGATTTAATAATCAGAATACCCAAAATAATTACAATCAAGGTTCTAATAACTATAACAATTCGAGAAATTCAAATAATCAAAATCAGTATGGTAACAATCAATCAAATAGATCTAACAATAGTTCCAATGATCCGTATCAAAATAATTCTGGCGAAGTAGAAGTTAGTGATGCCGATTTGCCGTTTTAAAAACTAATGGAGTAAGTGAAAATAAAGAACTTAATAATTATATGGAGGTTTAACTATGAATGACGATGTATCAGCATGGGCATTACAAGTGGCTGCAGAACAATTGGGTTATCAATACCTGAGTGAAGTTCCACCTAAGAATTTAGGGGATGTCTATGATTTAGCCGAGGAGATTGATTATTAAAATGGAAGAAATGACGCGAGATCAAGCGCGTGAGGAATTAGAAAAGGTTATAAGTAATTTACCAGTTCATGAATTACATTCGAAAAAAGAACTTTAGGATTGGGAAAGGGAGGTAAATAGATGGGAGCAATAGAATTAAGTGATGAAACAATTGATAAACTTGCCAGTAGTTTAGTCAAAAAATCCGACTCATTTAAATTGCTTGAGTCGGAAAAGAAATTGCGTAATGTAAAAGTATTGTTGATCAATTACAAGTATCTTGAGAATCATTTGAATGTTGAATTACCCAAATTAGAGGATGATGTTAAACTTTCAAATTATGAGCTGAGTTTGTATTCATTGTTAGGGTACAGGGCACGTTCTAAGGAGTTAATGACCTTTGTTAATACAATCTTATCAAAATACAAACGTATTTGTGAGGATGCTCATGACGAGGGTAGCAGACGATATGATGTGATCTATAGATTGTACATAGCTCCACAACAGTTGACCTATGCAGCATTATCCAAAAAATATAGTGTCGATGATAATACAATTAGGCGTGATGAACGAAAAGCCATCAAACAGTTGTCAGTCATGATGTTTGGAGCCGACAGTATTGATGACATGTCAAAATGATGTCAAAAAGTCGTATCCAAATGTCAGATTTAAAGATTTATAATGATATCGTGGAATTAGTCAGATAGTTCCTTATAGCACCTCAGCTATGATTTTTGGAGTGACCTTTGGAAAGGGTCACTTTTTTTGTGGATTGAGAGAGGCTCAATGATTGCTAATTACTTAGTAAGTTAATACCAACTTTTGTATAATCCCCTTTTTCGAATAATAAGTTTCCGGTAGCAGTCACTAGGTTCGAATCCTAGTATCCACGTTGTCCTTCAGCATAAAGCTAAATAAAACGGTTGTTAGGCTAGCCAATAGACATCAACCATTGTTTCGAGTTTAGAAGTTATAGAAACAATTAATAGCCCGTCATCTGATCATGAACGGTGAGCTATTAATGAACGCTTAGCGAAGTGGTTAAACGCGACAGGTTGTAACCCTGTTCCATTTTGGTTCGATGGTTCGAATCCATCAGCGTTCATTGTGTGTAAAATAGTCAAGTTGATATTATATTATTTATGATGTTTAATTAAATAATAAATTGTTATACGGGGTTATTAAAATGGTATCTAAAACACAAACAGTAAAATTTGAAGCATATTCTGCGTTTACCAATAAAAATGGTAATGAAGAATTTTGTGATATTTCTGATTTACTTGATAGTATAAAAAATCAGGACTTAGAGGATAGAGAAATAAATTATTTTGGAGAAATTGTTAGAATGGATAATATACATGACGTTATACCATTCACTGATACTCCAATTAAAGAGAGAATAATATATTTTCATATGACCAAATTGAGAGATGAGGGAATTGCAACAACTGGACGTGATACGGAGCAATTGACAGATTTGGAATTGGATTCAAATGAATATATTGCAGAGGATATAAACGGTTTCTTTGATGTTGAACTGAAAACGGTTTTTCTTCAAAGAAACTTTCGAAGTTTATCAATTTCAGGATTAAATGTATATCTTGTTAAAGAGTATCGTAAAGTTCATGATTTGGAAAAAGATGATGAAGATTTATCGTTAATATTTAAACCAGTTAAAAACAAAGATGAAGTTAAAAATGCCTTAAAGTCAGATAATGTCAGAGAAATCCGATTGAAGTATGCAAGCAAAAACCAGAATGCATTATCAAAGACATTCACTAGGATATTAGGCAATATGGGTGATGTTCTTAATTCCGTTGGAGGAAATAATATGGAACTTGTTATTTCTATGGGGAGCGATAAGAAATCTTTGAATAAGAATCAAACTCAGAAGCTTATTAAAGATATAAGTGATGGAAAAACCATTTTGTCATCAGCGATGATTAAAGGAAAAGCTGGTGACGCACCAATAGAAATCTATGATTTATTGAGAGCAAAGCTATCAACTAGATATAAATTCTCCTCAGTAAAAGATGAAGATGGTAAAACTAAAAAAATGCATTTGAGCCCTAGTTCAGTTGAAGATACTATGAAGCTAATTTATTTTAGAGTTGATGGAGCAAACAAGGATGCCTTCAGACTCAGAGTAAGAAAAAATTTATAATTTTATTACGAGGGAGGATTGAAAATGAAAAAAGTTTTGATTTGTTTTGTTGTCGTAATAGTTTTTATAATGTTAATAGTGTTTACAAAATCGAGATATAATCAAATTTATCATGAAGTAAAAAATCTTTTGTTTAAAATTTTCCCAGTATTGTTTGGATTAGGCTTATTTTCATTACTGTATTTTATAAATGTCAGATATAAATTGAATTATTCCAATATAAAGAATTTCAATAATGTTCTTGAATCTATGGTTAATTTTTTGTCAATAGTGATTGGATTTTATTCTGCATTTTATGGAATGATTATCTCAGTTTTAAAATCAAGTTTTATGAAGGAATTAAATGGATCTAAATACAGACAGGATCTCCCTAAACTTTTGGTGATTTCTTTATTGGTTTCTTTCTTAACGTTAATTATTACAATATTTATGCAAGTTCTTGTCGCATATAGTAATAAATATATCATTGGTGTTTATTATATTTGGTCTTTTTTAGTAGGCGTATTTATAGCCTATGCTTTGCAAACGTCTCTGCTATCAATAGCAATGATTTTTGGAAGCGAACCGATTGAAAAAGGTAGTACGAAAATATAATTAAATATGTTGAGTTATGGGTATTTAGTTTATGCCTATAACTTTTTTGTTTTTTAATAGGCTAAGGAGGTTAGGTGATATGTAATGGATAAATGGAAAGAGGCAGAGAAGGATTACTTACTTGGAATGAAGTACAAGGATATTGCCAGTAAGTATGAAGTATCAATCAATACAGTTAAATCGTGGAAGAGCAGACATGGTTGGCAAAGGGGTGCATCCACTAAGAAGAGTGTGCATACAAAATCCAAAAAGGTTGCACCCAAAATAATAGATGAGTTAGAGGCAAACAGTGAGCTTAATGATAAGCAAAAACTATTTTGCCTTTTTTATTTGCAAAGATTTAATGCGACTTGGGCATATCAGAAAGCCTATAAGTGTAATTATTCAACAGCTCAGAAAAATTCATGGTCGCTTATGGCAAATCAAGGCATACGAGATCAATTGAATAGCTTGAAGAAACAACAATCAACTGATCTCTATTTCGATATCAATGATATTGTTCGTGAGTTTCGTCAGCAGTCTAAGTCTGACATACGTGATGTAGTTGATTTTCAAACGGTTAAGCACATGGCTTGGACGAAGATTAGGGATGAGAGTGGGCCATACGAAGATAGCTATGGGAGTTATCGGCTTGATCCAAAGATTGACCCTGATACTGGTAAACAAGCATTCTATTTTGAGAACAGAGTTAAGTTGCATGACAGCGACGAAATTGACACTTCAAATATCAAGTCTATTCGAATTGATAAAGGTGAAGCGGTCGTTGAAATGTATGATAAGCAGAAAGCTCTGGATAGCCTAATGAAATATGCTGATATATATACCAGCCAACAAGAAGAAACTAATGGCGTACAAATTTTAGATGATATTGAAGGTGATGATGAAGATGGTACAACAAGTGAGACTCAAGAATAAGATTGCACCATCTTTCAGACAACTCCACATTGATATCAAACACCATAGACATTCAAACTATTGGCTGAAAGGTGGACGTGGTTCAACCAAATCCAGTTTTGTATCCATTGAAGTCGTTCTTGGAATTATGCGTGATTCCGAAGCTAATGCAGTTGTACTCAGAAAGGTTGCAAATACTTTACGTGATTCTGTATACGATCAATACCTTTGGGCAATTGATGCACTGGGTGTACAAGATTACTGGAAAGAATCAGTTAGTCCAATGACATTGACTTATAAACCTACAGGTCAACAGATTCGCTTTAAGGGTGCGGACAAGCCAAGGAAGATTAAATCTCAGAAATTCCGTCATGGATTTACTAAATTTAAGCATTACGAAGAAGCCGATGAGTTCAAAAATTGGGCTGAGATACGTTCAATGAATCAATCGTTGAATCGTGGTGGTAGTAATATCATTACTTTTTATTCGTACAATCCTCCTGCAAGTCTTAATAGTTGGGTTAATCAAACTACGGCTAAAGAGGTTGCTCGTGATGACACTTTGGTGCATTCATCGGATTACTTATCAGTTCCTAAAGAATGGCTAGGAAAAGAATTCTTGGCTGATGCGGAGCAATTGAAGAAGGATAATCCCAAAGCATTCAATCATGAATATTTGGGTGAAATAACTGGTACTGGTGCTGAGGTATTCGACAACATTACGTTACGTAAAATTACTAAGGAAGAATATCAACTATTCGATAACATAAAAAGAGGCCTCGATTTCGGTTTTGCTCATGATCCATTAGCATACGTCGAGACCTTTTTTGATGTCGCAAGACACCGATTATATATTTTTAATGAAATTTACCAGGTTGGATTGAAGAATAGAAACGCTGTTGTTCTGATTAAGAAGTTAGATCCTGAAAATAAGCAGGTCATCGGTGATTCAGCATCACCTGGAACGATTGCCGAATATAGAGATATGGGATTGAATGTCTATGGTGCCATCAAGGGACCAGGTAGCCGAGACCAGGGTTATAAATGGTTACAGGATTTACGTGAGATTGTCATAGATCCTAAAAAGTGTCCCAATACCGCAAGAGAATTTAGTACATACGAATTAGAAAGAGATTCAAATGGAAACTTCAAAGCTGGTTATCCCGATGGTAATGATCATGCGATGGATGCCACAAGATATTCGCTTGAATCAACTATTAGGAAAGGAGGATTTAAACCTTGGAAATCAAAGAAATGAAAAAATTACTTCAATTGACTGATCCACGAAGAATTAAATTTATTAATAGATTTCAAAAGTCATTGAATTATTACTTCAATAAGAATGACATTACGAATCGCAACAATGGAGAGTCTAAAACGAATGATAATGGAAAAGATGAGCCACTGAGAAAAGCTGATAATCGTGTTAGTTCCAATTATCATCAGTTGCTTGTTGATCAGGAAGCTGGTTATCTTGCTACTATTCCACCGGCAATTGATGTTGAAGATGATGCTTTGAATGAGAAAATTAAATCTACTTTGGGTGATAACTTTAATCTTAGATTGAACCAATTAGTTGTAGATGCTGCCAATGCTGGTGTTGCGTGGGTTCACTATTGGATTGATGAGCATAAGCAATTTAGATATGGCATTGTTCCCCCGGGTCAAGTTACACCGATTTATTCAAATGATTTGGATAAGAAATTGTTAGCTGTTCGTAGAACATATCATGAACTCAATCCGGATACCGGCAGGAATTATAGTGTGCATGAGTATTGGAATGATAAGACAGTAACGGTATTTAAATCAGAAACTTCTAACTATGATAATCTATTGCAAATGAATGACCGTTTTCCTATTTTTGATGCTAGTACAGGGGATGAATTGGGAAGCAGCAATGTTCTTGAACATCATTTTGGTAGGATTCCATTCATATCATTTCCTAAGAATAAATATGAACGTCCAGATTTGTATAAGTACAAAGGCCTGATTGATGTTTATGATAATGTTTATAACGGTTTTGTTAATGATGTTGATGATGTGCAACAAGTAATTCTTGTTCTAACCAATTACGGTGGTGAAGAGATAAGTGACTTGATGGACACTATAAAAGAGTACAAAGCAATCAAGTTAGATAATGTCGGTACCGGTGATAAATCAGGATTAGATAAACTTACAATTGATATCCCTACTGAGGCAAGAAACTCATTACTTGATATAACTAAGTCTGATTTATTTGTTGAAGCTCAAGGTATTGATCCAACTGATTTTGCTACAAATAATGCCACTGGTACGGCAATTAAAATGTTATACAGTCACTTGGAACTCAAGGCCTCAATGACGGAATCATACTTCAGAGATAGCTTAAATGAATTGGTTAGAGCAATTATGCAATGGTTGAATGTATCCGACTATGAAGGCCGAAAAATCAACCAAAAATGGACTCGAACGGCCATTCATAACAGTTTGGAAGATGCTCAGGTTATTTCTCAGGTGGCAAACTATTCATCTGATGAATCTATTGCCAAAGCTAATCCAATTGTTGATGATTGGCAGGAAGAAATTAAGAATCGTCGTGATGATGAAGTTAATAGGGATGGTTATTCTAATCCAGATGACCTCAATAATCTAAACGGTGATGAAGATGACTAGGCTCAGTTACTGGGATAAACGTTATCTTAGAATCAAGGCTCAAGAACTTCAGAATACCGCTGATTATGAGAGCAATTTAAAATCGAGATTGTCCAGTTTGGAGTACGAATTAGAACAAGAAGCTAATGTTTGGTATTCAAAGTACGCAAACAATCATGATGTTGATTCTGATACAGCTAAAAGGTTATTAAAGACAGTCGGTAGTACTAATTGGACCATGACCCTTGAGGAATTTAGGCGTAAGGCAATCAAAGGTGGTTACACTAAAGAACTTGATTCAGAATATTTCAAAAGTAGAATAGCTAGGTTGCAAGATTTAGAGTTGCAGCTCAAAGAAATTAGTAGTCGTTTTGCAAGTGATGAAACTGATAGTTTATCTAATAAATTGACTGATCAGTTCCAGGAAACTTACATGACGACTATTTTTAATATTCAGGTTCAGCAAGCTAAGTTAAGTAGTGATTTTGCAAGGTTCAATGAAGATCAGATTAAATATATTGTTAATCAACCTTGGCATAAGGATGACTTTTCGAAACGTGTTTGGAGAAATTATCGTGATGAGTTGCCTAATCAGTTAGTCGACGTAATGTTACGTGGAACGTTCATGGGTTACAGTCCTCAACGTATCGCCAAGATGTTTCAGCAAAGATTTGAAGGCATTAGAAGACATCAGATACATCGATTAGTTATTACTGAGATGGGGCATATTGCTGAGCAAGCCACTGCCAAAGCTTATGAAGAATCAGGTATTGAAGAGTATCAATATATGGCTACCTTGGAATCGCATACTTGCGATGTGTGTAGTCATTTAGATGGTGAAATATTTAAGATGTCTGAAAAAAAGGAAGGTATTAACTATCCTTTGATTCATCCACATTGTCGATGTACAACCGTTCCGCACATTGAAGGGCTTTCTGATATTAAGGAACGTTGGGTACGTGATCCAGAGACTAGTAAAGGGAAACTTATTAATAATATATCCTTTGATGAATGGAAGGATTATATTAACAATGACTACCTCAAATCAAGACCGTATATTAATAATGCTGAGGTTAGAAGTGATGTGAAAGTTCCAAATAATATAAAGCGTCGTACCATGCAAAAGGCTGAAGAAGTGATTGAGAATAATAAATTCTTGAAATCAAGATTCAGTAATCAAAAACTAAATATCTATTTTGATGAATCTCCATTTGTTCAACATCCTAATGCAGCTGGAGTTACACCCCCTGACTTGGATGGAACAATTAAATTGAACCCTGCAATTCATAAATCTAAAGAAATTATTAACAACTATGTGAAACGAAATGATGGACAATTCGTTAGCGTTAAAGCTAGTCAAATGGATTCGTATCCAGTTGTTCATGAATTAGGTCACGTTTTACACAATGAGCTTTGGAATAAATATATATTGGATAATCCCGATTCAAATTTAAGTAAGAATGAATACGTTGCTGATCAGATAGAAAGCATTTATAATATATATGAGAAGGACTATGGTACTAAAGTGACGCCGTCTAAGTTACCGTCCAAATATTCAATAGTAAATAATAATGAACTCTTTGCTGAGTTATTTACTGAGTCACAGATTGGTTATGAATCGAATAGATGGAATCAGGTAATGAAGAAATATCTAAGGAAGGTGAATAGATAATGTTTGTTCCAGATTTTGTGAATCATCCAGAGTGGTACATTTGGTCAAAAGATACTGATAAATTATCTTTGATTGATAATGCTCCTGAAGAAGCCAAGAAATCTTATCAAGATTATCTAGACTTTCTTAAATATGAAGAAGATAATAATATAGATTTTTAGCACCCAACAATTGAGTTGAGTGCTATTTTATGAGGTGATGATATGGCAAAGGATGATTACTTTGTAATTATGTATATGTTATTGAAACGACTTTATTCTTTATTAAAAGAGGGGAAAGTCATTTCGGAACAGGAATTAAAAGAGTTAGGGTCTCAGTATAATCAAAAGTATTGGGATTATATTTTACTGAATTTAACAGATAGTGGATATATTACCGGAATCACTCAAGTTAAAACATTCGGTGGTTCAAGTATTTCATTTGCTGATAATGTTCAAATTACTCCAGCAGGGATTGAATATTTATTTAGTAACTCAATGATGGAGCGAGTGAAAAATACATTAAAAGATATTAAGGGAATGATTCCTGGAGCTTAGCACTTGGTAAATATACTGAGTGCTATTTTTATACCCTTTTGACCTGAGCAAGTCGTAAAAATGCTTATTTTTTATGCCTTGATTGTGGTCGCCCCACGTAAATCTAGCGAGAGAGGATTTTTAATTATGAAACGAGAATTTTTAAAAGGTTTGAACTTAGAAGATTCAGTTATTGATCAGATCATGTCACAAAATGGTGTTGATATTGAGAATACAAAGAAGTCATTTGGTGATGTTGAGTCTATCAAGCAAGAGAATGAGTCATACAAGGCTCAAATTGCTGAAAGAGATAAAGATATCAAGAAACTTTCGAAACAAGTTAAGGATAATGATGATTTATCCAGCCAACTTAGTGACTTGCAAGGTAAATACAAGACTGATACCGAATCGCTTCAGGACCAACTCAATAAAAATAAACTGAATAGTGCTCTTACGGAAACTTTGATAGCTGCAAAGGTACGTAACCCTAAGGCTATTGAAGGTTTATTAAATATGGATGATATCAAGCTTAATGAAAAAGGTGAGCTGGTTGGTGTTAATGATCAACTAGAATCACTCAAGAAGTCTGATGGCTATCTATTTGATGAAGGTCAAAAGCAAGGCTATAACCCAGCTGGTGGCAATGGTTCAAATGACAAGAATGATGTTCAAACACTAACTAATATATTTAAAGGAGAGTAATAAATAATGACAATTAACTATGCTGATGCATATCAACAAGCAATTCAACAAGCTTTTTATGATGGTCATCTATTTTCAGCTTCATTGTGGAATTCACCATCTAATTCATTGATTAAATTTGATGGAGCAAAACATATTAAGTTACCACGTCTAACAATTGATTCTGGTCGTAAGGATAGAAAACGTAGAACGATTACAGAAATTGTTTCTAATTATTCAAATGACTGGGATTCATATGAACTAAAGAATGAACGTTACTGGTCAACACTGGTTGATCCATCTGATGTTGACGAATCCAATATGGTTACTTCTCTAGCAAATGTTACTAAACAATTTAACCTTGATGAGAAGTTGCCTGAGAAAGATCGCTACATGTTCAGTAAACTGTATCAAGAAAAAGTAACTGCAGATGATGGTGGCATTTCAACTGACACGTTAGATGAAAAGAACATTCTAGGTGCTTTTGATAATATGATGGCTAACTTTGATGAACAACGTATTCCACAATCTGGACGTATTTTGTATGTCACTCCTCAAATTAATAAGATTTTGAAGAGTGCAGATGCTATCAATCGTTCAATTATTTTGAGTGATCAAGCAAACATTAAACGTTCGGTTTATAGTCTTGACGATGTAACTATTAATGTTGTTCCTTCTGATTTAATGCAAACTGCATTTGATTTCACAGTAGGATCAAAGCTTGAGGACGATGCCAAGCAAATTGAAATGTTCTTAATTTATAATGGTGTTCAAGTTGCACCTGAAAAATATGCTTTTGCCGGTTTTGATGCACCATCTGCTCAAAATAGTGGCAACTACTTATACTATGAAGATTCATATGATGATGTACTTCTTTTGAAGACTAAGACAAAGGGTATTGAATTTGTAGTTGCTAATAAAGCCCCAAAAGCGTAACCCCTGAAGACTCAAAGCCAACCAGTTCAAATACGGTGGCAGAAATTACAGCATGGTTAGATGCTCATAGTATTGATCACACTGGTAAGACTGCCAAAGCTGATTTGTTGGCTTTGATTCCTAATGAATAGGGGATGATTAAATGATTGATTTTCCAAGAAAGGATAATATTATAGCCAAACTGGCTATTCTGGTTCCTGACAATGGTAATAAAGATTATTCAAGCATTATTGATTTTGTGGTTGATAAAGTGGTTAGTGATGTTAGTAATTACATTCATATCCCTATTGATTCGACACCTGAAGAACTTGATATGACAATTGCTTCTATGTGTGCGCAGGTAATTGATACTCATGAATTTCTAGTTCCCGTTGAAGATAGAAATGATGGTGTCACTTCACTATCCGAAGGGGATGTTTCTGTATCATTCAAGACACCTGCAGAAGTATATTCCACACTTCAATCAGTCAATCCAATTACCGATAATTTCATTGCTCAATTAAATAGTTTAAGGAGAATCCAACGGTGAAATCAGTATTCAAAAAGATGAACGGTGTGATTGAACGTGTTTGGAATGATCGAGTTACTATTACCGGTGTTAAGAATGGTAAACAGGGTCCTTTCAGTGAAGATGTACCAGTTGTTATTTGTGAAAACCGACCTGGCAAAGTGATTCTTGGTAGTCTAAAAACCAGTAATCAAACTGAATTTGGAACTGATCAGTATGATGCAAAATTATTGATCGATAATTACGAACAGAAAGATTATCTATTAATAACTACTAATTCTGTATTGATATTCAAGGGTATCGCTGAATGTATAGAGATACAGAATGTATTAATAGATTTCTTTCAAAATGAATTTGAACCAGATTTCGATTTTGAAGAACAGCATAAAAAAAGATGCTCCCTCAATGAGCATCTCCAATAATTCTGATAGCTATCCAACTATCCTAAGTATTATTACATTTTCTTTAGTTCTTTAAAAACAATTGAAAAGTAAACCATTTGATGTGGCTTGCTTCTTTTTATTA
>NZ_JBTYYZ010000010.1:0-125730 GCF_054881455.1 Companilactobacillus sp. FL22-3 | reverse complement strand
TGCTTCATAACCCAATTTTTGACGGTCATCTGAACTCGATACTCTTACATATCCTACTTTGAATTCTTTAGTACTACTCTTACTATCATTGTTATTCTTTAACATAAAAAACACTCCTTCTATTCATTCATTTGCCTACTTTATAAGTAAACGAATATCACAAAGAGTGTCATTTCATTATCTTATATTCAACTATTCAATCATCAGCTGTCTTCTATAAACTTTTGCTTTGATTAGTTGTTTTTGTTTTAACTGATTTACTTTAATTAACTAAGTTCTTTAATAAATAATAACGTCATTTCAAATCGTAATGTTGAATTAATTATCAATTTCACAAAACTTTTTAAATAAAATAAAAACAACGTTCTTCAGCTTTCTTCAGAACGTTGTTTTTTACTAATATAATTATACCCAATTCAATTTTAAACAGCTTCTTCAGAAGATTTCAGCTTGTGAACTACCTTGTCAAATTTATAGTCATTAACAAATACTTCTTCTAAATTACTATCAATACTCGAATCATACTTGCTTTGCCTTAATAGCAACTTAGTATGAACATCACATAAATTTTGACTAACAACACTGTCTTCATTGATATAACTAGATACATTGTTACTATCGTTAAACTCAACTTCTTTTAAATAATAATTAACAAACTCACTGTCCACAACTATGTACAAAACTTTAAAATTAAACATATAAATAACCTCACCAAACTTAATTTATACGTTTAATTTACCATCTTAAATATCGTAACGAGTCAAACTATTATCAGAAAAAAGATAGAACTGACGACTTCACGCATCAGCTCTAACATTTTTCGTTTCAACTTTTTTTGAATTACTTGAATCAGTAGCGATTACTTTAGCATTATCATGAGATTCTTTCTTCATAACAGCGATTATCTCATCTGAAAGCTTAGTTAAATCGGTTAGTTTCATAGCAATTTTAGTATCTAAATCGTTCAACTTAGCATTATCTTTATTACTATCTTCAACAAATTTAATAGTAGTAAGAACATCTAAATGACGCTTAAACTCATTCATTTTAAGAAAGAATTTATCATCTACCGCGAACCACTTATTGCCAGCCTCAGTTTTGATAATACTAATACCCGCGATTTTGTCTTGCTTTACACGAGTTGAGATACCCTGTAAAAGTCCATAACGCCACTCATTTTTATCATTTTTAAGATACTTTTCAGCTACCTTATCCCTTTTTAGTTGCTCCCACAATTCATCAAAGGTAAGCCCATTTTCATTCACCTTTCGATTTAAAATCTTGGGTATACGTTCAATTAATACTGATGTTGCAGATGTCTTCATCTCTAACACACTCCTTATATTTATTGATTACTAATATTAGTGTGTTAGTTGTAACTCTGTGCTAGTTTGTCTTCAAGTCTTCATCTTTGTATAAAGCTAAATATCGATAAACCGTCTTCCTACTGATACCATAACTCAAAGCTAAATCAGTAACAGACTCAGCCTCTTTACGTTTAATTAACTGTTGAATTTGATAATCAGATAACTTTCTAGGTCTCCCTTCTTTAAAATTGGGATTATGTTCTCTTTGATATTTCTTACCCGCTTGAGTTCTATCAACTATCCGTTGCCGTTCCATTTCGGCAATCGCTGAGAATATTGTAAATATCATATTGCCTATTTCATCATTCTCAACCTTACCCACGTCGCCAAATATCATTACAACACCCTTTATTCGCATTTGTTTCATAATATTTAAGCTATCTGCTGTATTACGTGCTAATCTGTCCAATTTATAAATATAAACTTCATCATTTTCATTAACTTTACTAAGTAACTCAGTTAACTTAGCCCTATCATCTTTTGATTTACCTGACCGTTTCTCAGCTAAAATGTGGTCTTCATTTACGCCCATTGATTTTGCCCATTCAATTTGGACGATGGGGTCTTGTTCAAATGTACTTACACGACAATATGCCCATTTCATATAAATCACCTCATCTACTTTTGACACTATGTTTGTAAACATGCTAACTCTGCATTCTTACGTTGCAAGTCTTCATGTTACTTATCTTTTAAGTTTCTATACACATTAAATGTCATCCAAGCTAGTTATCTTCTTAACTCCACTGCCATCATCAGGTGGTGTAGTGTTATTTTGATACTTGCTTGCTGTTAAATACGTGTTATTAAAGTTCTTCTTAACATCACTAGTTTCAACATAATTAGTTCTAACTTTGTAATAACTGTTATTCATCTTATGTAGTAATGTATTGGTTGTTGGTTTCAAATCAGGTGCGCTAACAAAGAACAACCCCTGTCGAGACTCCTCATCATTCTTCATTGCATTAGCAAGTTCTTGAGTATTGTCAATGCTATTTGCAACATTACTTGGGGCATAACCAACGAACTTAGTACCCAATGCGTCAAACACTTTTCCCATAGCATTCTTGGCGAAATTTTGGGTTATTACTATTAGAGTAGCGCCCCTCGAAATATGCTCTTGGGCAATCTTAATACACAGTCTTTCTATCTCATTACTTAACTTAACCTTCTTACCCTCTAGCTCAATATACTGGGATTCAGCACTGCCCAACAAATTAGCATACTCATCCATAATTATTAGTATCTTTCCCATTGTGCTGTCTGAATGTTTAGCATTGTATTGCTTGATATTAGTAACTCCATTTTTGATAAATTGTTGTTTACGAGCAGTACAAATATCATCAACTTTTACTAGCATTTCGTATGCATCCATTGCGTTACCCGCAATGTACATACCCTGTTTCTGCCAACCCAAAGCCGAGTAATCCTCGTCTTTTACAGTTCCAATGAAGACATCTCTGTAAGACTTTTGACCATCTTCCTCATGCAAACTCAATAATGATGTAGTTAACATAGTATTTAAAGCTGATTTACCAGAACGAGATAGTCCTCCTACAAGAATCGCAGGAAAATCAATATGGGGTAACTGTAAAGATACATTACCAAAATCTCCCTCACCTAGATTAATTACTGATTCATCAGCATTTTTAACGATAGTATCAACAGACATCTTTTTACCAATATAGTTATTATTAAGCTGGAACACTAAATTGATAGACCCTTTATCCGCTAATTCTTCGGTAGAAACTGCAACCCGAACCTTTTTGCTAATTAAAGATAATGACTGTTTTACTTGTTTAATAGTAGTATCTTCATTCAAAATACATCTTACTACTAGCGCGTTTCCCGTTTCTTTAATACCAGATTTGTTTAAATTCCATAAGGACAAACCAAAATTATTACCTTTCTTATCAATAAACCTTACAATTTCCCTAGCTTTTTTAGATTTAACAAGATTATTTATCTTGTCATTATATTCTTCTTGTTGTCTTGCTATACGTTCAAACTGTTGATTTTCTTTATATTCTTTAATTGATTGCCAGTCATTACCTAAATCATTTTCAATTAAACGATTAACATACGCATCCTCGTTCTCATCAATTAAGTAAGTTATATCGATAAAAATATAGTTTGTGTCCGCAATTGGTAATAAATGATTACTCTTGCAATAGTCTTCATTTAAATAGCTAGAAACAAAATATCCATCGTAACTGCTAACAAAAGTCATTTTTAATGATATGAATTTGCCCTGTAAATTCATAAGCGCTGTCTTATCATCATGAAAACTAGCGCGTGTGTTCATTTCAATATCACTAATTGTTGCAAAGACACTATTTATTAAATAAAAGATAGTCATTTTATTATCAGTAGAATCATTGTTATCAAGGTAATTCACTAGTTCTTTGACCCATTGAATGTCAAAGAGTCTTAGGACAAACGGTAACAATAGTAGTTGAATCAACATTCCCATAAACTTAAATTTAAACCATAATATTAGCTCAATTATTAGTACCACTGCTAAAGTAATTACTAACCTCAGATTACTTATACTTCTGCCTTTTTGAAAGTTAACTAATCGTCTTTTCATACTAAAATAAATTATTGCAAAATCAGTAATAGCGTGATTAATTACTGATTTTAAAATATCTTCATAATCAAAATTCATTGTTGGTCACCCCTCTTATTGTCAGGGAACAACGATGGCAAATGCTGTTTTTTCAACAATTTGGACTTCTCATATTCAGCAATAATATCATCGTATAATTCAGTATCATCGTAAGATTTTAACTTGCTTAGAACAGTTTCAAACTGTTGTTTGTCCCCCTCATCAATGGCAAAAATTCCCTTTGTCGAAACAAGATAACTATTTAAATACTTAGCATTTTGACGTTGCTTTATAGTAATAACTAGAATGTTATTGTCCTTAATAATGTCCATTAGTTCGTTAAAGCAGTACTCCTTTTCGTTAGAATTGACAACAATAACTGGACAGTATCCTTTTAATAAAGCTTGATTAACCTTACCCTTTGTATCTTCTTGTCCCCAAAAAATAATTCTTATACGTAACAAATTCTTGGAAACACTGTCAAATTTATAGGCTAGATAAGTCGATACAGACATTTGTTTATCAATTTCTACTGATGTAGTTAACAAGTTCATTTGTCGCAAATACCACATGACATATCCGATGTTCATACCATCCAAAACCCTATCTATATCCAATTTAGTACCACTTTTAAAAAATATCCTTGGCGCCCTTCCTGCAGTTATCCCGCTTAGAAATTGGCTACTTATTAAGTTGCTACTAACCAATGCTTGAGTTTTATTATTAGCATTTACGGCCAATATATCCGTAACAGTCTTTACTGTGGCTCCACCTAGTTGGGATAACAGTTTAATTATTTCATCGTTGCTAATAGCACGATGTTGGTCATTACCATATTGATATTTCATCATGACCACCTCCATATTTAATGTTTCAGGGGGTGTCGTGCAATCAATTTCAGCGTTAATCAATGTTTTCAAGCAGACAAATTAAACTTTTCTAATTGATAGAAACAAATTGCTAACACGCTCTGAACATATATATAGCAACGTTTCAACAACTTATTCGTTTCACTAAATTAGGTTTTGATTCCTGAAATCAGTAAAAAAAGATAACAACTGCTGGTCATTACGAATTTTAATCGCTATTGTGTAGTCATGTTTATATAACACTGAGGAGAAGTTTTAAATGGCAAGTAAAAGAGCTATCAAGGGAATCAATATTTCCCTAAATAAGAGACAAAATAAAAAAAGCTGGTACGTAAGTTACTATTTCAAAGACGAGTTTGGCAATACCATGAAAAAAGCACGTACTAAAACCTTTGGAAAAAACACTAACACGACAACCATCGATGATGCCTTTATCAAAGCTTATGACTGGATAATTAAAACTCAAGAAAGTATTGACAAAGGCAAATCTCTAAATGGAAATATGACTTTAAATGACTACATAACAAACTATTGGGAAAAAAGTCGAGTTGATACTGCAACTTACATAAGATATTCAAGACAGCTTAGAAAAAAAGAATTCAATGAATTAAAGAAAATGCGTATTTCTGCAATCAATTTAAATATACTGAGAAAATTCTTTGACAGTCTAGCTAGTAAAAAACTTAAAAATGGTGAATATCCTTCTGAATCGATGTTAGATAATTATAAGAAACCTCTCTCGAATGTACTCAACAGTGCTGTTGAAGACCAAATTATTTCAGAAAATACATGTCGTTCGATAAAGACATATAAATTTATTAAAGACCCGAAGAAAAGTAGAAAAAATAGCATGAGAAAACCCTTTTCAAAAAAAGATTTACAAATAATACTAGAAAGTGCAGAAGAAAAAGACATACAACAATTCAATTTTATAAAAATTATGGCTTCAACGGGGCTTAGAACAGGAGAAATGGGAGCATTAGACATTAAATCCAGTTTCGATTTAGATAATAATAAGTTAATTGTCGATAAAGTTATTACCGAATCTAGAGAAAAAAGTGCTGTAATACGCCCCTATACAAAAACTGGCGTCAACAGGGTCGTTTGTATCAACGATGAAACAAAAAAGACGATAGAAAATCAAATTAAACTTAAAATGGAAGAACTCTCTAACCTAATGTCAGAAGATGAAATCAAGGATGCTGATAATCTCTTACTATTCAGCAGTCATTATCAATACCCCAATCGACCCCTTCAAGTAAAAAAATTAGGTGAAAAGTTCACTAAGTTAATAAAGGATTTAGATGTTCACCAATATAGTTTATATTCATTAAGACATTCTTACGCAACGTTACACCTTGATGCGGGCGGCAGCGCGGACGCTATTGCACAACAGATGGGACATAACATGATGACTTTTTACCAATATTATGTTGGCGATTTAGAGAGCTCTAAAAGAGAGGTTGGAAACACCAATATCCTAGATTTCTAATATCATTTTTGAAATGATATTATCATCCCCCCTATCATTGCCCATACAAGTTCCGCTCAAATAAAAAAAGAACGCTGTGATATCAACGATATCAAGCGTTCTTTTATTTTGTGCATTTTTAAAAATATGCACTAAGCGGAACTCTTTTGAGTCCACCCCATATTTAAAAGTTTCGGAATTATTACATAATACCTAGAACGTGTAGCAATACACCTACAACGAACAAGCCAAGAATCATAACGATTGGTGAAACTTTCTTCTTTAGTAACCACATGCAAAGCAATGTTAGAAGCAAAGCTGCTAATCCTGGAATCAATTGATCCAAGTTATCTTGCAATGTTGTTACTTTGTGAGCTGTCAATGAAAGACCAGCTTTTTGTTGAATCAAAGCTTCCTTAACGCCTTGTGCGCCTGCAGGAAGATGTGCCCAGTCAATGTAAGCACCTTTATCTAGCTTAACAGTTGAAACTGTAGGTGTGAATTTAACTGAAACCCAACGGTTAACCAATGAACCTAGAATAAACATACCTAGAATTGAAGCACCCTTAGTAATATCTTGCAAGATACCACCTGAAAGGTCATCTGTAATCTTAGAACCAGCTTGATAGCCAAGTTCTTGTGTGTACCACATGAAGGCCATACGAATAGCATTCCATGCTACGAAATAAATGATTGGTCCAAGAATATTACCAGTCATGGCAAGTGAAGCAGCCAAGGCACCAATAATAGGCTTAACAGTGAACCAGAACACAGGATCACCAATACCAGCCAAAGGACCCATCATACCAACTTTAACACCTTGGATAGTAACATCATCGATAGGTGCACCATTAGCACGTTCTTCTTCCAAAGCCATAGTAACACCAAGAATAGGTGAAGCTAGGTATGGGTGAGTATTGAAGAATTCCATGTGACGCTTCAAAGCATCGGCACGGTCTTCTTTTGTTTTATATAATTTTTTAAGGACTGGGATTAATGAATAAGCCCAACCACCATTTTGCATACGTTCGTAGTTCCATGAACCTTGTAGGAAGGTTGAACGCCACCAAACGGAAATTCTATCTTTTTTAGAAATCTTTACTTGATCTGCCATTTTTTGTGTTCTCCCCTCTTAGTAGTTATCTATGATATCGCCGACTGGATCACCAGTGTTAGAGTTTCCTCCACCACCGTTGCCACCGTTACCACCTGATTTTTCCAATTTCAAGTAGATAAGTGCGATAGAAATACCGATAGCACCAAGTCCAATAAGTGTTAATTGTGTAACTGTAGCTAACACAAAACCAATTGCGAAGAATGGCCATACTTCTCTAGTAGCCATCATGTTGATAACCATTGCATAACCAACGGCAACAACCATACCACCACCAACGGCAAGACCATCAGTTAACCAACTAGGCATAGCGTTAAGAATGTCTTTAACGGGACCAGCACCAATTGCTAGGATCAAAGCAGCAGGAATAGCGATACGTGCACCTTGCATAGCAATAGCGATATATTGCCACAATTCAATTTTCCTAAAACTACCTTCTTCGGCAGCTTTATCCATAATGTGAACAATACCAGTTGCCAATGTACGAGCCAAAATTGTTAGTAACAATCCGGCAACAGCCAAAGGAACGGCGATGGCAATAGCTGAAGTAACACCAGCTTTACCTTTACCACCAAGAACAAGAATGATAGCTGAAGCAACAGATGCCAAGGCAGCATCAGGTGCTACGGCAGCACCGATATTAGCCCAACCTAAGGCGATCATTTGTAATGAACCACCAAGGATAAGACATGGTAATAATTGACCTGTAACTAAGCCGATTAAAGTACAAGCAATAACTGGTTGATGGAAGTGGAATTCATCCAAGATACCTTCCATACCAGCTAAGAAAGATACTATAACGACTAAAATCATTTGAATAACATTCAATTGCATGATTATAATCCTCCGTTTAATTTCTCAAACATATATGTATTAAATTATTTTTCTTTATTAAGTTCGTCTTGAGCTTTCTTCATGATGGCATCAAGATTATCTTTTGCGTCTGTAGGAACTTTACGAACATCAAACTTGATGCCCTCTTTTTCCATAGCCTTATAAGTATCGATATCGTTTTGGTCAAAAGCTAAAACCTTATTAGGTTGAACTTTACCAACTGAGTGAGCCATTGAACCAACATTGATTGTCTTCAATGGAACGCCCCCATCAATTGCTCTCTTAGCATCTTGTGGTGTTTCGAAGAGCAATAGTGCACGTTGACCGCCAAAGTGTTTATCATCTTTAGCAATCTTGATCATTTGGTCGATAGGGATAACGTGAGCCTTAACACCTGATGGTGCGGCTTGCATGATCATTTGTTTACGCAAATCATCTTTAGCAACATTATCTGAAACAACAATGATACGTGTTGGGTTTGTAGTCTTAGTCCATGCAGTAGCAACTTGACCATGCAATAGACGTGTATCGATACGTGCCAAAACATATTCCATTGAACCAGGTTGACCACCTGTAGGTGCTTGTTTAGCTGCAGCCTTAGGAGCTTCCTTAGGTTGTAGTGATTCTGGACGAACCTTAACACCATCTTTTGCTGTTTCAATGATATGAGCAGCAATTTCTTGTGCTGAGTTCATTGAAAGACGTGAAGCATAAGCTTCAATCAACATTGGTAAGTTGAGACCAGCAACGATAGCCCACTTATCTTTATGTGCTTCGAACAAACCATTCACTTGGTTGAATGGTGTTCCACCCCATAAATCAACTAAGAACAATACTTGTTCTTGATCACTTAGAGAAGAAACAGCTTCTTCCAGTTTTGCCTTAAGATCATCAGGACCCATGCTAGGTTGCAATGTTACGGATTGAACATCTTTTTGTTCACCGAAAATCATTGACCCAGACATCTTGATACCATCAGCAAAGTCACCATGGCTTGCAATAACAATTCCAACCATGTTTAATCCTCCTTTATTTTTATGTCATTAAAGCGCTTACTTTGACCTCCCATTTCAGGTCATATTGACAATAAAAATAGAATAATTTCTAAATAAACCGCTTTAATAGAGCTCACCCTTCATGTGAACCCTTACATAATATCATTTTTTCAGAAAAAAAACAGCCTTTTTAACAAAAAGTGACAAAATAAAACAAAATTAAACTTTTAAAATAATTTTTCTGGTTTATATTTAACGATTTTGGTTCTTCTTGCAGCACTGTGAAATCAATATTTTTAAAAAATAGGTATTATTTAGTCAAAAAAAGTTGACAAATTTACAGTTAAAAAATTGCCATTTCGATAAATGAAAGTAATGACTATATTCTAACGTTTTCAATTACAGCGGGCTTAAATTGCTCTTATATCAGCATTTTCATCTAAATCAAAAAAGATTGAGAATTGAATCAAATGATTTTTCATTTGTTTTTTTTGAATAACAACTCGTTACAAACGATTCAACAATTTTTTTCGATAAAACTCATTTGTTAAAATAATAATATTTTACAGAAAGTGGTAGGTACCAGTTATATAGTCCATTTTTAGTAAAATATTTTTTTAGTAATTCCCTTAATCTTCAAAAAAAAATTTTTTTAATGAATACATATTAAATTAACCTACTGAAACCACAAAAATAGACGACCCTTAGTCGCCTACTTTTGTACTTGCTATTTTATTATACTGTTCTCCCCATTTTGCCATTGCCATGATGACTGGTTGTAAACTTTTACCAAATTCTGTCAACGTATAATCAGTCTTCAGCGGCTTAGTCTGGTAAGTAGTTTTCTTCACGATTCCATCTTGCTCTAACTCCCCTAATTGCAGAGCCAACATTCGTTGTGAGCAGGCCGAAATTTCACGATTTAACTGTCCAAAATGACAAGTTTCTTCTATATATAAGTGGTACAAGATCACACTCTTCCATTTACCAGCGATAAATTGCAATGTGCTTTCGACCGGACAGCCAGTTTGACAGTCATAAATGTGTCTTTGCATGTGAAAACCTACCTTTTATTAATAATACTAAATTACAATGACCACGATTCTTTTACAAATATTTCGACTACTGAATAATTTGTAACTACTCACAAATTATTCAGAATTGTTTCTAAACTAAATTAATCTAGAATTTTAGTTGAAAGGAAGTTAGTGATATGAAAGCAATCGGTTTTAAGGAACATTTGAAAATCACAGATCCAAACAGTTTGATCGAATTTGAAACACCTACTCCTACCGCCAAAGGACATGATCTTTTGGTTAAAGTTCAAGCTGTTTCCGTCAATCCGGTCGATGTCGGAGTTAGAAAATCTGGTCATGGGGTCTTGCAGCGGCCTAAAATTATTGGCTGGGATGCAGTGGGAACGGTCGTAGCTATCGGCGAAGAAGTGAGTCTCTTCCAACCTGACGACCAAGTCTTCTATGCCGGCTCATTCGTTCGTCCTGGTAGCGACAGTCAATACCAACTAGTTGATGAGCGCATTACTGGTCGGGCTCCAAAAAACATCTCACTTGCACAAGCTGCAGCTATGCCATTAACATCTTTAACTGCCTGGGAAGCCTTGTTTGAGCAACTAGCGATCGACTATCAAGCTGATAACCAAGGCAAGACTATTTTGATCATCAACGGTTCTGGTGGCGTCGGCTCAATTGCTACTCAACTTGCCCATTTGGCAGGTCTAAATGTTATTGCCAGTGCTTCCCGTCCTGAAACGATTCGTTGGGTGAAAGAACACGGCGCTGATCAAACTGTCAATCATCGTCGTGATTTAGTAAAAGAAGTCCATCAATTAGGATATAAATACGTTGATTATATTTTAGAATTGAACGATCTCGATGGACATTGGAGTGAAATGGCCGAATTGATCAAACCGGGTGGTCGTATCACCTCAATAACCGAAAATAAACGTCCCATTAATTTGAAAAGGTTGACCAAAAAAAGAGCTACTTTTGTCTGGGAATGGATGTATTCAAAATCTTATTATCAAACACCCGACATGATCACACAGCACCAGATATTGGACAAAGTTTCCGAATTACTAGATACAGGTATTATTAAGAGTACTTTGACGAAAGAATTGACGCCGATCAACGTTAAAAATCTCAAATTAGCCCATCAATTGGTCGAAACTAATCATATGATCGGCAAAATTGTTGTTCACAATTAACTGCTTTATATAAGTAGCATAAAAAAACTCATCAACTTTTTTTAATATAAGTTGATGAGTTTTTTCAGTTTTCTATTTATCTAATGGTGTCATTTCGATCAATTTACCAGTCAAACCAACTTGAACCCCAATAGCAATCTTGTCTTTACGACTAGGATCTACTAATTGAAATTTGTTTTGTTTAACGATCCGTTTGTTATCACTCTTGAAGTCAGCTGGAAGTTCTTCATTTGAGCCTTTGATCAACATAACGATGATTGAAAAGCCTGAATCATGAACTTTGATTGGTGCATAGTGCAAAGTTGAACTGTAAAATTCAACTACTGTACCAGCGGGAACAAAGAATGTTTGTCCATCTTCACTAGGACTGTATTCACCTTTTGTATCAAGTGTTGAACGTTGACCCAAGACCATGATCACATCAGTCAACATAATATTAGTTTCGCTACCTTGGTGATATTCGATGGCGGAGAAGTTTGTTGATTGACCAGTGCATTCACCAGCTTCAATTGGCAAGTTAGCGTAAATATCCCGGCCCATTTCTTGAATAACTGGAATTGCTTCTAATCCTTTGTTCGATGGTGTGTAGAAGTTTGCTGGACTAGAAATTTTAACATTCTTATCCATAAAGTCAGTTACTTCTTTAATATCGTAATTTGTATAAACTTTACCGTACTTTTTGAAATCTGGATCATCAATTGAGAGGATCTTGTATTCTGGATTTAATTTTTGAAATTCTGTTAATGAACTCATGCTGTTCCCCCATGTTTGCTTATGTTTATTTCAAACATAATCTAACATTTGAAAACGTTTTAGTCAATAGTGACATAAATGTTTGTAGCTTTTTTCACATTGAATCAAGTATAATGAACTTACATTAAATCTAAGGAGAAAAAACTATGAAAGTAATTATCGCGGGTGCGGGTGCTATGGGTAGCCGTTTTGGAATCATGCTCCACAAAGGCGGCAATGATGTAACACTTGTCGACGGTTGGCCTGATCACGTCAACGCCATTAAAGAACATGGTCTAAAAGCCAACTTCAACGGTGAGGACATCACGGTCAATATTCCCGTTATGCTTCAAGCTGACATTCAAGCAACCAAAAAAGCTGATTTAATTATTTTATTCACTAAGTCCATGCAGCTGGATAAAATGTTGCAAGATATCAAGCCACTAATTTCAGAAGATACGAAGATTCTTTGTCTATTGAACGGTATTGGACATGAAGATACGATCGAAAAGTACATCCCTATGAAAAATATCTTTATCGGAAACACTATGTGGACAGCTGGCTTGGTTGGTCCAGGACAAGTAAAATTATTCGGCAATGGTTCAGTTGAATTGCAAAATCTTGGTCAGGGTCAAGAAACTGCCGCTCAGAAATTGGCTGAGGTCCTTTCAGAGTCTGGTTTGAATGCCAAATATTCCGATAATATTCATTATTCAATCTATCGTAAGGCTTGCGTCAATGGCACGATGAATTGTCTTTGCACCCTACTCGATGTCAACATGGCTGAATTTGGAGCAACAAAACCAGCTCACGATATCGTAGTAACAGTCGTCAATGAATTTGCGGCCGTCGCCCAAGCTGAAGGGGTCAACTTAGATACCAAAGAAGTTGTTGAACATGTTGAATCTTGTTTTGATCCAGAGACGATCGGTAAACATTACCCATCAATGTATCAAGACTTGATCAACAACCACCGTTTGACGGAAATTGATTATATTAACGGTGCTGTTTCTAAAAAAGGTAAAAAATACCAATTGCCTACTCCATATTGTGACTTATTAACACAATTGATTCACTGTAAAGAAGATATTCTAGGCGCTAAATAGTTAACTAACAAGGGGATTTATTATGAATAACAAACTAACAGCAAAAGTATTTCTCAACAAAGTTCTATCTGGAACCGCTACTGGTATTATCATTGGATTGATTCCAAACGCTGTTTTAGCTGCTATCCTAAAAATTTTTGGCAATAATCCTTTTGCCGTAGCCATTGGACAAATGGCACTCATTTTTCAACTAGGAACACCACTTTTGATTGGAGCGTTGATTGCGCTGCAATTTGGTTTCAAACCAATGCCGATGATGGTAGTTGGTGGAGCTTCCTTCGTTGGTTCTGGTGTTATTAAATTTAACGAGAAAGCTCAAGCATATATTGGTGCCGGTACAGGCGATATTATCAATACGATGTTGACAGCCTCCATTGCCGTAGGGATGATCCTTTTGATCGGCGAGAAATTTGGTTCGGTCGCAATCGTTTTAACACCTATCGTTGTCGGTGTCGGGGCTGGATTAATTGGCTTTTATCTCTATCCATTCGTAACTGATATTACCAAGGCCATTGGTGATGGGATAAATTCTTTCACTAACTTGCAACCAATCTTCATGTGTATCTTGATCAGTTGTGCTTTTGCTACCTTGATCATTTCACCGATTTCAACCGTTGCTATCGGTATGGCAATTCAGTTAAACGGTATTTCTGCTGGTGCAGCTGCTATGGGTGTAGCTGCCACAACCATCGTTTTAGTAGTAAATTCTTGGCGAGTTAATAAACCAGGTGTCACAATTGCAATTGCTTTAGGTGCTATGAAAATGATGATGCCTAATCTCTTTAGAAAACCAATCATTTTAGTTCCTTGTCTCATCACTGCCGCAATTTCTGCCATTCCAGTCGCTCTATTCAATATTTCGGGAACTCCTGCCTCGGCTGGTTTTGGTTTAGTCGGACTCGTGGGTCCATTAGCTTCATTAGAAGCCGGTCTCAATGTAATTCTCTTATTGATCAGTTGGATTATCGTACCAGTCATTGTCGCAATTGTTTTGCAATTCTTACTGGAAAAAATCTTGCATCTGTACAATCGTAAAGATGTCTTTGAATTCTTAGGTTAGTGAACAGAAATTAACAACTTAATTTATTAGTCACTTGAGCATCCTGGCCTATTAAAAGCTGGGTTGCTTTTTTGTTGCCAAATTCTTCTAACATTTCAGACAAAAAAATCCAAGTAGAAAAGTTGAATTCTACTTGGAATTAATCAAAAATTTATTTTTTTAATGGATCATGAAGGGTGTAACAACTATTTTGTAGTGACTTTTAGTACCGCAACATTATCATCACGATTTTGGTCATTGAAAGTAAATTTCATATAAGCAACTGCTGGCATGTTGGTGACGATCACCATCATGTCAGTGGCTTTTTTAGCTTGCTTAATTTTATCTAAATCAACCTGGGCTAATTGGTCACCATGTTTAACCACTTGACCTTCTTGAACTTTGATTTCAAAAGGTTCACCTTTTAATTGAACTGTATCAATTCCCATATGAACTAAGACTTCCAAACCAGCGGCCGTCTTAATACCTAAGGTATGTTTAGTTGGAAAAATGGTTGTGATAGTTCCGTCAACAGGAGCAGTGATTTTACCATCTGTTGGAATCACTGCATAGCCATCACCCAACATCTTTTGTGCAAAAGTTGGATCGCTTACTTGTTCAATGTCTTCAACTTGACCGTTGGCAACACTGTAAAAGATTTCTGTTTCTCCCGACTTGACGTCAGATTCAGGAGCGGCTTGAGGTTTTGCTTTGGACTCAGTTGTCTTTGCTTGGTCAACTTGAGCATTTTCAGCAAAAAGTTTACTCAAAGCATCCGCTACGAATTGAACTTCCGTTCCAACGACAATTTGAATATTAACTTTATCTAAAACATTTACTCCGGCAACACCTGCACTCATAATCTGAGCCTTGTTGGCTTTAGTCGTATCCTTTAATTGTAAACGCAAACGAGTCGTACAATTGTCGATAACACTAATATTATCATGACCACCGATACCGGCATAAATCTTCTTAGCCATGATCATGTATTTATCATCAGCTGAAGAAGTTGAAACTTCTGCTACTACAGAATTATCTTCGGTCACTGGCTCACGACCGGGAGTCATCAGATTGAATTTCCGAATTGCAAAGTCAAAACCAAAGTAATAAATAACTGCCATGACTAAACCTTGCACTAACAACATGTAAGGTTTATTTGCAATCGGCATATGGAAACTTAAAATATAATCGACTAATCCGGCACTGAAAGTAAACCCAGCCGTCCAGTGCATAAAAGCAGCAAAAGCCATTGATAAACCAGTAAAGACCGCATGAATTACGTACAATGGCCAAGCAACAAACATAAATGAAAATTCTAAGGGTTCGGTAACACCAGTAAAGAATGAAGCGAAGGCTCCAGCCAACATCAAACCAGCCGTAGTTTTCTTATGTTCTGGCAAGGCATTTTTATAGATGGCTAAGGCACCAGCAGGCAAACCAAACATCATTACCGGGAAATATCCAGCTAGATACATTCCGGTTACACCTCTGGTTCCTTTGTTGGCCCAGAAATTACCAATATCATTGATACCCGCAATATTAAACTCGAATACTTGGTTCAACGCTTGATGCAATCCTGTTGGAATCAACAAACGGTTGAAGAAACCAAATAATCCGGCACCGATCCAGCCAAGGTTGACAATAAATTTACCAAAGGAGATCAATGCTCCATATAATACAGGCCAGACGAATAATAAAATTACTGAAATAATCAACATTACCAAAGTAGCCAAGATAGGTACCAGGCGTTTGCCACTGAAAAAGGACAAGGCCATTGGCAACTTTGTCTCATGAAAGCGATCAAATAAAGCTGCCGCAATCAAACCAGCAATAATACCAATAAAAACATTTCCAGCGATAGCATTAAAAGCTGAATCAACTTGACTAACTTTAATTCCCTTCAAGAGGGCTACTTGTTGCGGTGCTAAAACATAAATTGGCACGATATAAGCAACGACCCCCGCCATCGCTGCTGCACCATCTTTGACTTTCGCCATTCCAATTGATAAACCAACCGCGAATAACAAAGCCAACTGACTAAGAATGGCGGTACCACCAACTTGTAAGAACTGTGCAATTGACCAGTTTTGTGGTAGCCAGTGGCCAATACCTTCTAATAGCGCTGCCGCTGGTAAAACTGCGACTGGCAATTGAAGCGATCGGCCCATTCTTTGAAGATAGGTTTTCATTTTCCTATTTTCCTCCCTTAATTAGAACTTTTTTCTAACGAATCCAATCATACTGGTATACTTCGTAGATAACAATAGTTTTTAATGAATTCATGTGTCATGTAAGATAGTTAAACGTTTTCAAAAAGTTATTGGCCTATCCCATTTTCTGATTGGTATATTCCGAAGTAAAAGTATCATTATAAAAATCTAATTGTTTCTTTAATATTGACATAATGTATAAGAGCTGTTATCTTTATAGCTACACATACTTGAGGGAGTGAAAAGTAACTGAAAACGAATCTTATATATTTCTTGCATCGACTTCGAAGCTGAGTTTGGCACATTACTTTTTAGCAATGCGCTTTTTTTTAACCTAAAAAACAAACGAGGAGATGTCAATTGAAACCAAAACCCTATCAATTAGGATTTAACAATTTAAAAGAAAGATATAACACAAACGAATTTAAAGATGGATTAACAACTTCTGAAGCTCAAAAACGCTTGGAAGAAAATGGTCCAAATAAATTAGAAGCTCAAAAAACGCCAAAGTGGAAGATTTTCTTCCGTCAATTCAACAATATGGTGATCTATGTCTTAATTGCGGCAACGATCATTACCTTGTTAATGCACCACTATTCCGACTCGATCATTATTTTCTTGGTAGTTATCATCAACGCGATTATTGGCTATTATCAAGAATCTAACGCATCTGACGCTCTGGACAAAATTAAACAAATGCTGTCGATTGAGGCAACCGTTTATCGTGACGGACAAAGAAAAGATGTTCCCGCTGAAGAATTAGTTGTTGGCGATACAGTCTTTTTGGAAGCCGGCGACAATGTCCCAGCTGATTTAAGAATCATTGATTCCGACAACTTACGTATTCAAGAATCGGCTTTAACAGGTGAATCGGACTCCGTTGTCAAAATTTCTGAAGCTCTGTCCCAAGAAGTACCGTTAGCAGAACAAAGAAATATGGCCTTTGCCTCAACTGCCGTAACTAATGGTAGTGGTAGTGGAATCGTCATCGCTACTGCTAAAGATACTGAAATTGGTAAGATCTCTAGTGATGTTAGTGCCGTTAAACAACGAAAAACACCGTTGATGCAAATCATCGACCGTTTAGGAACGAATGTTTCGTACTTTATCGTAGCGGCCTCAGTGGTAATTTTTATCATTGGATTGATCTTTGATACATATTCTCTACCTGTATTATCCTTGGCAGTCGTGGCCATGATGGTTGGTGCGATTCCCGAAGGAATGCCAGCGACAACCTCAGTTATTTTAGCTAAAGGTGTCAGTGACATGGCTAAGCGTCAAAATACTATCGTCAAAACACTTCCAGCTGTCGAAACGCTTGGATCAGTGGACGTGGTGGCAACCGATAAGACTGGTACCTTAACGAAAAATGAAATGACAGTTACCGATATTCTTGTTGACGACCAAATTTATCAAGTTACAGGAACAGGTTATCAGCCTAATGGTAAAATCATTCAAAATAACCAGCCCGCAACAATCAATGACCGTTTGAAACTATTCTTAGAAGCTGGCTACCAAGCCAATGATACAACTTTACTGCATGAAAATGATCAATGGCTCATCAACGGTGAACCAACTGATGGTGCCTTCTTGACCCTATATCACAAAGTCTTCCCTTACGAACAAGAGAATCCTTACCAAGAAATCGATATTTTGCCATTCGATTCGGATTATCGTTACATCGGGAAAATAGTTCAAGATAAAAACCAACAGCGATTCCTCTTTGTAAAAGGTTCACCGGATAAGTTGTTAGAGATGGCTCAAAAACAAGATAGTTCATTTAACTACGATTACTGGTTAGATAAAGTTCAACAGTTCTCAGCCGAAGGTAAACGAGTTATTGCCGTAGGTTATGAACCAGCTCCTAAAGATGCCAATGAAGTTACTCACGAAATGATCCTCGATGGATTAAACTTCTTAGGTATCGCTGCTATCATCGACCCACCACGTGAAGAAGTGATTGAATCACTGAAAGTTATGCGTGGCGCTGGGGTGCAAGTAAAAATGATCACTGGTGATAATGCCATAACTGCAAAATCAATTGGTGAAAAATTAGGACTTGCTGATGAGATCCATGCAATCACTGGTCCACAATGGGATGCTCTTTCAGATGAAGAACGTATCCAAGCTGCTGACAACAACCAAGTCTTTGCTCGGACAACACCTAGCAACAAGTTAGAAATCATCGAAGCTTTGCAAAAGAATAACAAGGTCACTGCTATGACAGGTGATGGCGTCAATGATGCTCCCGCCTTAAAACGAGCTGACATCGGTGTGGCCATGGGTATCAAAGGTACCGACGTGGCCAAAGACTCTGCAGATATGATTTTGACAGATGACAACTTTGCTACAATGTCTTCTGCCATTAAAGAAGGTCGAAGAATCTTTGACAATATTAAGAAAAGTATTCTCTATCTTCTACCAATTTCTTTCTCTGAAGGTCTGATCGTTGCTTATGCGATATTGACCAAACAAGAAATTCCTCTCCAACCGACCCAATTATTGTGGATCAATATGGTTTCAGCCATCACAATTCAATTTGCCTTAATTTTTGAACCGGCTGAAGCTGGAATCATGAAACGAAAGCCACGTAAAACTGGTAGTAAATTGATGAATCGTCATGACGTTTTCCAGATGACTTACGTAGCGCTTTTGATCGCTGCCGTCAGTTTAATAATTGATATTTATTTAAATAATCAAGGCGTCAGCGAAATCATTTCTAGTACGACAATGGTTAACACTTTGATCATTGGTAAGATCTTCTACCTATTCAATATCAGAACTCCTAAACTAGCTTTATCCAAAGAACTATTCTCCAATTCGAAAGTCTTTGTCTTCGTTGGTTTGATGCTGATCTTGCAGTTGATTTTAACTTATGTACCATTTATGCAAGAGATCTTCTCCACTGGAGCAATCGGTTTAACTGAATGGGCTATGGCTATTGCTGCCGGAGCAATTGTATTGATTATTACTGAGATCGATAAATTGATTCGTCTAAAAATGGCTCGATAATAAAAAAAGAGGCGGTACTAACTGAAGATTTTCAGTTGGTACCGCCTCTTGTGTTTTCATGATATTAAATAACTTAGTTTAAGAACACATCTAAAACTAATGGATTCAGCCTCCAGACACCAAAGGATAATCATTATCTAATACATATCCAAACCCCCGAACTGTTTTAATACAATCTTGAAATTTTGAACGTTCAGCTAACTTATCCCGCAGATGACTAATATGAATATCGACCGTACGACTAGACCCTGCCGAATCATATCCCCAGACGCCTTCTAATAATTGATCACGACTCATGACCTTGCCCCGATGTTGAACTAAATACCAGAATAAACTAAATTCTTTGGGCGTTAGACCCAGATCATAACCATTATGTGTCACTCGATAGTGCTTGAAATCAATCACGATATCGTTGAACTTAACGGTATCTCGCTTGAGTTCTCGCTGAGTTGCCGTCGATGAATCCTGATTGATTGAAAATTTATCATAAACCCAGAATAACTGTTTGACTTTCGCAACTATTTCGGGATATTCAAATGGCTTTGTGATGAAACTGTCGATATTGATGTTATAAAACAATGAGCGGCGCTTCTTTTCTTTGGCAGGTGCTAAAACAATGATCGGACCAGAAATTTTACTGCGGACTGACTTCAAAATTTTCAAGGATTGTTTTAAATCAGCAATCGAAAAATCCCATAATAAGCCAGCGATATTTTCTTTTTCAACTAATTTTTCAACTTCTCTTGGATCGGTAATATTACGAATAAACCAGCCTTGGTTATTGAAGTAATCATTGATCTCAATAAAGAGTGATAGTTTATTGCTAAGCAATACAAGTGGTTGCATGTTCCCTACTTCCTTCCTGGCATTTAATATTGCAGGGCTGAACTTATACAATATTAAAATTCAAGCTGTCTTTAATTTACAGATTCTTGAAATAAACACTAACCACAGCCACATCACAATTTGATTATAACAATGTAAATATAGTTGGTCATTTACATTGCCCAAATTAACTATTGTCTTTCAATATACCGTGATACAAATGTTTTTATAATACATGTTCCCCTGCTTTCTTACATTTGCAAGTTTACATATTGTATGTATATTTTATTCACACTTTACAATAACTTTACATTAAATAAACATTTTTTATACACACTCCACTTATTATTAAAGTGTTCGATAGAATAGATAAAAAAATTTATCAACAACAATTTGAATAGGGGTCTTAAATATGAAAAAGAAAACTATTATTTCATTAATTTTAGGTGTAGCCGCCTTAATGCTGGTCTTAACCGGCTGTGGTAATAATAGCAAGAGTAGCTCTTCATCATCAAAGGACACAAGTAGTGCAGTTTCTGGTAAAATCACTGCCGTTGGTTCAACTGCTTTACAACCTTTAGTTGAAAAAGCTGCTTCTAATTTCCAAAAGAACAACAGTAAGGTCAATATCACAATTCAAGGTGGTGGCTCTGGTACAGGTTTGAGCCAAGTTCAAGACAAGTCAGTAACAATTGGTAATTCCGATATTTTTGCTGAAGAAAAGCAAGGTATTGATTCAAAGAAATTAGTTGATCATAAGGTTGCCGTTGTTGGTATGGCTCCTGTAGTTAATAAAGACGCCAACGTTAAGAACCTAACAATGGACCAAGTAAAACAAATCTTTACAGGTAAAATCACTAACTGGAAAGAAGTTGGTGGTAAGGATGAAACAATCACAGTTATCAACCGTGCCAAAGGTAGTGGTACACGTGCAACTTTTGAAGCTGCTGTATTAAAAGGTGATCAAGCAGTTAAGTCACAAGAACAAGATTCAAATGGTACAGTTCAAAAGATTGTTCAAAGTACTCCTGGTGCCGTAAGTTATCTAGCATTCTCATACATTACTGATAAGATTCAAGCAATTTCTATCGACAAAGTAAAACCAACTGACGATAACGTTGAATCAAACAAATGGAAGATTTGGTCATATGAACATATGTATACAAATGGTAAGCCTGATGCTGCAACTTCAAAATTCCTTGACTATATGAACTCAAAAGATGTTCAAGATTCATTAGTTAAAGACATGGGCTACATCAGCATCCACAATATGAAAGTTCAAAAAGATTCAAAAGGAACAGTTAGTTCAAAATAAATAATTGCGAAAAGAACTTCGACCTTGCCTGATCTTGGTTAAGGTTCTTTTTTTATAATAAAGGAGTGATTCCCCATGGATCACATTCAAAAAAAGTTACAGACGAAATCCAAAGCCACTTTTCAAGACTACTTTGGAAAAGGAATTTGTTATCTTTGCATTGGTTTAATTATTCTATTAGTCGCTTGTATCCTCTATTTCATCGCTTCTAAAGGTTTAGCAACTTTTACTCAAAACCATGTACGTGTTTTCGATTTCTTAACCAAATCTAATTGGAATCCGGGAGCAACAGATGCAAAAGGTAATCCTGACGTAGGTGCGCTACCAATGATCGTTACTTCATTCAGCGTCACTTTGTTAGCTGCTCTTTTAGCCACACCTTTTGCTTTAGGAGTTGCCATTTTCATGGCTGAGTTTTCAAGCAAACGAGGAACCAAAATTTTACAGCCTGTGATCGAATTATTAGTTGGAATCCCATCAGTTGTTTACGGATTCATCGGTCTTTCCGTAATCGTTCCCTTCATCCGGGGAATCTTTGGCGGAACTGGCTTTGGTATCTTAGCTGGTACTTTAGTGCTATTCGTCATGATTTTACCAACTATCACTTCATTGACGGTTGATAGTTTAAAATCAGTCCCTCTTTACTACCGTCAAGCCTCATTGGCACTAGGTGCCACTCGTTGGCAAACTATTTACAAAGTTATTTTACGATCAGCTATCCCAGGTATTTTAACAGCCATTATCTTTGGAATGGCCAGAGCGTTTGGTGAAGCCCTCGCTGTTCAAATGGTCATCGGTAATGCGGCTCTTATGCCTAAGAACTTAATTTCACCTGCTTCAACTTTGACCAGTAAATTAACTACCGATATTGGTAATACGGTTATGGGAACTTTACCAAACAATGCTCTCTGGTCACTAGCTCTGATCTTATTATTGATGTCACTGTTCTTAAATCTCCTCGTTAAATTTATCGGAAAGAGAGGTCAATTCTAAATGAATGCAAAAAAAATAGACAAAATTGCAACTGGTATCATCCATCTAATCGTTGCAGCCGTCATTTTACTTTTGATTGCCCTCTTGGGTTATATTCTCTTCAATGGGGTCCCTGATATTTCTTGGCATTTTCTAACCAGCGCTGCACAATCATTTAGTGCCGGCGGAGGTATCAGAGATCAATTATTCAATTCACTATATCTCCTAGTTCTGACTGTCATCGTCTCCTTGCCAATCGGTTTAGGTGCCGGTATTTATCTATCAGAATATGCTTCTGATAATTGGTTTACAAATTTGATCCGGACCAGTGTCGAGGTTTTAAGTTCATTACCATCAGTTGTGGTTGGACTATTTGGCTACTTAGTTTTCGTTATCAAATTAAATCTAGGTTTCTCCATCTTATCTGGAGCAATTGCTCTAACCTTTTTCAATCTACCATTACTGACACGTAATATTGAAGAATCACTTCGCAATGTGCCTGACCTACAAAGAGAAGCAGGGATGTCTTTAGGCCTATCACAATGGAGAACAACTACTAAAATTGTCTTGCCTGCAGCTTTACCTGGTATCTTAACCGGGTTGATCCTTAGTGCTGGTAGAATTTTTGGTGAAGCCGCTGCCTTGATTTACACTGCTGGACAAAGTGCACCAACCGTTGACTATACAAACTGGAACATCTTTTCTGCCACCAGTTTCTTAAACCCAATGCGTCCCGCTGAAACTTTGGCAGTTCATATTTGGAAAGTTAACACTGAAAGTGTGACCCCTGATTCAGCACTTATCTCCAGTGCCTCTTCAGCAGTGTTGATTATTGTCATCTTGATTTTTAACCTAGGAGCACGTTTCTTAGGTAATAAACTCTACAGTAAAATTACTGCTTCGAAATGAGGTCTTAAATTGTGAAAGAATATAACTTAAACGACTCATACATTACTGATATTAATGAAGAAACAGCACTCTCTGCTAAAAACCTTCAGGTCTATTATGGCGACAATCATGCACTTTTTGACGCTAGTTTAAATTTTGCCCGTTATAAAATCACTTCCTTGATTGGTGCTTTCGGTTGTGGAAAGTCGACTTTACTTCGTTGTTTAAATCGGATGAATGACCGTATCGCCCGTGTTGATGGTGAAATCATGTATCGTGACCTCGATATTAACAGTCCTAAAATCAACGTTTATGAAGTTCGCCAACATATCGGCATGGTTTTTCAACGGCCAAATCCTTTCGCCAAATCTATCCGTGAAAATATTACCATTGCTTTGAAAAATGCTGGTGTCAAAAATAAGCATGAACTAGATGAACGAGTTGAAACAAGTTTAAAGGGTGCTGCTTTGTGGGATGAAGTAAAAGATGACCTTGATACGAGTGCTTTAGACCTTTCCGGTGGTCAGCAGCAAAGACTCTGTATCGCTAGATCAATTGCCATGAAACCAGACATCTTGTTACTCGATGAACCCGCTAGTGCGCTTGATCCAATTTCAACTTCTAAAATTGAAGAGACCTTACAGACTTTGAAAAAAGATTACACTATCATCATCGTTACTCATAATCTTCAACAAGCATCCCGAATTAGTGATTACACTGCCTTTCTTCACTTGGGACACGTGATTGAATATAATTCAACTGTCAATATTTTCACTAATCCTAACCGCCAACCAACTGAAGATTACGTTTCTGGAAACTTTGGTTAAAAAAAATAACGATCTCCATCAACGGAGTTCGTTATTTTTTTGCTCTCAAAACGAGTTGATATTGCTCAGCATTACTAGTCTTCTTAATAATGTATTCACGAATGATCAGCTTTTTTAAATCTTCACGGCTAATCTTTTCAGCACTCATAAAAGCACGGTGAATCTTGTGATTAAAAGTCGTAACTAGTGCCATCCAACCTTGGGTAGTTACGATCGACCATTCATTGCCACTAGCCATTATTTCAGACCGTCTGATTTCATCACAAAATTCAAACGCTGCCCCAGCAACCAAAAAGTTACTTGCTTTTTGATCAACCATTTTTGCCAAATCTTCAATTTTTTCAATCAACATAAGTATCCCTCAAATTATATTAAAAAAAGCGGGTCAACGAGGACTCGCTTTCATTTTAAGCTATTTCAAACTGATTATGAAGCCGATTAATCATTATCGCCTTGAGCTCGTAATAATTCACCTAAAGCTGGTTGCGTCTTAGGATCAATTTCATATCTCTTGGCATATGCGTCGACCGCCTCTTGACCATAAAGCTTTGCATCTAGCTGAACCAGACTCGTGGCAATCGGATCGATCTGTCTAATCTGAGCGTCCACAACAATTGGTTTCTTATTGCCAGCAGCTTGTAAGTCTTTAATCTTGGCAAACACATCATCAACATCTTTGATCGACTTGACTGTAAAGCCAATTCCTCCAAGACCTTCTGTCACTTTGGCCCAATCAGCACCTGTCAGGTCAACTCCGTACAGATGTTGTTTTGTAGCTATTTGTTCATAATAAATGTATCCCAATCTTTCATTGGAAAGTATTACATTGATTACCGGCAAATTATATCTAACTTCAGTAATGATGTCTGGTGCGACCATTGAAAAGCCTCCATCACCTGATAAAGTCCACGCTTGTGCATCAGGGAAACTCAATGCTCCTGCCAGTCCTGCCGGCAAACCAAAGCCCATTGTGGCAAATAATCCAGAGATAGCAAATTTTTGATTCTGATTCATTGGCAGTCCCCGAACGCTGAATTCACTGACATTCCCCGTATCAACACCATAAGTATCATTAGGACCAGCCATTTCAGCTATTTTCTTAACGACCGTCTCGGCATTAAGTCCTTGACTGTCATCCTTGGCACGCTCATCAAGCCAGCGATTCCAGTTAGCCTTATTTTCTTGGTTCGCTTTTAACCATAATCCTGCTGGTAAAGTTTCTTTGGTATCGATCATACTTTGCAAATAAGTTTTGGCATCGGCAATCACCGCATAGTCAGCATCGACTGTTTTGCCAATATCAAATGGATTATCGTTCACGTTGATAACTTTGATATTCTTTGGCCACGATCTAGCAAAAGGAAACTCTGATCCAATGAGAAGAATCAGATCGGCATGATGAACAGCCTCAAATCCAGGTTTACTGCCCAAACGACCTGATGTTCCGACAAAGTTTGGATGATCAGTGCTAATTACCCCGGTAGCGGGAACGGTATTCAGCACTGGTAGATTAAACTGTTCCGAGAATTTGGCTAGTAGATCTTTGGCGCCTAACAGACCTCGACCAGCGTAAACTAAAGGATGTTTAGCTTCTTTGAGCATTTGTAAAGTATTCTTGATATCTTCTGGATTAATTGTTTGTGTGTAAGCTTTTTCAACTACTTTCGGAGTTTTAGTAGGAATATAATCAATCTCTTGAGTAGTTAAATTTTCAGGTAAAATTACCACCGCAGGACCTTTTTGACGATATGCTTCACGAATTGCCTGATTAATTACATAGGGAATTTGTTCAGCGTTAGTTACAGTACGATTATAAACGGCTACATCCGCAAACATGGGAATCTCATCCATCTCTTGGAATGAATTCAAGTTCATAATTGCCTGTCCCACTTGTCCCACTAAAGCTAAAACCGGAACATGATCCATCTTGGCATCATATAATCCGTTGAACAAATGAGTTGCTCCAGGTCCAGCCGAACCAAAAGCTACACCAATTTTTCCGGTATATTTGGCATCAGCACTAGCGGCCAAGGCGCCCACTTCTTCATGACGAACTTGAATATATTTCATTTTATCTTTTTCTAAATATAAACCTTCAACGGTATGATTGATTGAACCACCAGGAACACCATAAATGTGGTCAACGCCCCAGTCTTCCAAAACTTTTACTAAAGCTTGTCCAGCTATCATTTTTGTCATTTTACTCACTTTACCTTTCAGGGATTCATAAATAAATATGTTCTATGCAATCGTTATCATGAAGTATTCCAACTTTAAATACAACTAATTGATTTTTATTCTAGAGCACTCGAATTATGACAACTCCAAAAATCATGACTAAAAGGCTTAAAAATTGAGCAAAAGTTACAGTATTTTTTTGAGCGGCCAACAAACCAAATTGATCGATCAACAAACTGCCTATTATTAGCCCCACTAGGACAATCACTACGGCCAAACCAGTACCTAAAATTGGCACTAAATAAGCATTTCCCAAGACAAATACTGCTCCAATAAAACCGCCAAACCACATCCACCAAGGATTACGACCGCCAGCTTGATTTAAACTTACTTGTGGTCTCAAAATTAACACTAAAATTATTAAAAGTAAGGTACCTACAGCAAAAGAAATAAAGGCCGCTTTAATTGGTGAGTTTAAAATCAAACCTAAATGACCATTGATAGCAGTCTGACTAGCACTGACCATGCCAGCAATTACTCCCACTAAGCGATAAGGCCATAAGTTCGGTGTCTTATTCACGGATGACGCAATTTTATTCTGGCGTTTTGCCAACAATTGATTAATAGAAACGGCTCCTACTACACCGATTACAACTAATCCCGCTCCTACTAGCCTCATTGGCATTAGATGCTGCACTTTAGAATCAAAAAACCCAAAATTATCTATCAATAATCCCATCAAAATTTGACCTAATATTGGCATAATGACGGTTTGTATACTTCCTAAATGAGGAAATAATAAAATATTAGTGGTCAAATATATAACTCCTAAAATTCCTCCAAACCAGATCCATATTGGTTGCTGAATTAACATTTGGCTAGACAAGAACAAAGTCTTTTTTTGAATAAGAATCAGCAAAGCCAAGAAAACCATACCAAAAAGAAATGAGATTAAAGAGGCAACAAATGGCGATTTGACTGCAAGCCTTAATCTGGTATTGATACTAGTTTGAATCGGCAACCCAATGCCAATAATTAAGCCAATCATAATTGCCATCATACTTTTACCTCCATTAATTTGACCTTTATGATAGTTACTTTCTGTAGAAAAACAATTTTTTGAATTCAGAACAAATAAATAACCCCTGATCTCATATTGAAATCAGAGGCTACTTGCTACTTATTCTCGAAAGACGTTGCTATTTTGAACTACCTTCGAACATTATCAGTTATTAAAGAATTGTGCTGCAATCAAGAAAACTATTCCCCCAACAATTACCCCAATCCCAATTATCAGATAATTCCAAAGTCCTAAAACTCCTAAGAGAATCAAGATAATTCCAATAATTGGATGATGAAGTAGTGCCATCCCCGTTTTGATAAATAACCAAATGATAACGAGAATTGCCGCACCAACAGCAAGTAAAATTGGTGCTGAGCTGCTGGAACTGGCTGCCATTAATGTGAGCATCATAAGCCTCCTTTTTAGTAAGACAAATTATATCATTAAAATCATTTTAGAGTGCATTTATTTGTACAATTAAAATTGTTTTAAAATGATATGTAAATTGCTGTAATTATTATGAAAATAATATTACAATCAAACCTTAAGAAGATGTTGAGGGATCGTTTTCTTAACATTCTGCTTCAAAGGAGTTCTTATTTTGATTTTTAAAACAAAAAATCACCGCAAATGGTTAGCCACAGCCTACATCGTGGCTTTCTTTCTCTTAGAACTATTAGTTCTGACGAACAGTTCAATTGTCACTAGTATCGATGGTGGAGCCCAAAACCTTCTGGGAGGTCTAGTTTCTCCTTTCAACACGAAACTGTTCTCAATGATCACCACCTTGGCTAGTCCTGCGATGGATGCAATTTACTTAATAGTTATCGCCATTTTCCTATATCGGAGCGGAAAAAAAGATGCCGGACTTTGGATTGGATTTATATTGATTAGTGGTAATATCATTTCCTACCTTGTCAAAATCACAGTTAAAAGACCTCGTCCTACAGCAAAATTGCTGCCAGCTTCGGGATACAGTTTCCCCAGTGGCCATGTTTTTGGAACAAGCTTAGTCATCTTAGCTTTAATTATTTTCATCCTACCGATGATTCGAAATGCATCGACTCAACAAGTCATTAAAATCTTGTTGGTAATTTGGTTAATCATTGTTGCCATTTCCAGAGTATATTTACGGGGACATTATCTAAGCGATGTTCTCGGCAGTGCTCTTTTAGCAGGTGCTTGGTGGGAATGCTCAGAATTACTTTACCTACGTTACTATGATTCAATAGCTAATCTGCTTAAATTAAACAACGCCGAAGATTAAAAAAACAATCAGCAAGTTCAAACTACTTAAGTCATCAGACTTTAAGCAGCATTTGGACTTTAACTGATTGTTTTTTTATTTGGTGATAATAGTTTGAATTGCTGACAATAATCTAGTTATATCGTCAGGATAAACTTCACCAATATTACCAATACGGAAAGTTGGAACTTGCGAGATTTTACCTGGATAAATAACAAAGCCATCTTGCTTCAACTCTTGATAGAACTGATTGAAATCAAAATCATCACTCGGATAAATAAAGGATGTAATAATTGGTGACTGATACTTCTCATCAATTAGAACTTTAAATCCTAGAGATTCCATCCCTTCGGCTAAATGCTTCTGGTTGTCGGAATAACGTTTGTTACGTGCAATTACACCACCCTCTTCAGATAGTTCTTTGAGAGCTTGTGCAAAGGCATGTACAACATGCGTTGGTGAAGTAAAGCGCCACTTTCCATCATGACGTTCCATTTCCGCATATTGACTATATAAATCAAGAGATAAGGTCTGAGCCAACCCTTTTGTTGATTCTAATAATTGTTTATTAGCAATAACAAACGAAAATCCTGGGACACCTTGAATACATTTATTGGAACTACTGATCAAATAATCAATTTTTTCAGCTTTTAAATTAATTGGAATTCCACCGAAACTACTCATAGCATCTACAATCGTCACTATGCCACGTTCATGGACGAAAGGTATAATTTCTTCAATTGGATTTAAAATTCCTGTGGTAGTTTCACAATGAATCATTGCGAAATGTGTAATATCAGGATATTCATCAAGATACTCCGTTACTTTTTCTAAAGTAATTGGTTCTCTTTCGTCAACTACCAGATCAACATGATCTATCCCATAAATATCTGCCATTTAACTAATTCTTTTGCCGTAGGCACCGTTGATGGCAATCAATAATTTATCATCCAAAGTAAAAGTTGAGCTAATGACAGATTCTACGCCATAAGTTCCACTACCTTGAATGGGAACAGCAGTATATTCATCAGCCGTAACTTGGCCTAATTCCAACAATGAATGTCGAAACGACTGGGTGATTTTTTTATAATCTTCATCCCAAGTGCAATAATCAAAATTCATTGCCTGTTTTACTGTTGAACTTGTCGTCAAAGGTCCGGGGGTTAAAAGTAAATAATTTTCTACCATTTTTTATCCATCGATTCATTTAAATATTCAATAATTTGAACTAAATCAAATATACTGTCAATCACAAAGTCAGCGTTAACCGCTTCAAACTTACGTTTTGCTTCATTTCGTTTAACCATTTGTTCGTCATTACTCAATTCACTAAATTCAACCTGTGATAATCCCATCAAACTACTGCCTTCAACTATCCCAACCGTTTTCACGCCAGCATTTTGTCCTTCTTCTATATCAACCAAAGTATCGCCAACTTTGATTATTTTACTAGGATCATCGATATTGAATTTGTCCATAATGAATTGAATCATGGCTGGAGATGGTCGTCCAACGCCATCAACATCTTCAGCTGTAACTACCAAATCTGGTGCATAGCCTAATTCTGCTGCCTTATCCTGAACGATCTCCATCATTTCCGCAGTATAGCCGGTAGTTGTGGCCACTTTAATTCCATAATTTTTCAGGTAATTAAAAGTCTTCAACACTCCAGTTTTCAACTCCGTGTAATCTTTCAAATAGCGCAATAATGATTCTTGAAAATCAGCATAGATCTTCTTTCGATCCTCAGTATTAGGTGTACGGGAGTACATTTCCTTCCATTGATCTTGAACATCTTCCAGCTGCAAGATCTTACCGATATGATCCCACTTGGCCATGCCCATATCTTCTCTGATTTCATCATCGCTTAATTCAATTCCAGCTTTTTTGAAAGCTTTTTTAAACGCAATAACTGGAGCCAAACTGCCATAATCGACAGTCGTACCTGCCCAATCAAATATTACTGCTTCAATCATAAATTCTCTCCCTAACTTAACGGTTCAAATAAAATTGTCTTATTTTGACCGCGATAAACTCCAAAATAAATGCCACTAAGATGACCAGATAAACGATGAATCCAGTCTCATGGAAATCAAAACTCATACCACTGGCAACAAATAATTGATAACCAATTCCACCAGCACCTGCGGCTGCTCCAACAGCGATAGCGTTGGCAAAGTTAATTTCCAATCTAATGAAAGTCCACGAAACAAATGAAGCGACAATTGTTGGCCAAATTGCTTGGAAAACAATTACCCAAAATTTTGCACCTGTAACTTTCAATGACTCGATCGTAGACTGATCGATTCCCTCAATACTCTCTGAATATGCCTTTGTTAAGTAGGCAATACTGTGAAAACTTAATCCAAGAACTGCGGCGGTGGTTCCCAATCCACAAACAATTGAGAAAATCAGCGCCCAGATAATCGTTGGAATTGCTCGGATGATGGCCATTACCACTCTGATACCAGCACCTAAATACGCATTGGTTAAATTCTTAGAGGCCATAACGGCGAATAAGAAACCAAAAACTGCTCCAATAATTGTCGTTAAAATAGACAACATTACACTACTAGCCAATGCTTGAACTAAGAGAACTATTCCGTCAGTTCCTGCATTAGGTTGTAAAAACATTTGATTCAACGTAGTAGCCAACTCTCGAAAAGCGACATCTACTTTTACACCAGCAGTATCTAGGTGTGTCAGCGTATACCCAGTAATCAAGACTAAGCTGAGAAAAACCACCAATATTATTGTTCTTGATAAACTTTGCTCATGTAATTTGATTTGTGGAGATCTTGGTGTCTTTGGTTTACTAATGACGCGTTCTTCACTATTAATCACAAGATCACCCTCCTAATCTGATTTGAAATTGTCTCAAGTAAAATTACAACAACAATAATGGCTAAGACGGTCATTCCCGCAGCTGCGAAGCGAAAACTCTTATAATAAACATCGAAAATAAATCCAATCCCTGTACCGGTCAAGATACCAACTAAAGTAGCATCTCGAACGTTATTCTCAATCATATAGAGAATCCAACTTAAAATACTAGGTAATATCTGTGGTAAAACAGCTTGAAAAATCACTTGAAAGTAACTTGCACCAGTTGCCTTTAGTGCCAACATGGTTTCACTTGCTTCGTCTTCAATGATTTCCATGAAAGCACGAATCAAGTAACCAATTGACATTAATAGCAATGCCAAGAAACCTGTAAAATCACTTTGCTTGAAAGAAAATAGTAGGATCATTGACCATGCAACTAACGGAATGTTTCTAAAGAAAGAGGCAATTCCTCTAACTATCGTTTGAACAAAGCCATTAATACCAGTAACTTTAGAACCCAACAAAGCTATAAAAATTGAAATAAACGCTGCAACAACAGTTGATGATATTGCTAGCAACACGGTCTGAATCAGCTTTTGCCAAATTCTAGGAAGATACTGCATGGATTCTGGTGTTGGTCTGAAATTGACTCCTAACCATGCGAAAGCCTTTGGGATAGCCAAAAGTCCATTCACATTATTGAAATCTAATACCCAACTACCAAAGATATAAATACCGCCAATAAGAGCGATAATTCCTGTCTGATACCAACCTTTGTGTGCTAAAAATTTTGTCGGAGATTGCATTTTTATTCAAGCTCCTTCGTAATATCTTGATCATACAGTGTCTTCAAAATATCTTCTGATAATAAATCAGCGTCTTCATCGAAAACCAAATGTCCCTTACGAATACCGATAATTTGATCTGCAAATTGCTTAGCCATGTTGATTTGATGAAGGTTAGCAATACAAATCAATTGGTATTCATCAGTCAAGTCCTTTAACAGTTGCATAACATTTTGTGCTGAAGCAGGATCTAATGAGGCAATAGGTTCGTCACAGAGAATGACTTTGGGATGTTGAATCAAAGAACGGGCAATCCCCACTCGTTGCTTTTGACCACCACTCAATTCGGAACATCTCTTTAAAGCAAAACTTTCCAAGCCAACCTTTTTAAGTAAAGACATAGCTTCTTGTTTTTCTTCTTGGGTATATCTACCAAAGACACCAGCTAAGGTTGATTTATAACCTAGACGTCCGTGTAGAACATTCTCAATAACTGTCAAACGTTCAACTAAATTGTAATTTTGAAAAATCATTCCAATTTGACGACGATATTTTCTTAATTGCGATTTATTGGCTAATCGCAAATCATTACCGTCCAGAAGAATTTGACCATCATCATCTTTGATCAATTGATTAAGACTTCGTAAAATAGTTGTTTTACCAGCACCTGAGGGACCAATAATTGCCACAAACGTCCCTGGTTTAATATCAAAAGAAATATCAGTTAATGCTGGTTTATCTTTTTCATAGCTTTTTTGTAAATTCTTAACTTCTAACATAGTTACCTCTTATTTACCGACAAGTTCATGTGTTGGTTTGTACCATGCATCATCAACTTTTAGAAGAATCATCTTGTCACTCTTCTTTTGCCATAATGTAGGTGTCTTACCTTTACCATCAGAGAATAGAGCCTTGTTCTTAGTAAATTCTTCAGTTGTGAAACGTTTTGTAATTGCATCTTTGTCCTTGGCACTTAGTGCTTTGGTATTAACAACAAAAGGTCCGTTTTGAACAGGTAATACTGAAATATCAACTAATTGCTTACCCTTGAATTCTGCAAATGGTGCGTCAGCGTCGTCCTTAACAGTAAAGACTGAACCTGGTTTGTCATAGCTACCCTCAGTAACTTTAAGGAATGGTGTCAAATCAATATCATCAAATGCTGCGACATCAACGTCACCCTTCAATAAGTTAATAGCTGAACCTGGGTGAGTACTTCCGTAAAGAACTTTTGTGAAGAACTTACCACCCTCAGATAATTCGTCCTTGTTTTTCAAATTGAAATGCTTTTGAATTTCATCAGTTGGAACCGCAAATCCTGAAGTTGAACTTGTTGAAACGAATGAAGCTTTTTCACCCTTGATCTTGTCAATGTTGTACTTGCCGTCTTTCTTGTATTGATCGGCTTTTTCTTTTGGAACCATTAGATATGAACGATAACTAGCACCTTTAGTTGTACCGGTAGGACCTGATTGTAATAATAGTGGTTCAACCTTGCTGTTTTGGGCATGAGCTTGAATATATCCATCAGCACCCATGAAAGCAAGTTGTGCTTTACCTGATGCAATGGCTTCAATGGCCACATTATAATCAGTTGTAGTTTGAATATTGATCTTCTTACCAGTTGCTTTGTGAAGCTCTTCTTGTAAAGCTTTACGTGAAGCCGTGAAGTTCTTGGCTGATTCATTTGGATAAAAGACCATAGTAATTTCTTTATTATCTGCACTGCCGTTCTTTTCAGAAGCTGAACTCTTAGATGAGCAACCAGCTAATACTCCCATAAGTAGCAAAAACACCCCTAGAAAAGCGGTTAATAATCGCCCTTTTTTCATAAATAATTCCCAACTTTCTATATAATTTTTTGAACAACCTTAGATTAACAAAGCAATGTAAAGGAACAATAAATTTTCTGTAAAAAATGAAATTTTAACTTTTACAGTATTTATACATTTTTTATACATTTAACTAGGCTATAATAAAATTGAATTTAAGTAGGAGGTAAAATTTATGGCAACAAATATTCCATACATCGAATTAGCAAACGGCGTAATGATTCCTCAAGTCGGTTTAGGCGTCTTTAGAATGAATGATCAAGAAGTACTCGACAGCGTCAAATGGGCTATTGAAGCTGGGTATCGTCATATCGACACTGCCAGTTTCTACGACAATGAATCAGCCGTTGGACAGGCTATCAAAGCTTCTGGAATTGATCGTAAATATTTATTCATTACTACCAAAGTTTGGAACAACGTTCGTGGCTATGATGAAACAATTAAACAATTCAATAGTTCCTTGGAAAAATTAGGTTTAGACTATTTGGACCTATATTTGATCCACTGGCCTGCTGCTGGATTTGAAGAAAATTGGCGGGCAATGGAAGATCTTTACAAAGCCGGTAAAATTCGGGCCATTGGCGTTTCAAACTTTAAAGCTCATCACATTGAACAATTGATGAAAACTGCTACGATTGCCCCAATGGTTGATCAAATTGAGACCCACCCTTACTTACAAGAAAAAGATCTTCACGAGTATTTAGCTGAAAAAAATATTGCTCACGAATCTTGGAGTCCACTAGGTGGCGGTATCAACAAAGTAGTCGATGATCCTGTAATCAAAACAATTGCTGATAAATATCAAAAGTCACCTGCACAAGTCATTTTGAAGTGGCATATTCAACGTGGTGAAATTATCATCCCTAAGTCCACACACGAAAATCGGATCAAAGAAAACATTGATCTCTTCGATTATCATTTCGACCTAACACCTGAAGAAATGAATCAAATTGCTGGATTAGATGCTGACAAACGTGTCGGAGCTGATCCTGACGATGAAGAGTTTCTAGAAGAATCCACGACATATACCAATCAAAATCACAACAAATAATAATATTGAAAAACTGAAATGGTTTTTACTCTTTGTCAAATCGTATTGATGAATAGTTTTTGTATGAAAGGCATCCTCTCGCAGGGTGCCTTTTTTATCTTTCCGATGGTTCTTTTAAGGGGACCATTGGAATAAGATGTTGTGCAACCATTTCTCACGTAATTTAAATTACGACGTAACGTTGAAATAGACGTATCCATAGCGGTGTTGTTCTTTTTTCATTTTCTAGAGACAAAAAAACTGGCATTGATTATTCATCAATACCAGAAAGTATAGAACCATAATAAATAACTAACCGTAATGAAGTGCAACACAAAAGTTAGACTACTGAAATATGATTATTTTGTATTAGAAATCTATATCTACTAAGAAATTGCTTGAGTTTTCTTGCGATATTCTAATGGCGTCTGATGGTAACGTTCCTTAAAAGCCGCATAAAAGCTCTTTTCGTCTGGAAAACCCGTTTTGACCGCAATTTGTGAAAATCTTTCGTCAGTCTGAGTGATCGAATCGGTGGCCTTTTGAATGCGCAGCAAAGTCAGATATTTCTTAGGTGACATCCCCAAATATCTTTTAAACATCTTGGAAAAATAGGCATAGCTGTAGTTGTACTCCTGGGCCATTTGTGACAGCTGAATTTCATTTTGATACTTCTGATGGAATTCAGCAATTATCTCAGAGATCACATTTGGTATCTCACGATTCTCAATCTTTTCAGTTGTAAAATCTTTAACCAAAATACTGATCAGTTCAACTGCCATCGAAAGTTGGTGCAACCGATCATCTTCCGATTGATTGTCGCTAGAAAATTCCTTAATACTTTCGATCAAAGTGATCAATTCCCTAAAAGCTGGCATCTGACTAGCTTTTTCTGGTTTCTTGATCAAACCGAAACTCTTATTTTTCAAAGTCTTGGGCATGCAGTGGCGTAGCCAATCATAATTAACTAATAATGTCACGATTCGTTGCTGTGGCGTAATTACCGTATCGAACCCATGGATCAATCGAGAATTGATTACATAAACATCCCCTTGTTCCAACTGATAATTTTTATCTTCAATAAACATCGTTCCCGGGTTTCCTTGTTCAATGTAACTAATTTCAATTGCTTCGTGCCAATGAGGAACAACATACTTCTTTCCGACAGGCCGGTGATAAATACATTTGATTGGATTAACATAATCAAAATTTAATATTTCCATGGGAGTTAGCATAATATTCATCCTCCTTTAGGACAAAAATTGGAAGTTAACTGGTCAAAAATCATCTTACTCATTTTATTGTAAGCGGATACAATATGGGTGTCAATTAAATCTATCATATTTCAAACATTCCCTGATTTTTAGGAGGAGCAAAAAATGGCACATTTCAAAATCAATTATTTTTCTAATGCTTTATTAAAAGATTGTCAAATGGACTTACTTCTGCCACAACGAACTGCTGACAATCCAGACTGGGACGAAGAACTATTGAAAGATATTCCAGTACTATATTTACTCCATGGCATGAGTGATGACAACACCTCTTGGTTAAGAAAAACTCGTCTGGAACGCTTATTAAAAAGTACCCCTTTAGCAGTTGTCCTCCCCAATGCCGATTTAAGCTGGTATGCAAACACGGCTTACGGTATGGACTACTACAATGAAGTTGCAATAGAAATCCCTAAACTAATTCACGAGTTTTTCCCACAACTCTCAGTTAAGCCGGAAAAGAACTTTTTAATGGGAGCATCAATGGGTGGCTACGGTGCTTATAAAATCGCCTTATCGACCAATAACTTTGGTTATGTTGCCTCACTTTCAGGAGCTTTTGACCCTAGTGGCAACAACAAGATTCTGGAAAGTTTTCGTCCGAGCAATTATTGGAATAACGTTATCAGCCGTCGAGATGATTTCGCTAATTCCCCTGACAATCTCATATACTTAGCTTCTCAAAAACTAGAACGCCATGAAACGATGCCAAAATTTTTCGCATGGTGTGGCAAACAAGATTTCCTTTATCAAGACAATCTCCACTTGATCGATGAATTTGAAAATTTGAAGATTAAAATTGACGCTAACTTTACTGACGGAAAACACGATTGGTATTACTGGGACCAAAAGCTTGAAGATGTTCTGAAATGGCTACCAATCAACTATCTTCCCGAAGAAAGATTATCTTAAGGAGGGATTAACATGGACTATTCACAAGATGCAAAAACAATCATTGCTAATGTTGGTGGCGATAGTAATATCAACACTTTGATCCACTGTATGACCCGACTCCGCTTTACTTTGAAAGATGAGAGTAAAGCTAATACTTCTGAAATTGAAAAAATGGATATTGCCATCAAAGTTATGAAAGCTCAAGGTCAATACCAAATTGTTATTGGTAATAAAGTCACTGACGTTTTCAACGCAATTTTAAGCCAGCTGCCTCGTTTAGCAACTGAAGACGCTGGTGAAACAGAAACAGTGGCTGAAACTGTTTCAGAAGCTCCCGCAACTCTTGGAGCAAAATTCAAGCATGGATACGACGAATTCATTGGTGTACTGACAGCTTCAATGATGCCCATCATCGGTGTTTTAGCTGGTTCCGGTATCACCAAAGGTATCCTGGCCGGACTAGTCAGTGCTGGTGTCTTGAGTGAGAAAGCGGGTATTTTCGTTTTAATCAATACCATGGCGGATACGATTTTCTACTTCTTACCAGTCATCCTTGGTTTCACCGCTGCCAAAAAATTGGGTTCAGATCCCATCGCCCTGGCAGTCGTAGGTGCCTTTCTAATTCATCCCAATATAATTGGTGTGGCTGCAAGTAAAGTACCTGAAATTGGCATTTGGAGTGGCTTTGCTGTTAAGATCATGAACTACTCCGGTTCAGTCTTTCCAATCATTGTCGCCGCATGGTTAGGTAAATACGTTGAAAGATACGTCAAGAAAGTTATCCCTGAAATGATTCAAGGCATTTTCGTTCCTATTATTGAAATTATTATCCTATCCTTCGCCTTACTCCTAGTTGTTGCTCCAATCATTACTGTTTTAAGTAAAGGATTAGCTGATGGTATCTCAGCATTACTATCATTTAACGGTATTATCGGTGGAGCAATCTATGGAGCCTTCTATCCAATCTTAGTAGTCTTTGGACTACATTGGCCTTTGATTCCAATTGTTATCAACGATTTAGCGGTAAACGGACAAAGTGTTATCTGTGCATTGACTTCAATTACTGCAGTCGGAATTGCCGGTGGTGTCTTTGCTGTTGCAATCAAGACTAGAAAAAAGAAGTTTGAAGCTCTTGGTTACTCTGCTGGAGTCTCAGCTCTATGCGGAATCTCAGAACCTTCACTTTACGGAATCCTTTTGAAGTACAAGCGTGTTTTCTACATGGTGATGATCGGTAATGCTATCGGTGGCGCTGTCGGTGGTGCCATGCACTTAGTTATTTACGGATTTACTGGCAGCTTGATTGGCTTCCCTTCATTCATCAATCCTAAAGGTGGTATCGACAGTAACTTTACTGCTTATATCATCTCCCACTTGGTTGCCTTTTTAGTAGCCTTTGTACTGACTTATCTCTTCGGTTACAGTGATAAAATGGTTCCCTCAGATCAAGAAGCTTAGAAAGATACTTTCTTTTATGATATAACTCCCTATATTTGACTGATATGACTGTTCAAAAAGTGAACAGTCATATTTTTTTATCTAACAAATCTAAAAAAATCGTCATTGAATTATAAGCTATTTTAAGCTATTATTAGTACAAGACTTATATTAGCTTAAAAAAGTGGTGAAATTATGCAAAAAGAACGGCTCGACTTAATTTTAAAACAACTCCAAAAAAGCCAGACTTTGACTCTAAAAGAGATCATCGACCTGACTGGAGCCTCACGTGATACGGCCCGACGAGACATTGTCAAGTTGACTAATAATAATCTAGTTGAACGAAATTATGGCGGTATCAGTTTGCCCAACACTTTTAAAAAACTCGATAGCTACCTTGAGCGCAGCGACGATTATATCAATGCTAAACGTGAGCTAGCTAAACGGGCGGCTAATTTTGCGAACCAAGCGACTCAAATTTATCTGGATGTTTCAACTACCGTTGAATTCATGCCGCAATTTTTAACAAATCCTAATCTATTTTCCGTCACCAATTCACTAGATATTGCCGATCAATTAATTCGCCATACTCCTGGCAAGACACGTATTCTGGGTGGCAACCTAGATGCTGAAAAACGCTGCGTAGTTGGAACCCGCCCTTGTCTTGATCTAGAGAATTATACGTTTGATTTTGCCTTTTTAAGTAGTGTCGGTATCGATCAAGATGGTATCTACTATGCTTATGAAGATGATATTGATTACAAAAATAAGCTCAGACAGCGAGCAAAGAAGTTGGTTCTCTTGCTAGACAGTAGCAAGGTTAACGTCAAACATAATTTCAAAGTACTAAATTTGGATCAAATCGACTACATCATTACTAATGATAAATTGCCACAAAAATTAGAAAACCGTTTGTTAAAATCTAAAACCCAAATGATCTATCTTTGAGGAGGAAAACTTATGAGTCAAACAATTTTATTCGATGTTGACGGCACTTTAGTTGATACCGAAAAGACCATTATCAAATCTTAGCAGAAGACTTTGAAGGACACTTTGAACATTGAACCGGCTGCTGAAGATTTATTTTATGTTTTAGGAATTCCTGGTACCAAGGCTGTAGAAAGATATGCCCAAAACTCTGAACAAGGTCAAGAACTGCTCGAACTGTGGGAGAAAAATGATCATGCCATGTTTCATTACTCTCAACTTTTTGACGGTATCAGCGAAATGTTACAAAAACTGACTGACTACGGGATTCAGCTAGGAATCGTCACTTCCAGAACTGATCAAGAAATGCAGATAGTCTTAAATAACTTCGACTTGAAGAAATACTTTGCCACCTTCATTACAGCTTCTAAGACGAAATTACATAAACCCAATCCCGACCCAATTTTCAAAGCAATTGAGACTTTAAAAATCGATCCTGCTGAAACGCTCTACATTGGTGACTCGATCTATGACTTTCAATGTGCCAAAAATGCGAATGTTGAATTTGCCTTAGCTGGTTGGGGAGCCAAAGATAATCCTGAGTTTGCTAAAGCTGACTATCTCTTACAAGTACCGGATGACTTAGTAAAATTGTTCTAACAACATGAATATTGACATTCAAAAGGCCCTTCGATTCATCTCTAGAATCGGAGGGCCTTTTAGTTATATCTAATTTTGTAAATACTTAAAAACTTGTTGTCCAGCCTGACGACCAAAAACAACTGTCTCAGCGATTGAATTTCTGCCGATACGATTATTGCCGTGAAGACCACCAGCAACTTCGCCAGCCGCAAATAATCCTTTGATAGCCTGATTATTTTCATTAAGAACTTGAGTCTGATGATTGATTGCTACTCCACCCATCGTGTAATGAACAGCTGGAGCAATGTGAATCGCATAAAACGGAGCTTGGGAAATGTCTCTTTCCATCCCCGTAGTCCGCTTAAAAACGCGATCTGCTTGCTCTTTAACAGCTTGATTCCACGTATTGATGGTCTGTTGTAACTTCAAACTGTCAACGTTTAATTCAGTAGCTAATTTTTCAACACTTGGGGCTGTTTTAACTAAACCAACATGATCATAGAAATCAATCGCTTTGACCCGCTCACGAATAGCTTGATCAAAAATCAAATAGGCTCCCATGCCACCTAAATCATCAATTGCTTTGGTAACCTTTTTTCTAGTATCGAGTTCATTGACGAATCTTTGACCACTATCGTCCACCAAAATGGCCCCTTCACCACGGACAGCTTCACCAATTAAATAAGCATGTGGCGTGTCTTGTTGAACTGTCGGATGAACTTGAACTTGGTCCATGTCCACCAACTTTGCACCAATTCTTTGAGCCAATTTCAGCCCATCACCAGTAGCGCCTGGTTGATTTGTAGTTCGTAAATTCAACAAGTCAGAACGATATTGGGCTAATAGATCTTTACCAGCTCCAAAACCACCAGTGGCTAAAATTACTGCCTCAGCTTTGATCTCAAGTTTTCGATCTGTTTCAGCTTGAACACCACTAATTCGACCGTCTTCCATCAATAAATCAGTCACCTTGATCTGATCGAAGAGTGGGATTTGATCCTTTTGAACCCATTTCAACAGCTCAGTCACCAAATATCCACCAATTGGAGCCATCGAACTTGGACGATGTGTCCGCATCGTTTTCATACCGCCAGTAATGGTTAAGTCATCTAACTCAATACCGTGTTGAGCTAACCAATCAATAGCAATGGCTCCATGTTCGGTAAAAAATCTTAATAATTCTGGATTATTGAGTTTGCCACCACCAAGGTATGTCTCATTATAAAAGTCTTCAAAACTATCAACGATTTTATGTTCCAATTGAACCGAAGTTTCCGCCGCATTCATTCCTGAGGAAGCTCTGGTAGTATTGCCACCAATCTTATCCATCTTCTCTAAAATGACTGGTGTTAACCCTAATTCATGAGCTTGAATGGCACTCGTTAATCCCGCACCGCCGGAGCCAATAATAATCACATCGTAATGATCTCTTAGTTCAGTTAAATCGGTTGGTTTAAAAACAAATTTTTCTGCCATGCTACTTCTCCTCAATGTTTGTCATATCGAGCGGTACGACCCATTTATCAAACTGTTCTTCAGTAACTAAGCCTGACTTTAAGGCAGCTACTTTCAAAGTTGTTCCTTCACGTAGAGCTGATTGCGCAATTTCGGCACTTTCATGGTAACCAATATGCGGCGACAAGGCTGTAACTGTCATCAATGATTGGTCAACTAATTCAGTCATTCGTTCTTGATTTACTGTTAAACCACTGATCATTTTATCGGTGAAACCTTTGATCGTCCCAGTCAGCAATTGCGTCGATTCCAAAAAGGTGTAGATGATTACTGGTTTATAGACGTTCATTTCAAAGTTACCTTGACTGGCAGCAATATCGATCGTTACATCGTTTCCCATCACCCGAACAGCTGCCATCGTAATTGCTTCAGCTTGTGTGGGATTTACCTTACCGGGCATAATCGATGATCCTGGTTCGTTAGCAGGAATATTTATCTCTCCGTAACCAGAGCGTGGACCACTAGCCAAAAAGCGCACGTCATTAGCAATTTTCAACAAGTCACTGGCAAGCGTTTTGATAGCTCCGTGAACCACGTTTAAACCTGAATGAGCTGCTAAACCGAAGAACTTGTTTGTCTGAGCAGTAAAGTCATGTTGATAAATTTGACTCATCGATTGAGCGATTTTTTCGGCAAAACCGGGAGCAGCGTTCAAGCCTGTTCCTACTGCTGTCCCACCAATTGCTAACTCGCTCAAGGTCTTATTCAAATCTTGCAAATAATTTAAATCGTGTTCCAAAGCACTGACCCAGCCACTGATTTCTTGACCAAAAGTTAATGGTGTTGCGTCTTGTAAATGTGTCCGGCCGATTTTGACCACTTGCCAATATTGGGCCTGCTTTTGTTTTAAAACATCGATCAAATGTTGCAGCGATTTTTCCAACTCTTCAACTGCCATTGCTGCTGTGATATTCATGGCTGTAGGAAAAATATCATTCGAACTTTGTCCGTGATTCACATCGTCATTGGGTAAAATTTCAATTTTGGAGTCGATCAATTGAGCTACATGACTAACGACTTCATTGACGTTCATATTAGTCTGCGTACCTGAACCTGTCTGATAGACAACTAATGGAAAATCTTGACGTAACTGTTCATCATCTAAACTCAGTAAATGGTCAATCGCCTTAACGATTAAATCAGCCTTTTGAGAAACTATTGCTTGAGCATCCTTATTGGCAATAGCCGCTGCCTTTTTGATTTGTAATAAGGCTTTGATGATTTCTAATGGCATCTTAGAACCTGTGGAAAAGTTATTCCGGCTTCGTTCTGTTTGAGCACCCCAGAGAGCAGTTTTAGGGATTTTAACAGCTCCTAAGGTATCTTCTTCAATTCTATAATCAGACATTTTCTTCCTCCAAGACTAAGTAGTTGTTTCAATTATAGCTGACTCAAAAGCTGAGACAAAATAAAAATCGTTGCCATTGCAGCAACGATTTATTTATACAAGCACACCAATGGCTAAGAAAGCCATGATTAAAATAACGATCATGATTAGTAATTTCATAACAAACTTGATCCATTTATCAAAACCAACTTTAACCATTGCCAAGGAAACTAGGATCAATCCCGTAGGTGCAATTAATCCAATCAAACCTTGTCCCCAGTTATAAGCATCAATGATCATTGCCCGGTTGATACCCACGACATCAGCTAATGGTGCCATGATTGGCATGGAAAGAACAGCCAAACCGGATGATGATTGAATAAAGAATCCTAAAATAATATAAACAAAGAACAAGACCCAAATGAAGAGAATATTGTTCATACCGCTGATTTGATTACTGAAGAAATGCATGATCGTATCGCTGACGAAACTATTTTCCATCACGATACCAACAGATCTAGCTAAACCAACTGTCAAGGCAACGCCCAGTAAATCTCCAGCTCCCGAAACGAAACTGTCGACGAACTTAGCTTCCTTCAATCCAGCCGTAAAAATCAAGATATAAGCTACAGCTAAGAAGACCACCGCAATTTCTGTAAAGTACCAGCCTAATTGTTGCACGCCGTAGATCATGACTACGAAACCAGCCGCAAAGACTAACAATGATAGTTTTTGCCGGATTGTGAATTCGCTCTTAGAAGTTAGATCCATGTCACCTAAGAAACGTTCCTTATCTTCTTCTGCTTGATCAGCGACTAAAGATTGGTTTGGATCTTTACGAACCTTTTCTGCATAATGAATCGTATAGAAAATCGACAAACCGACAGCACAAAGCCACATTAAAGCACGTAAAGGTAACCCGTCGGTAAAGTTGATACCGGCCGCATTTGAGGCAATAACGGTTGAGAACGGATTAATGGTTGAACTCATTGAACCAATCGCTGTTCCCAAGTATACCGCCGCTACTGCCGTCAAAGTATCATACCCGGCCAGTAAGAAGATTGGTATCAGAATCGGATAAAAGGCAATCGTCTCTTCAGCTAACCCAAAGGTGGTCCCACCTAAGGCAATCAGTGAAGTAACAATGACGATCAACCATTTCTGTTTACCTTTCAACTTCTCGGATAACCGTTTCATTCCTGAATCCATCGCACCAGTGGCATTCACAACTCCAATGACACCACCTAATATCAGAATAAAGACAATAATATCAACACTATCAACAATACCTTGTACTTGTGAAGTTAAAAATTGATTGATAGTTCCTAAAACCCCACGCTTAGGCTTTTTAATTTGGTGATAGGTATTCGGAATAGCTGCGGGACGATAAATAGTTCCGTCCTTAAATTTACTTACTTTGATTTTGATCTTATAATCATCCAAAGTTTTTTGAGTAGCTGGCTTCTTATAAGTTTTGCCAGAAGACTCGGTGATCACAAATTTATTACTATCAGAATTATATTCCAAAGTACTATATTTCCCAGATGGGATAAAGAAAGTTAAAGCTTGAACTAAAATTAAAACGATAACGATAACCGTATAAGCCGAGGGAAAACCTCGTTTTTTCTTTTTCTCCGCCATAATTATTATTCATCCCCTTTGATGATTTTCTTCACAAAACCATTATAGCAGGGATTTGTAAAGGCTTACAGTAACTCTTGATTAAAAATATAAATAAACTGGTTGACAAATGTTTCGGTACCGAACTATAATTCTCTTTGCAATTAAGTTCGGTACCGAAATATATTAACAATCATAGAAATGAGGAATATTAATTATGAGTAAAATCACAGATGATTTAATGAAACAATTACATTTTGTCAGTGAAGCTGGCAACTTCTTTATGAGTCAAAAGAAACAAAAACTTACTGGTCAACAACGAGTTCTCGCCATTTTGAAGTTAGAAGATGGTCTAACTCAAAACTACTTAGCCGAAGTTTTAGACTTACGTCCAAGTTCAGTCGCTGAACTTCTGAAAAAATTGGAAAATAACGGCGATATCACTCGGACGGAAGACGAAAATGACAAGCGAACTAAACATGTTCATTTAACCGCCGCTGGGCAAAAAAAAGCTGACGAATACGCTGCTTTCAAGAACGATGATTACAGCGAAGATTTCTTTAACGGCTTAAATGATCAGGAAAAAGTTCAGTTCAGTGACTATCTCCAAAAAATTTCCGACGGCTGGGACGACGATTTCAAGCAGAATTCTTCGAAATTCGTTGACCCGACCGATAAATTTAAAGCGATGCTCAATATGCGTGACAAAATGATGCAAATGCATGGTGACTTGACCCCTGATGAGTTTGAACAAATGCGTCATGAAATGCGTGAACGAATGCACCAGATGCCATTTGAAAATCCTTGCCGACCACATCGAGATTTTCTCGATCACGAATCAGGGCATGGCTTTGATAACCGTCGTCATCCCAACTTTAGACGCGATTTTTGGCGACATGATGAATTTTAATTTTACTAAATGAGGATAAATCGATGCGTAATGAAGCAACAATTAGACCAGATATTTCCAGGTCTAGAACTCAATTTAAATTTCGGGATTTCATGCATTTAATCAACAGCGTGAATCCTAAAAAGGGACTTTTCCTTATTGGAATGCTCTTGAGTCTAATAACAAGTGGTGCCAGTTTGATAGTCCCCCAATTGACTAAAAGTTTAGTTGACTCGAGTGACCTATCGAAAATCAACAGCCATATGTTAATTATCTTAGTCTTAGCCTTTTTGATCCAGCTAGGCTTTGGAACGATTGGTGGTTATATCTTACGATATGTTGGTGAAGGATCAGTTAAAACGCTTCGGGAAAAGCTCTGGGAACATCTCCTAAAATTACCAGTTGGATATTTTGATGATCACAAATCTGGTGAAACCAGTTCACGGTTAGTTAACGATACGAGTGTTATTAAAGATCTAATCACTTCACAATTTCCTAACTTTGTTACTGGAGCGATTCAATTAGTTGGTTCAATGATCATTCTCTTCTTTATGGATTGGAAAATGGCCTCGTTGATGTTTGCAATCATCCCTGTTTTCGTTTTGATTTTGCTACCAATTGGCCGCATAATGTCACGTCTGGGTCGTAAATTACAAGCTGCCACTGCTGATTTCAATGCAGATGCGAGCGAAAAGTTATCCGAGATTCGTCTGATCAAATCCAGTAACGGGGAAACTTTTGAAAAAACAACTGGTGGCAATTTAATCAACCGGATTTTCCAAGTCGGTATTAAAGACGCCCGTGTGGAAGCTGTTTTACAACCAATCATGACAACTGCCATGTTGGGAATCTTCGTCGGTATCTTAGGTTATGGTGCTGTCAGAATTCAACAAGGTACTCTTTCCAGTGGTTCACTTGTTGCTTTCCTACTATATTTATTCAACATCATCACTCCAGTAGCCAGCTTTGCAACGTTTTTCTCTCAAGTTCAAAAGGCTATGGGTTCAACGGAAAGGATTCAAGAAATTCTCCAAGCTAAACCAGAACCTAGTTCTGATTTACAAAAGATTACGGTTGAAGGTAAGACCATAACTGCTTCACATGTAAACTTTAGTTATCAAGCAGATGAACCAATCCTAAAAGATATTTCTTTTGAAGCCAAACCTAATACTGTAATTGCTTTTGCGGGACCATCTGGTGGTGGAAAATCTACTATTTTTGCCCTGCTTGAGCGATTCTATCAGCCTAATTCAGGTTCTATTATGATTGACAAACAGAATATCAACCAAATTGACCTAGCTAATTGGCGAGCTCAGATCGGTTATGTTTCTCAAGATAGTGCTGTTTTTGCTGGCAGTATTCGTGATAATCTGCAATACGGTTTGAACAAGCATTTAACCGATGAAGATCTCTGGCAAGGTCTAAAATTAGCCTATGCCGAAGAGTTCGTCAAGAAGTTTCCTGATCAACTCGATACTCAAATTGGCGAACGAGGGGTTAAATTATCTGGTGGTCAAAAACAACGAATCGCAATTGCTCGAGCCTTCCTCCGCGACCCTAAGATTCTAATGTTAGATGAAGCAACCGCTAGTCTTGACTCTGAATCCGAGGAAAAAGTTCAACGAGCTTTGAACCAATTGATGGTTGGTCGTACTACTTTAGTGATTGCCCACCGTTTGTCAACAATTGTCGATGCTGACCAAATTTATTTCGTTGAGCAAGGCCAGATCAGTGGTCATGGTACGCATAAAGAACTTCTGTCAACACATGCTTTATACGCAGAATATGTAAAAGAACAAATTGTCAATTAATTTCAGAAATCATATAACTTCAACCTTTAATCGAAGTTATATGATTTTTTTTATATAAAGAATTGACAATCTATTAGAAAGTAGTTAGTATACTAACTATAAATAAAAAGAAGGTGTGCCCGTGAACAACATTGGTTATTTATTAATTAAAATCACCAAGCAATTGCGCTATGAATTGAATCAAAAGCTGCAATCGCAAGATATCACCATTCAACAATGGTCAGTGATTCAACAGATAAATCTCTGGATAACGATTCATCAGACTGGTCCAACAGCGAATGCTTTGTGTCAGATTTTAGATATGGATAAACCAACAATGTCCGGAATCATTCAACGCTTGGTCAAAAAAAAGCTGATCTACAAAGAACCCAACCCTAACGACCAACGATCGCAACTTTTAGGGCTGACTGCTATTGGTGAAACAGCTTTAACAGCTGGTGAACAAACTAGCGATCAACTTTTGAACCAATACTTAACTGTCCTCACCCCTGATGAACAAAAAAAGCTTCAAGAGCTCTTAATTAAATTAAATGGAGAAATTAAATCATGACAAAAATTTTAGTAATCGGAGCCACTGGTAATATTGGTTTACCACTAGTGGATTACCTCTCAAAACAAGACAATGTTTCAATCGTAGCTGGTGCCCATGATTTGGAAAAAGACCGCCGGACTCTTGCCAAGTATCCAGAAGTGGAACTAAGATATTTCGATTTTCTGGACTCTGAATCCTTCAAACCAGCAATGGCTGACGTAGAAAAGATTTTCTTTATTCGTCCACCCCAATTAGCTAATCCGAAAGTGGAAATGTTACCCTTCTTAAAGTTTGTTCAAGCTAAAAAAGTTCAACGTTTAGTCTTTGTTTCATTAATGGGAGTCGAACACAACCCAATGACACCACATCATAAGATTGAAAAGATGATCGAAGAGTTAAATATTCCTCATACCTTCATTCGCCCCAGCTTCTTTATGCAAAACCTCAATACGACCCACCGTTTCGATATTCAAAAGAATCACGACCTCTTCATCCCTGCTGGCCATGCTAAAACTAGTTTTATCGATACACGAGATATCGGCGAAGTCGCTGGAGTAACCCTTTTAGATGATAAGTATCTTAATAAAAAAGTTAATATCACCGGACCACAAGCACTGACTTACTTTGAAATCGCTGATTTAATGACTAAAACTTTTGGTCATACGGTTACTTACAGCAAACCTAGTTTATTAAGATTCCGTCACACGATGATTAAACGTGGGCTCAAGAAAGATTATGTCAATGTAATGGTCATGCTTTATCTGATTACCCAAATGGGCAATGCTAAAGAAGTGACTGACGAATGCTCTCAAGTTTTAGACCACGCACCTAGAGACATGCAGACATATTTGAACGACTATAAAAATCAATTGAGCTAGAAAACTTTAATGGTATATAAAAAGCCTCTGATTCATATCAGAGGCTTTTTAGTGTCACAATGATCAGTTTTGGATGACCAAATTCTACATATACAAATATTTCTTAGCTAAACTTTCAATCGTATCATCATAGGCAATGAAATAAACTAAGCCGTCGAAATCAAAATTTTTAACCGTTTCGATTGCAATAGCAATGGCATCCCCTAATGGATAATTGTAAATTCCAGCACTCAAAAATGGAAAGGCAATCGAATTGACCGCCAATTTTTGAGCTAACTTCATTGCGGAATCGTATGCCTTGATCAGCAAGTCCTTTTCCCCATGTTCGCCATCGTTATAACGCGGTCCGACAGCATGAATAACATAGTCTGCATTAAGCTCGAAAGCCTTGGTATAGACAGCACTGCCCGTAGGCGTACCACCTATTTCAAGCATTGCTTGACCAAGTTTTGGACCAGCCTTTCTATTCAAAGCTCCATCGACTCCACCACCCGGAACTAGGGCACTATTAGCTGCATTGACGATTGCATCGACATGAAATGGTAAATAGGCAATATCGCCTTTAACAATAGAAATTTTTTCCATAAATATTACCTCTTTTCGTTCAACACATATTTGTGGATAGCTTTTGATACACCATTTTGGTTGTTGCTCTCTGTCACTACCTTAGCACTTTTCTTGACGGCACTAGGTGCATTTTGCATAGCAACACCTAATCCGGCCAACTCAAGCATGGGAAGATCATTGAAATTATCACCAAGCGTCATCGTCTTATCAAGAGATAAATCGTACATTTTCGCTAACTCACGCAGAGCTTTCTCTTTGGAAACATGACTGTTAGTAATTTCAAGATAATTTGGTTTTGATAGATAAAACGAACTGTCAACCAAGCTTTCAGCCTGGAAGTTATTTAAAGCTTCAGCAATCTCTTCTGGTTCGCTAATTAATAAAATCTTATGGATTGGTGCCGTCGAAATCAATTTTTCCACATCAGTTACAATCGGTTCTAACTGCGTAATGTCTGACTCAATTTCAACCCATTTGTCGATTTTTTCAACATACCAATCTGACCCTGAATACAAGTTGATCGAAACTTGTGGATATTTTTGATGAACGCTAGTAATGATTTTCTTAACTTCATCAGGATTTAATTCGTGGCTCAAGATTGTCGTATAAGACTTTTTATCAAGATTCTTGATTACCAAAGCGCCGTTATAACAAGCAATCGGATTATCCATTACTGCAAGTTCTTTGGCGATTGGCAGCATCCCTTTAGGTGAACGAGCTGAGGCCAAAATGAAAGGTACATTCTTATTACGTAATTTATTTACAGTTGCTTTTAAATCGCTATCAACCACATTTTCGTCATTTAAAATCGTCCCATCAATGTCACTCAAAATTAATTTAATCTCATTCATCTTTTTCACCCCTATATTTTCTCCTGAAATCACCGTAACATATTTCACCCATTTAATCATTTGTCGAGATTAATTCAAAAAAGTAATTATTCAATAGAGATAACTGACTATGATAAACTTAATATGATTATTTCGGAGAAAGTAATAATTTGTCTTATAGAGGTGATTTTATGAACGAACTTACTCCGTATATGGACTCTCTACAAAAGATCTCAGCTTATTGGGGATTAGCCACTATCGTCTTATTCGGAATTTTCCTATTTTTGTGGTTGCGGGAACCACGAAGGTTGCTCAACGGTATCACCTTCACAATTTTCTTTATTGCTTTCTTGACTGAGTTAGCAATCTTGATTTTCAGTACGGGTAATTTACCGTTCATCGTCATTATGGGCACGTTATTTTTACTAATACTTGGTGTGATTGCTTTAACATTGGTATTCATGTGGGCTTTGTTACTGTGGAACGCCATTGTCGTTTGGAAACGTGAAAGCCATAATCTATCAAACATGTTGACCTTGCTTCTGGCAATCTTTTTGATTGTTTTATGGTTTGCCAATGTCTTTATGGCTGAACATTCTAAATTCTTACCTGATTGGTTCAACACTTTGATTTCCTGCTTGCCCTTCGTCGGTATGTACTTGTTAGTCTGTTCTTACAACTTTTTAGCCAATGTCTTCCTATATCAATTCGTTCCTCGGGGGTACAAAGCCAATTACTTAATCGTTCTCGGGGCCGGTTTGATCAACGGTGACAAAGTTTCACGATTACTCGGCAGCCGTATCGATGCGGCGATTAAATTTGCTAACAAACAGATCAAAAAAGGCCGGCCTGCCCCTAAAATTGTCTTCTCTGGCGGACAAGGACCTGATGAAAAACTCTCCGAGGCCAGAGCCATGGCTGATTATGCTATTGAACATGGCTGGGATAAAGATTTAGTTATTCTCGAAGATAAGTCGCGTAACACTTTGCAGAATATGCAGTTTTCTAAATCAATTATCACCAAAGATTATGGCAATGATGAGGCCAATATCAAATTTTTCAGTAATAATTATCATATCTTCCGGGCCGGTCTCTTCGCCAAAATGGCCGACTTAGCAGCTAACGGCGTCGGTGCACCCACTAGATTTTACTTTTTGCCAAATGCTTTGATCCGAGAGTTTGTGGCAATTCTCTTAATGAACAAGAAGCGACACTTGATTGTGATCGGCTTCATTGGTGTAATGACTCTATTGATGGTTGCCGTAACTATTTACGTCGACATAATGGCAAAATAAACTTTCACGTCTGGTCACCTCTGGTGATTAGGCGTTTTTTGATTTGGGCAAAAAAATACCGGCAACCTTATCATTCAGTTGTCGATACATAATATTAATAATTTCCTTTAAAATATGTTCCATTCGAATTAAAATTTTCGGAACTCTCTATGAAATAGTTAAACCATGCCCGCTAAATTCTGCTCCATCACAACAACTGTATAACCGGGAACTGGAATTTCCCGTCCGTCTTTAACGAAGCCATTCTTGAGCAAGAATTGTTCGCTCTGAACATTTCCTTTGGCATAGGCTAATTCTATTCGACTTATCCCAGAATTTTCCACAGCACTTAATACATCACTCATAATGGAACTTCCAATACCCTTACCTTGATATTTGGCGTCGACCATGAAAAATCCCATCCAAGCACTCTTATCATCAGGATATGAAGTAACCAAATCAAGGATAGCTATTAGATCATTATCCTTAAAGAAACCGACGTAATACTTGTCATCCAAGGTTTTGTTAGCTGGTACGACTTTCATATCTTCCAAAATACTGTGACGCGTTGCCTGTGGTGGACAATAAGAAAAATAAGTTGGATTGCTTTGAACTAATGCAAAAGCTTTATTGGCATCTTGAACTGTCAATTTACGTACTTGATAACTTGTGGATAAGTTTTCTACATTAAGCATAAATTTTCCCTCTTTTCATAATCTAATGCTAACAAAAAAACATCCCTCACACTGAGAGATGTTTTTGATCCAAAACAGAAAATATAAATATTAACGTTTTGAGAATTGTGAAGCCTTACGGGCTTTCTTAAGACCTGGTTTCTTACGTTCCTTCATACGAGGGTCACGTGTCAAGAAGCCAGCTGACTTGAGTGAAGGTCTGAAATCAGGATCTACATCAAGAAGTGCTCTTGCGATACCATGTCTAATTGCTCCAGCTTGTCCTGAGAAGCCTCCACCATTAACGTTAGCAATAACGTCATAGCTTTCTGCTGTTTCAGTAATATCTAGAGGTTGTTTCATATCAGCAATCAAATTGTCAAAAGGAATGTAATCTTTGACATCACGTTTGTTGATAGTAATCTTTCCGTTTCCGGGTACTAGGCGTACACGAGCAACTGAGTCCTTGCGACGACCTGTTCCGGCGTATGATACTTGTGCCAAATTCTTTTCCTCCTTAAATTAGTTTGTTGATATCCAACATTTCTGGATTTTGGGCTTGGTGGTTATGTTCTGAACCTGCATATACATGCAACTTCTTAATTTCTTGACGACCAAGAGTGTTCTTAGGCAACATACCGCGAATTGAATCTTCAACAAAGCGTTCTGGCTTTGTAGCTTGCTTTTCGCCGGCGCTGATACTCTTCAACCCACCTGGGTGATCTGAGTGAGAATAATAAATCTTATTCTTAGCTTTCTTACCTGTTAATCTAACTTTATCTGCATTGATGACAATCACATTGTCACCTGTATCAACGTTAGGTGTGTAAGTTGGTTTGTTCTTACCTCTAAGAATAGAAGCAACAACTGATGAAAGTCTACCTAAGACAACATCTTCACCGTCAATTACATACCATTTACGTTCAACTTCACTTGCTTTTGCTAATGGTGTTGTACGCACTTTAATTTCCTCCAGTTTCTACGTCTGTTTGACAACTCAATAAGTTTCCGGGGCTTATCGTGGGGCAAACAATACCAGTTACAATAATACTGTGATTTTAACCCTAAGTCAATATTTATCCACAGATTATTCATAAAAAACTTCTTTTAAATATAGCCCGCTAGCTGGTGCTGTACCACGTGCTTCTTGGCGATCTTTAACTTCAAATAATCGCAAGAAATCATGTACATCCCGACGCCCATTACCAATCTCCAACAGAGTAGCAACTAAAATTCTAACCATATTATATAGGAAGCCATTGCCTGTAAATTCGAAAACTAATTCGTCATTGTTCTCATTATACACGCATGTTGCAGAATAGATAGTCCTAACTTTATTTTCTATCACACCGCCTGAAGCCGCAAAACTGGTAAAATCATGTTCCCCAATTAGATCTTGTAACGCTAACTGGATTTTATCCACAGACAGCTTGTAAGGATAATGACCTGTGTAAAAACGTTTGAAGGGATCCGTATAATGTCCTAAAGCGACACGATATTGATAAGTCTTTCGTTTCACCCCAAAGCGGGCATGAAAATTCTCATCGACAATCTGAGCATCTTTTACGACGACATCTAATGGCATTAACGAATTGATTGCCTTTAACATACTCTCTGCCGGGATCTTCCCTGGATAATCAAAGTGAATCACTTGTCCTAAAGCATGCACTCCGGCATCAGTCCGACCAGAACCGAAAACGTCGATCTGCTGCCCTTTTGTCATCTTCGTCAAGGCTTTTTCTAAAACACCCTGAACTGTCCGCAGCTCATTTTGTCGTTGAAAGCCATGAAACTTAGTCCCATCATAGGCGATGGTTAGTTTGTATCTTGTCATAAATTAATAACTCCGTAATAAAAGTAAAATCACTGTTAAAGCTGCCATCGAAAGCACCATCAGATTGTCTTGTCGTCCCCAATTGAGAACCCGATATTTACTACGGCCTTCTCCATCCTTATAGCCTCGTGATTCCATCGCAATCGCTAAATCATAGGCAATTGAAAAACTGCTGACGAACAGAGGAATCAGAATTGGCACAAAGGACTTGATCCGCTTGATCAATCCACCTTCGCCAAAGTCAACTCCACGAGCCCGTTGAGCGTCCATGATCTTAGTTGTTTCATCAACCAATAGCGGCACGAATCGCAATGCAATCGACAGCATTAAAGCTACTTGAGTCACTGGAAAGTTGATTTTTTTCAGCGGTTTAAGAATGCTCTCGATTGAATCGGAAATTTCGATCGGTGTCGTGGTCAATGTTAATAAGGTCGAAATAAAAATAATTAAAATAAAGCGAATAAAGATATAGCCAGCAATTACTGCCCCTTCTTTTGACAGTGTAAAGATCCCCCAGTGCCAAATTGGATGGCTGCTAGGCGTAAATAGTAACTGCAAAGCAACGGTAAACAGAATCAGCCAAAAGACTGGTCTCAGTCCTTTTAAAAAGAAGCTAAAGCTGATTTTTGATAAATAGACAGCAAACAATACGAAAATTAACATAAAGCCATAAGAAGCCACATTATTTGCTAGAAATACAATCCCCACAAAGAAAAAAGTTGCCAGAAATTTACCACGAGGGTCCAAGCGATAGATAATCGAATCTCCCGGTAAATATCTTCCCAATATTATTTTATTCATTAATTAATCACCATTTATCTGTTGTTTGATCTTAGTTCCTAGTTCGTCAATTGTAATCGGTAATTCAGTGAATTGAAAGTTTCTCTCCATTAAGTCTTTAGCAAAGACAGCACTCTTTGGTAAGGTCAAGAGTCCATCTTTAATTAAAGCCTGGTTGTTGAAAACTTTTGGTGGTTTACCTTGAGCCACAAGTTTTCCACGGTGGATAACTGCCATTTCATCGGCGTAATTAGCCACATCGTCCATATTGTGCGTGATCAAAATGATCGTTTTCCCCTGAGCTTGCAACCCCTTGAATAAGTCCATGATTTCTTGCCGTCCCACTGGGTCCAGGCCAGCTGTCGGTTCATCTAAGATGATTGTCTCGGGATCACTAGCCAACACCCCCGCGATTGCCACACGCCGCATCTGTCCACCAGATAGATCAAAGGGCGACTGTTTCAACAAGGATTCATCCAAACCAACTTTTTGGATCATTGCATGAGCGCTTGCTTTAGCTTCTGCTTCCGTAGCCCCAAAGTTCATGGGTCCAAACATGATATCTTTTTCCACAGTTTCTTCAAACAACTGATTTTCGGGAAATTGAAAGACCATACCTACTTGTTTGCGCAGTGGTTTCAGATTCTTGTTATTGGTCGTAGGCGTAATCAAACGATCTCCGACTTTTATCGTACCAGAAGTTGGTTTCAAAAGGGCATTGATATGTCGAACTAGAGTTGACTTCCCACTACCTGTTTGACCAACGATAGCCGTAAATTTTTTATCTTGAATTGTTAGTGAGACATCGTCAAGACCTAAACTAGCGGTGGGACTGTCTGGATTATATGAATGTGTTACATGTTCGAAGACAATTTCCATAAGGTTTCCTTTAGCTCCTCTTCATTTAAGTAGTTTTGAGGCAAGTTAACTTTATCCCCTAGTGTTGACATTAATTGACTTGTAAATGGCTCCTCAAGCCCATATTTTTGTAAATCCGAGCCTAATTCATAGATCGTATCCGGAGTCCCATCTCGAACAATCTGACCGTCATTCAAAACAACGATTCTTTGGGACAGTTCTGTCTCTTCAATATCGTGGGTAATTGAAATAATCGTCAAGTCTTGTTGACTGCGTAATTGTTGAACTAAATTCAAGACCGTCTTACGACCGTCTGGGTCCAGCATACTAGTCGATTCGTCCATGATTATGATCTGGGGTCTAGTTGCCAAGACTCCCGCAATCGCTACCCGCTGTTTTTGTCCTCCGGATAACGATTGGGGATCACGCTTCTTAAAATCAGCCATCTTGACTAATTTTAGAGCCTGGTCAACTTCTTTTACCATCTGCTCACGAGGCATACCTTGATTCTCTAGGCCAAATGCTACATCATCTTCCACCGTAGCACCAACAAATTGGTGATCAGGGTTTTGGAAAATAATCCCAATTTTGGTTCTTGCCTCCCAAATATTTTGATCATCAATCACTTGTCCATCGATTGCAATCGTACCTGAGTCAGCTTCTATCAATCCATCGATCAATTTGGTCAACGTTGATTTGCCACTACCATTCTTTCCTACGATCGATAGCCATTCATTCTTATGAATATCAAGCGTGAGATCACGAATTGCCTGATGCTTAGCTTCTGGATAAGTATAGTTTAAGTCTTTAATAGAAATAATATTTTCCAAAAGTTATCTCCCTCGAAATGTTTTACGTCTATCATAACAAATTTGAGCAAAAAAAAATCATTCGACAAATTAGTGTCTCCAATTAAGGAGATCTCAGAGATAGACTTAGTCAAAAATGACCATCATCTTAACACTCACTAATTCATCAGAATGACTGATTTTTTAATAATTAATAAACAATTATTATTAAACTAATTCAATAATAACCATTGGAGCAGCATCTCCACGGCGTGGAGTTGTCTTCAAAATACGTGTGTATCCACCATTACGTTCTTTGTAACGAGGTGCGATATCACTGAAAAGTTTTTGAAGAGCTGATTGAACAACAACTGCGTCATCATCTTCTGTAATGTTAGCAACTTCGTTTCTAACATAAGCAGCAGCTTGGCGACGAGCATGCAAATCTCCGCGTTTACCTAAGGTTATCATCTTTTCTGTTGTACGACTGATCTCTTTAGCACGAGTTTCAGTTGTTACAATGTGTTCATTAATGATTAAATCAGTAGTTAAATCGCGCAACATTGCTTTTCTTTGTGAACTTGTACGTCCTAATTTGCGGTAGCCCATGTCTATACCTCCTGTTTGAATTTGATATTATTAGTCTTCTTGCTTCAATGACAATCCAAGATCAGCAAGCTTTTCTTTAACCTCAACTAGTGACTTGCGTCCTAAGTTACGAACACGCATCATATCAGCTTCGGATTTTTCAGTAAGCTCTTGCACAGTATTAATACCAGCACGCTTCAAACAATTATATGAACGAACTGACAAGTCAAGTTCTTCAATAGTCATTTCAAGTTTCTTTTCTTTTTGAGTTTCCTCTTTTTCGATCATCATGTCAGCACTCTTAGCTTCTTCAGTAAGGTTTACAAAACTGTTTAGATGTTCTGTAAGGATCTTAGCTGACAAACTAATAGCTTCGCGTGGTCCAATTGAACCATTTGTCCAGATATCGATTGTTAATTTGTCGAAGTCGTTTCTCTTACCCACACGAGTGTTTTCAACTTGATAGTTAACTTTTTCTACAGGTGTAAAAATCGAGTCAACTGGAAGAACACCAATAGGTGTTTCGTCCGTCTTATTTTGTTCTGCAGGAGTATATCCACGACCATTTTTAATTGTCATTTGCATGTGGAAGTGTCCACCCTCAGCAACAGTACAAATAAATTGTTCTGGATCGAGGATTTCCAAGTCATCATCAGCTTTGATATCGTTAGCTGTAACAGTAGCTGGACCAACAATGTCGATTTCAGCTTTTAAACTGTCTTCAGCATAAGACTTGAGCTTTAATTTCTTAACGTTAAGCACGATTTGGGTAACGTCTTCAATTACGCCATCAACAGCTGAAAATTCATGCAATACACCGTCTATTTGAATATCAGATACCGCAGTACCAGGTAATGATGCTAATAAAACTCTACGTAATGAATTACCTAAAGTTGTACCATAACCTCTTTCAAGCGGTTCGATAATATATTTACCGTAACTACTACTTTCTTCAACAGAAGTAATAGATGGCTTTTCAAATTCGATCATTCGGTTAGTTCCCCTTTCAAAACGAAATGTGTGTAGCTTAGTTCATATGGGTATACAACCATTCTATACACGACGACGCTTTGGAGGACGAGAACCATTGTGAGGAACTGGTGTAACATCACGAATAGCAGTAATTTCCAAACCAGTAGCTTGTAGTGAACGGATTGCAGCCTCACGACCAGATCCTGGACCCTTAACAGCTACTTCGACTGTTTTCATACCATGTTCCATTGATTCTTTAGCAGCTGCTTCTCCAGCCATTTGTGCGGCAAATGGTGTTGATTTACGACTACCCTTGAATCCTAGTGCACCAGCTGATGACCATGAAACGGCATTACCGTTAACATCAGTGATCATAACAAGTGTATTGTTGAATGTGGAGTGGATATGTGCAACACCAGATTCAATATGCTTCTTAGTACGACGCTTACGACCTTTACTTTGTGCCATGATTAACCTCCTATCTTATTATTACTTCTTCTTACCAGCAATGGTAATCTTCTTACCCTTACGAGTTCTTGCATTATTCTTTGTGTTTTGTCCACGAACTGGCAAACCACGACGATGTCTCATACCACGATATGAGCCAATTTCTTGTAGTCTCTTGATGTTCATGCTTACTTCACGACGTAAGTCACCTTCGACACGAATTTTATCAACTTCTGCACGAATTTTATCTTCTTGATCAGGAGTTAAGTCTCTTGTACGAACGTCCTCTGATACGCCTGCATCTTTAAGCACTTTTTGAGCTGTTGTTTCGCCAATACCAAAAATGTATGTTAAAGCAATAACAATTCTCTTATCACGAGGTAAATCTACACCTGCTATACGAGCCATTAATCAATGCACCTCCTATTTTATTATCCTTGTCTTTGTTTGTGCTTTGGATCTGCAGAGCAAATAACCATGACGCGGCCGCGTCTCTTAATTACTTTACAGTGTTCGCACATAGGTTTAACGGATGGTCTTACTTTCATATTGTGGAACCTCCATTCCATTAAAAAACTTATTATCTATATCTATATGTAATTCTTCCCTTGGTTAAATCATAAGGGGATAATTCCACGGTAACCTTGTCACCGGGTAAAATTCTAATGTAGTGCATGCGGATTTTACCTGATACATGGGCTAGAACTGTAGCGCCATTTTCAAGTTTTACCTTAAACATCGCATTAGGCAATGTTTCTGAAATTGTACCTTCTACTTCAATGACATCTTCTTTTGCCAAAGATATTAACCTCCATACGGGATGAAATTATTCTGCATATACTGGCGAATTATACAATAATTTTCCGTACATGTAAACATTCAAAGCAAAAAGTTTTACAAGTTTTGTAAAACTTTCTTGACTTCGTTATAAACTTCATCTATTTCTTGTTCACCATTGATCTTGTGCAACAAGTTCAACTTGTCGTAAAAATCAATTAATGGTGTATTCATTTCAATGTTAACTTTCAATCTATTCTTAACAGTCTCAGGCTTATCATCTTCACGTTGATAAAAATCATGTCCGCCACAGACATCACATGTTCCTTCAACCTTAGTAGGATTGTAGATCTTATGATAAGTTGCGCCACAGTTAGAACAAATATATCTTCCAGATAAACGATCAACTAATGTTTCAGGCTTTACATCGATATAGATGACAGCATCTATCGGTTTGTTTACATTCTTTGCAATTGTCTGTAAAGCGTTAGCCTGTTCAAGAGTTCTCGGAAATCCATCTAACATATATCCATCTTTTTGGACATCATCTTCAGCTAAACGTTCTTCAACGATAGCTTCGGTAACATCATCTGGAACAAGTTCACCTTTGTCGATGAACCCTTTTGCTTTCAAACCAACTTCTGTCTTGTTGGCCATAGCAGCTCTAAACATGTCACCTGTTGAAATATGAACAACTTTAAAATCTTCAACAATCTTTTCTGCTTGAGTACCTTTACCTGCACCAGGTAATCCCATCAATACAATATTCATTGTCACATCTCCAATTATCTAATAAATCCAACGTATTCACGTTTCATCAAAAGACCACGTAATTGACGATCCATTTCCAAAGCAACACCAACGATGATCAACAAACTCGTACCACCTAATCCGATGGATTGAGGTAAGTTGAACAAGTTAGCAGCTAATAATGGAAGCAATGAAACTAAACCTAGGAACGCAGCTCCGACAGTTGATAGTCTCATCAAAACGCCTGACATAAACTTGATTGTTTCATTACCAGGCCAAACTCCAGGGATATAAGCCCCTTGTTTTTGTAGGTTCTCTGCAAGCTTCTCAGGATTTACTTGAACAAATGCATAGAAGAATGTAAATAATACAATCAACAATGTATAAATAATCGAACCTGTTGTAGTCTGCATACTGAATATTTCAGTTAATACTTGATACCATTGATCTCCACTGTGATTTGCTTGAAAGGCCATCAAAATTGTTTGAGGCGTAACAATAAATGAACTAGCGAAGATAACGGGAATAACACCAGCAACGTTAACCTTTAATGGTAGGAAACTTTCACTACCACTACCAGCAGCACGTCTTGTATATTGAATTGGAATTCGTCTGTTTGCTTGTTGAACGTAAGTTACAAACTGAACAACAATCAAAATGATTACCACAAGGGCAACTAGGAAGCCAATATTCTTAGCAAGATCTGCTGAACTGGAATTTGTAATATAATCACGGTAAATTTGTTGAATCCCATTAGGGAAACGAGCAATGATACCAGCAAAAATAATTACGGAAACTCCATTACCGAGACCATTTTCAGTGATCTGCTCACCGATCCAAGTAAGAAGCATCGTACCACCGGTTAAAATGATACCGATGGAAACGAAAGCCCACATATTTGGAGATTTGACTAATCCCAAACCACTTAATTGGTTAAAACCGGCTGTAATACCGATCGACTGAACAAAACCTAAAACAATCGTCAAATATCTCGTTACTTGATTTAACTTTCTACGGCCAACTTCACCTTGTTTACTCCACTCAACAAACTTAGGAACAATATCCATTTGTAAAAGTTGAACAACAATTTGAGCCGTGATGAATGGTGAAACACCCATTGAGAAAATGGAATAGTTCGAAAGACCACCACCGGTAACGGTATCCAACAGAGGAACAAGTCCAGTGGAACCAACCTTTTCCATTGCCGCAGCGTTAACTCCGGGAACGGTAATTTGTGATCCTAAACGATATATTACAAGTAACATCAAGGTAAATAGGATCTTCTTACGAATTTCTTTTACCTTTAGAGCATCTCTGATAGTTCCAAGCATTAGATCACCTCGACAGTGCCACCAGCGGCTTCAATTGCTTTAGTAGCTGCGGCTGAACTCTTAGCAACTTTAACAGTTAACTTAGCACTAACCTCACCGTTAGCAAGCAACTTAACACCATTATATTGTTTCTTAATGATACCAGCTTCTTTTAATGTTTCTGCATTAACTTCAGCACCATCATTAAACTTACTTAAATCACTTAGGTTTACAATAGCATATTCCTTGCGGTTAATGTTATTGAATCCACGTTTTGGCATACGACGGAACAAAGGCATTTGTCCACCTTCAAAACCAATACGTGTCTTACCACCTGATCTAGCCAATTGACCTTTTTGACCACGACCAGCAGTTTTACCTGTACCACTTGAAGTACCACGACCTAGACGTTTTCTTGCATGTCTTGAGCCTGCACTTGGCTTAAGTTCGTTTAGTTCCATTATTGCACCTCCTAATCTCTTATAAATTTATTAATCTTTAACTTCTTCAACGCTTACTAAGTGAGCGATTTTACGTACAGCACCACGAATTGCAGCATCATCCGGCTTAACAACAGAACTTGAAACTCTTCCGAGGCCTAGTTCTTTGACTGTTTTACGTTGAGCAGGAAGGCGGTGAGCTGCACTTCTAATTAGAGTAATTTTAAGTTTAGCCATTATTACACACCTTTCTTCTAGTTAAGCAATTCTTGGGCTGAGATTCCGCGCATTTCAGAAACGCTTTCGGCAGTCTTAAGTTGTTTTAGTCCATCGATTGTTGCACGAATTACGTTGATTGGTGTATTTCTTCCAAGTGACTTACTTGTAACATCACCAACACCTGATAATTCGATAACGGCACGAACAGCACCACCAGCAGCAATACCAGAACCTTCTTCAGCAGGCTTCAACATGATTCTACCAGCACCGTAAGTACCGATAACTTCATGAGGAATTGTTGAACCAACCATAGGAACACTAATAAGGTTCTTCTTAGCATCTTCAACAGCTTTACGAATAGCTTCTGGAACTTCTTGAGCTTTACCAGTACCGAAACCTACGTGACCATTCTTGTCACCAACGATTACGATAGCAGCAAAACGTAGACGGCGTCCACCTTTAACAACCTTAGTAACACGGTTGATTGAGACAACGCGATCTTCTAATTCTAATTGAGATGGATCGATATATGTCATAAATTTGGTTTCCTCCTTCTAGAATTTTAGCCCATTTTCACGAGCTGCTTCAGCAAGACTTTGAACACGACCGTGATATAGGTAACCGCCACGATCAAAGATAACATTGCTAATTTTAGCTTCTTGTGCTCTTTGTGCAATCAATGCACCAACAGCTTCAGCTTGTTCAACTTTTGAACCGTCTTTAATTTCTTTATCAAGAGTTGAGGCACTTGCTAGCGTTACACCCTTTACGTCATCAATAATTTGAGCGTAAATGTTTTTATTCGAACGGAATACGTTTAAGCGTGGGCGCTCAGCAGTACCAGAGATTTTGGCACGGATACGTCTTTGACGTTTTTGACGTGCTTTGTTCTTGTCTGGTTTTGTAATCACAATTTTCACCTCATAGATTTATTTACTATTTACCAGTTTTACCTTCTTTACGACGTACATATTCGCCAACATAACGAATACCTTTACCTTTATAAGGTTCTGGAGAACGTACATCGCGGATTTCAGCAGCAAATTGACCAACCTTTTGCTTTGAAATACCTAAAACGTTGATTTCTGTATTTGAAGGAGATTCGATCTTGATACCTTTTGGTGCATCCATAACAACTGGATGTGAATATCCAACTGAAAGTGTCAATGTGTCACCTTTAACTTGTGCACGGTAACCAACACCTCGTAGTTCAAGTTTCTTTTCGTAACCTTCTGTAACACCAATGATCATGTTGTTAAGGTTTGAACGCATTGTTCCGTGAAGAGCTTTATCATTTTCACTTTCACGTGTGAACTTAGCTTCATTACCTTCGATTGTTAACTTGATCTTTGGACTGAATTCTCTTGTTAATTCACCCTTAGGGCCTTTAACAGTGATGTTTTCATCTTTTTGAGTAACTGTAACTCCGGCTGGAATTTCAATTACTTTATAACCGATACGACTCAAATTAGTGCACCTCCTTACTTTTTAAGTATATTACCAAATATAAGCGATTACTTCTCCACCAACGTGTTGAGCGCGGGCTTCTTTGTCAGTAATAACACCTTTTGAAGTTGAAAGAATAGCGATACCTAATCCATTAAGAACCTTTGGCACGTTATCTGAATCAACATAACTACGTAGACCTGGTCTTGAAATACGTTTCAAGCCTGAAATGACGCGTTGTTGATCTTTACCATATTTTAAGAAAATACGAAGTACGTTTTGTTTGTTATCTTCGATAACTTCGTAATCCTTGATAAATCCTTCATTCTTAAGAATCTCTGTCATGCTCTTCTTGATGTTTGAAGCAGGAATTTCTAGAGATTCATGTTTAACCATGTTTGCATTACGAATACGTGTTAAGTAATCTGCAATAGGATCTGTCATGACCATTTGATTTGCCTCCTTTTTTTATTAAAATCTTACCAGCTAGCTTTTTTCATACCAGGGATTTGACCTTCATGAGCCAATTGACGAAGGCAAAGTCGGCAAAGCTTGAATTTACGATATACAGAATGTGGACGTCCACAGCGTTCGCAACGTGTATAAGCTTGAGATGAGAACTTTGCGGGTCTATGATTACGTACGATTTGAGATTTCTTAGCCAATGAATTTACCTCCTAATTTATTTTGTGAATGGCATACCGATTTGTGATAACAATTCACGTGATTCTTCATCTGTGTTAGCTGTTGTAACAATAACGATGTCCAATCCACGGATTTTGTTAACCTTATCGTAGTCAATTTCTGGGAAAACCAATTGTTCTTTAACACCTAATGTGTAGTTACCACGGCCATCGAATGAACGTGTTGATACACCACGGAAGTCACGAACACGTGGTAAAGCAATGTTGATTAGTTTGTCAAGGAAGTCATACATACGGTCACCACGAAGTGTAACCTTAGCACCGATTGACATACCTTCACGAAGTCTGAAACCAGCGATTGATTTCTTAGCTTTTGTGATCAAAGGTTTTTGACCAGCAATCAAACCTAGTTCTTCAACAGCTTCGTCAAGATTCTTTGAGTTAGCAATTGCATCACCAACACCCATGTTCAAAACAATCTTTTCAACTTTAGGTGTTTCCATGACTGATGAATAGTTGAACTTCTTCATCATTGATGGTGTGATTTCGCTAACGTACTTTTCTTTTAATGCGTTAACCATTTAGTTTTCTCCTTTCTTATTTATCTTCTTTATCAGTTGTCTTACTTACAACTTTAACGTTAGTTGCGCTAATAGGTCTTTCAACGTCAACAATTCCACCTTGGGGTTGAGCGTTGGTTGGCTTAGAGTGTTTCTTTACAACGTTAACGCCTTCGACGATAACTTTGTTAGCAGCAGGGATAGCTTTTTTAACTACGCCTGTCTTGCCCTTAGCATCACCGGCAATAACTTTGACATTGTCTCCAGTTTTTACAAACACTATTCAGCACCTCCTGAATTTAATTGTTCTTTTTATAGCACTTCTGGTGCTAGGGATACGATCTTCATAAAATCGTTATCACGTAGTTCACGAGCAACGGGTCCGAAGATACGTGTTCCTCTAGGTGTTTTATCAGCATTAATAATAACTGCGGCGTTTTCATCAAATCTGATGTAAGAACCATCTGTACGGTGAGCACCTGATACAGTTCTTACGATAACAGCTTTAACGACGTCACCCTTTTTAACAACGCCACCTGGTGTTGCTTGTTTGACAGTAGCTACGATAATATCACCGATATTAGCTGTCTTACGGTTTGAACCACCAAGAACTTTAATTGTTAGAATTTCACGAGCTCCAGAATTATCTGCAACTTTTAGACGACTTTCTTGTTGAATCACGTTTTGGCCCTCCTCTCATCAGTTATGGTCTAGATTTTGACTGCTTTTTCGACGATTTCTAATAAACGGAAGCGCTTTGTCTTTGACAAAGGTCGAGTTTCCATGATACGTACAATATCGCCAACTTTTGCTTCGTTGTTATCATCTTGAACGTAATATTTCTTAGAATATCTTACACGTTTTCCATAGACTGGATGTTGTTTAGTAGTTTCAACAACTACAACGATTGTTTGATCCATCTTGTCTGAAACAACGCGTCCTTGATATACCTTACGACGGTTACGAGTTTCTTGTGTTTCGCTCAACTTGATGTCCCCTTCCTGTTTATTATTTTTCGTTATTCTTTTGGTTTTGAGCTGTTCTTAATCTTGCAATGTTCTTTCTTACAGCCTTTAGACGAGCTGTGTTTTCCAATTGGCCTGTAGCTTGTTGGAAACGCAAGTTGAATAGTTCTTCTTTATATTCTTTAACTTTGTCTTGCAATTGAGCAGCAGTTAGCTCTTTGATTTCACTAGCCTTCATCAGCGCCACCTACTTCCTCACGTTTTACAAACTTAGTTCTAACAGGTAGTTTGTGTGATGCAAGTCTCAAAGCTTCGCGAGCAACTTCTTCAGAAACACCACCGATTTCAAACAAAATCTTTTGACGTTTAACTGGAGCTACCCAACCAGCTGGAGCACCTTTACCATTACCCATACGAACACCTACACCCTTAGCAGTGTATGATTTATGAGGGAAGATTTTAATCCAAACCTTACCACCACGCTTCATGTAACGAGTCATAGCAACACGGGCTGCTTCAATTTGTCTATTTGTGATCCAGCTTGAGTCAAGTGCTCTCAAACCATATTCACCAAATGTAACTTCTTTGCCACCTTTAGCTTCTCCGCGCATCTTGCCACGGAATTCACGACGGTGTTTTACACGTTTTGGTACTAGCATAGATTATTCTCCTTTCCCTTCATTTTTTGTTTCGTCGTTATGTTGTGGTTTAGCAGGAAGAACTTCACCACGATAGATCCAAGTTTTAACACCTAAATTACCGTATGTTGTCTTTGCTTCAACCCAAGCATAATCGATATCAGCACGTAATGTGTGCAAAGGAACAGTTCCTTCTGTATGCCATTCACGACGAGCCATATCAGCACCGTTCAAACGACCAGAAATTTGTACCTTGATACCCTTAGCACCTGCACGTCTTGAGCGTTGAACTGCTTGACGTTGTGCACGTCTGAAAGCAATACGAGCTTCAAGTTGACGGGCGATGCTTTCACCAACAAGTTTTGCATCTAAATCAGGTTTCTTGATTTCGATGATGTTGATGTGAATGTTTCTGTTAGTTAAGTTATTTAGTTCATTACGTAATTTTTCAACTTCAGAACCACCTTTACCGATAACCATACCTGGTTTAGCAGTGTGAATTGAAACAGTAACGTTCTTAGCAGTACGTTCGATTTCGATTCTTGAGACAGAAGCATTTGAAAGTTTGTCTTCAATATACTTACGAATCTTAAGGTCTTCATGTAAAAATGTTGAAAAGTCTTTATTGTTTGCATACCATTTGGCATCCCAGTCACGGATAACACCGACACGGAATCCGACTGGATTAATCTTTTGACCCACTAAAAGTTACCTCCTATACTATTCTTTTTCACTTACAACGACTGTAATGTGACTTGTTCTCTTGTTAATTGGTGATGCTGAACCCTTTGCTCTAGGACGGAAACGTTTTAGAGTTGGTCCTTCGTCTACGAATGCTTCGCTAACGAAGAGGTTTTGTGCATCTAAATCAAAGTTGTGTTCTGCGTTTGCAATTGCTGACTTAAGAGCTTTAGCAATAATTGGAGAGCCTGCTCTAGGTGTGAATTGCAAAATTGCAAGTGCCTCAGCAGCTTGCTTGCCTCTGATTAGATCAATAACAAGGCGAGCCTTACGAGGTGCAATACGCACGTTTGTAACTCTAGCTGTTGCAGATGTAATTTCTTGTTCTGCCATCATTTAAGTCTCCCTTCTTATTTCTTTGTCTTCTTGTCATCTGTTGCGTGACCATGGAATGTACGTGTAGGTACGAATTCACCTAACTTGTGTCCAACCATATCTTCTTGGATATAAACTGGAACATGCTTACGTCCATCATGAACTGCGATTGTATATCCTACGAAACTAGGAAAAATTGTTGAACGTCTTGACCATGTCTTGATAACTGACTTTTTGTCAGAATCTGCTTGTGCATCGATCTTCTTTAGAAGGTGTGCATCTGCGAATGGTCCTTTTTTTAAACTGCGACTCATCTTATGTCCTCCTTATATTATTCTAATGAATAGTCTACTTACCTTTTCTATGACGAACGATAAGCTTTTCAGATTTGGCATGAGTTGAACGAGTTTTCTTACCAAGAGTCTTCTTACCCCATGGTGACATAGGAGATGGATGACCGATAGGAGCTTTACCTTCACCACCACCGTGTGGGTGATCGTTAGGGTTCATAACTGATCCACGAACTGTAGGTCTCATACCTAACCAGCGCTTACGACCAGCTTTACCAATCTTAATAAGTTCATGTTGTTCATTACCGATTGAACCAACAGTTGCACGGCAAGTTGAAAGAACCAAGCGAACTTCACCAGAAGGTAAACGTAAGATTGAGTACTTTCCATCTCTACCTAGCAATTGGATTGATGTACCAGCTGAACGGCCGATTTGACCACCCTTACCAGGTTTCAATTCAACGTTATGGATTGTAGTACCAACAGGAATGTCAGCAAGTACAAGTGCGTTACCTGGTTTGATATCAGCTTCTTTACCAGATTGAATAACTTGCCCTACTTCAAGACCTTTAGGAGCTAAGATGTATGATTTAACACCATCTGAATAGTGAATAAGTGCAATATTTGCTGTACGGTTAGGATCGTATTCGATTGCCTTAACTGTAGCTTTGACACCGTCTTTGATACGTTTGAAATCAATAACACGGTATTTTTGTTTGTGTCCACCACCACGGTGACGAACTGTAATATGACCGTATGAGTTACGACCAGCAGTATGGCTTTGTGATTCTAGAAGTGTCTTTTCAGGAGTTGTCTTAGTGATCTCAGAAAAGTCAGAACCTGTCATATTACGACGACCGTTTGTGGTTGGTTTATACTTGATAATCGCCATTATTGGACCTCCTTATTTATTCTTCGTCGAAAATCTTAATTTCGTCTGAATCTGCTGTAAGAGTGATGATAGCCTTACGACGTTTTGCTGTGAAACCAACATAACGGCCTTGGCGTTTCTTCTTACCTGAAACATTCATAATATTTACTTGTTTAACTTTAACACCGAAAATTTCTTCAATAGCTTGTCTAACAAGAACTTTGTTAGCATCTAAGGCAACATCAAAAGTATATTTCTTGTCGCTCATAGCATCCATTGAGCTTTCAGTAACAACGGGGCGAATAATTACGTCTCTTGCATTCATTATCCAAGCACCTCCTCAATTTTAGAAAGTGCTGCTTTTGTAACAACTAACTTGTTAGCGTTAATAACGTCAAGAACGTTAACACCTTCTGGTGCAACAACCTTAACCTTATCAATGTTTCTTGCTGATAAAGCAACGTTGTCGTTGCCATCTTCAACAACTACAAGAGCTTTGTTGTCAGCACCTACTGTATTTAGTAATTGTGCAAAAGCTTTTGTACTTGGCTTGTCGTATGAAATTGAGTCAATAACGATTAGGTTACTGTCAGCAGCCTTTTGTGAAAGTACAGACTTCAATGCCAAACGGCTAACCTTCTTAGGAAGGTGATATGCATAAGATCTTGGTGTAGGGCCGAATACGACACCACCACCTACCCATTGAGGTGATCTAATTGAACCTTGACGAGCACGTCCTGTACCCTTTTGACGCCATGGTTTTCTACCACCACCACGTACTTCGGAACGGTTCTTAACATCATGAGTACCTTGTCTCATTGATGCACGTTGCATGATGACTGCATCTGTAACAACACTATCGTTTGGTTCGATACCAAAGATTGCATCTTTTACTTCAACAGCACCGTTCTCAGCACCGTTATCTTTGTAAGCTGTGATTTTTGTCATAACTCATTTCCTCCTTCCTATTTTTGATTAGCTTTAATAGCTGTTTGAATTTTAACTAATGATTTGTTAGCACCGGGAACATTTCCCTTAATCATGATTGCATTACGTTCAGCATCAACTTTGATGATTTCAAGGTTTTGTGTAGTAACACGGTTGTTACCCATAACACCTGGAAGCATCTTACCTTTGAATACACGGTTGATGATGGCACCCATTGAACCAGCAACACGGTGATATCTAGAACCGTGAGTTTCTGGACCTCTAGCTTGACCAAAACGCTTGATGTTACCTTGCATTCCGTGTCCCTTTGTTGTACCTGTAACGTCGACAATATCACCAGAATTAAATGTATCAACTGTAACGTTGCCACCTAATTCGTAGTCTCCCATTTCAACATCGCGGAATTCGCGAATGTAGTGCTTAGGAGTTGTATTTGCCTTTTCTGCATGACCTTTGGCAGGTTTGTTTGATAGAACTTCACGTCTGTCTTCAAAACCTAGTTGAACGGCCTCATAACCATCATTTTCAACTGTCTTAAGTTGCATAACAACGTTTGGTGTTGCTTCAACAACTGTTACGGGAACAAGTTCACCGTTGTCAGTGAAAATTTGAGTCATTCCGACTTTTTTACCAAGAATTCCTTTTCTGGCCATGTTTGCACCTCCAATAATTTATTTTTTTAATAATTATAATTTAATTTCAATGTCAACACCTGATGGTAGATCCAACTTCATAAGTGAATCAACCGTCTTCTTTGTTGGGTTAACAACGTCGATAAGTCTTTTATGTGTACGCATTTCGAATTGCTCTCTAGAATCCTTATGCTTATGTGGTGAAGCTAACACTGTATATAGTGAACGTTCTGTAGGCAATGGAATTGGACCTGAAATTTGAGCTCCAGTTCTCTTTGCTGTTTCCACAATTTTGTCAGCTGATTGATCTAGAATACGATGTTCATAAGCCTTCAAACGAATGCGAATTTTTTGACTTGCCATGGGGTTACCTCCTTTTTGTCTCTTTCAAGATGACCGGCTCCGTGAAAATATCCGCCAGCCCTGCCGTGGCAAAGCGGCCGGGTGTGTCGCAACCTCTCACTTCTAAGCCGTCGATATTTTTTCAATACCTCTTTGGTACATACTTCTAACCGAAATAAGCACTCTTATAATATTACACGATGAACTCCACATTTTCAAGGTGAAATCAAGCATTTTTTTAAATGTAAGTCGCTTTCTTAAAAAAGAATTTTCATCTATACTCTAAAAAGAGTCTATGGAGGTGTAATTTGAATAATCTCGAATTTAGTTATAATAACAGGTTTGCTCAAAATAATAAAGACAAAATTTATTTTCGTCTATTTAAAGTTCAAGTGATTTTAAATGCTCTGATTATTTTCAGCTACAGTGCGGTTACTAAGAACCTGTTATTATTCTTACCGATCGGTTTGAATTTATTAGCACTTTATCTTAAACCGAATCCTCAACGAATCATTGACCGCACGAATTTTCTTTTTCAATTATTCTTCCAAGTGTATATCATCGCTCAATCATACTATTATCTCATTGGCGTGACGATGCGTTTATATAATTGGAACTTACCCAGTTCGATTGCACTATTCCTAGTCTCTTTGCTAGTGATGTACATTCCTTACACGATTGTTTTCTTCGGTCGGATACAAAACACTTGGCTACAACTATTGAGCATGTTATTCATCTTTGAAGTTGTTGCCATGGGTACGACTGACGGGGTGATCGATGGAACGATTCTTTCATTGAACCATTTTGTCATCTTATTGAACGACTCAGCTTTCATGGGTGCAATAATTTTCCTACTGTTAACTTTAGTCATCATGAAGCATTGGAGTTATCCCGGACCTTCGATGAGACTCACTAAAGAAGCCAATTGGAAAATCCTCTTGCTATTGTTGATCTTTTGCATTTGGTTCGTAATATGGAACGCTTTTGGTGGTAGCGGCTCTTTCTTAAAGTCATTTTTCACCTTTAATTTCTCACATGTCACCTTTAAGCCTCAAAATATTTTAACAGGGCTTGAAGCAGGTATAGCTGAGGAATTACTTTTCCGATATGTCTTCCTAACGATCTTATTGAGAGCCTTTCGTAATCACCGTTACCAAATTTTCTATGCGGCAGGTATTAGCAGTCTCTGCTTCGGCCTATTGCATTTGACCAATCTGGCTGCAGGTCAAAACCTGGCTAACACTCTCAATCAAGTAATCTTTGCTTTTGGAATGGGATTGTTAATGTGTGGCATCTACTTATACACTAAACTCTTCTATATAATAGTAATTTTTCACACCTTATTAGATACCTTGGTATTCAGTGTTTCCGGAGTAACGATGACTGGTAAAGTAACGGTAATAGACAGTATCTTTACAATTGTTGAAACAATATTATTCATCTTAATTGCTATTGGATTATTAATATCTGTTTATAATAGAAGAAATCGATTCAATTTTGGGTAAAAAAGGTTTTGGGACAAAATTTAACAAAAAGCAATTGATAAATTCCACTATTTGGAATTTTCAATTGCTTTTTTTACTTCGAATTGGGAGTTATGTCCCTAACTCTTATTTATTTTTATCGATTTCTTGGTTCGCGTTTTTTAAGGATGGTTGGTTTAGTTTGTCGTCTTCAGTTGCTATTTGGGGTTTGCGCTGGTTTTGAATTGGTACTTCTTAATATTTAAAGATTAAATAATAAAAAATCTGTGTATCTTCCCCTATTAACTGTGAAGCAGTTTATTGATTTTACTTGTAATTTTCTCTATTTCATCATTTTGAATATTCACAAAGCCTGGATTATTTAATTGATATTTATTTCCTTTCTTAATCCAAAACAGAATATAGGGATCTTTAATAGGATAAAAATTTTTAGAAGTTAATTTATATTTAGTCTCATAATCCTGCCGTTTTCCCCTACTAACATTCGAAAAATTTTCAACTTGTGTTACTATTTTACTTCCAATTTTTGGCATAGGGAAACCGGGATCGTTAACGAAAACTTTTGTGTCTGGATTATTATAGCCATAATCCTTGCCATAATAATTTCCTTCAACATCAGTATATAAATACTGCACTTTTGTCAGTCCACCACCAAATTCGGTTTTTATTGTACGCCCTTTCAATGATTTACTTCCACTGAGAACTTTGTTCACAAATATAGTTACTTCAGTAGTCGGACCTATAACCTTATCTTTCATTTCTTTATAGTTAACAATCGTAGCATTAATCACTGTATTCTCTTTAAAAAATGAAGCCTCATTCAGTTTACTATCTTTCAAGCCTTCAACTAATTGTAAGCTAAAGTTCTCATGATCGTCTTCTATTGTTTCAGTGGTTGAACTTATTTTAGGATATTTTACTACTGGTATATTTTTAATCTTATTATTCCATTTCTTTTTATTAGTCTTAATTTCAGTTTCAAAAGAAGATTGTTCTTTCGTATTTGACAATTTCTGAGATTGAGTTGAACACGCACTAATAGACATCAGGCAAAGAGTCATTATTAAGTATGTTACTACGCTATTAATTTTTTTATATTTCATAATTAATCTCACTTGTCATTAAATTCAATTTATCAACTAATACCTTTTCACCAGCTATGGTTCTTTCTTCTATTCCCGCATACAAATCTTTTACGGTAACAGTTACTCCACGGATTATAATTTTAATCTTATTCTCCCAAATATTTTTATTTGCCTTCTCATTTTCAATAAAAGAAATCTTTTGTAAATGTACAGCCTTGTTATCTTTTAGACTTACACCATATGACTGATCTAATTTTCCACAAGATACTAATAAAACCAAAGATAACTGCAATGGATACAATAGCATTCGCCTTTTCATTTTAAAATTCTCCCATTCTCAAAATCCTAATAAAGAGCATTTACTCCTTGCAAATCTCCAAGATATGGTCCCGCTTTTTTAACTTCCAGAATATTTGATTTCATGATCATTTCAGATGTTAAATTATTATGTGCTAATCTAACGGCGTGTCCAATTTCATGTACAAAAGTTGCTTCTCTGGTTCTTGACATACTCCTATCATACCAGAATTTAGAATATGAAAAATCCATAATACTTTAATTCTTATTTGTCGTATAATTTACGTTCATCGGTGTTACAGTATTACATCCTTCTGAAGTATTCAATCTATACATCGCATTGTTAATATTTTGTCTTTGTCGTGCGGTGATATTATCTGTTAACCAAAATTTTTGATACGTAATACCATTAGAATTTTTCAAATTACTACCATATAGATAGTACGGTGCAGCATTTACATCGGTAACATTAAGTGAAAATATAATAGGATTGGTATTAAAATACCATGGCAAAGATTGCCAAATTGTTTGGTTGTTTGAATGAAACTAAAAAAAGCAATTGAAAATTCCAAATATAGGAATTTATCAATTGCTTTTTACTTTGAATTAGGAGTTATGTCCCTAACTCTTTTTTAGTTTCACTCTAAAGATCTATTCTTCAGGGTTACCACCGTTTTTCTTAATAATGTCAGCTTGAATTGACTTAGGAACCTTTTCGTAGTGATCCATTGTCATTGTAAATGTACCACGACCTTGTGTTGCTGAACGAAGTGTTGTAGCGTAACCAAACATTTCTGCAAGTGGAACGAAAGCATTGATAAGTTGTGCATTACCACGTGCTTCCATACCTTCAACACGTCCACGACGAGCAGTAACTTGTCCCATAACATCACCTAAGTAATCTTCTGGTGTAACAATTTCAACCTTCATAATAGGTTCAAGAATTACAGCACCAGCAGTCTTAGCAGCATTACGTAGAGCCATTGAAGCGGCAATCTTGAAGGCTGCTTCAGATGAATCGACTTCGTGGTATGAACCATCATACAACTTAGCCTTAACATCGATCAATGGATAACCGGCAAGAACACCGTTTTCCATAGCTTCCTTCAAACCTTGTTCAACTGATGGAATGTATTCACGAGGAACAACACCACCGACGATAGCGTCTTCGAATTCGAAGCCTTTACCTTCTTCATTAGGTGTAAATTCAACCCAAACATCACCATATTGACCTTTACCACCTGATTGACGAACGAACTTACCTTGAGCACTTGTTTGTTGTGTAAATGTTTCACGGTAAGCAACTTGAGGTTCACCAACCTTACATGCAACGTTGAATTCACGTTTCATACGGTCAACCATGATATCCAAGTGCAATTCACCCATTCCGGCGATAAGAGTTTCACCAGTTTCAGGATTTGTTTCAGCTTGGAAAGTAGGATCTTCTTCAGATAGTTTTTGGATAGCAATATCCATCTTATCTCTATCTTCCTTTGAGTTAGGTTCGATAGAAACTTGGATAACTGGATCTGGAATATCCAATGATTCAAGAATCAATGGATCTGAAGGATCTGTTAGAGAATCACCAGTTGTAGTGTTCTTCAAACCGATAACAGCAGCGATATCACCTGAGAATACTTCTGGGATTTCCTTACGGTGGTTAGAATGCATTTGTAGCAAACGACCAACACGTTCACGTTTGTCTTTTGTTGAGTTCAAGACATAAGAACCTGATTCTAGTGAACCTCTATATACACGAATGTATGTTAGACGTCCAACGAATGGGTCAGTAGCGATCTTAAATGCTAGACCAGCAAATGGTTTGCTATCATCAGCCATAAGTTCAACTTCTGAGTCATCCTTAGGATCTGTAGCTTTATAAGGACGTACGTCAAGTGGTGATGGTAGGTAATCAACAACCGCATCCATCAACATTTGAACACCTTTGTTCTTGAAAGCAGAACCAGCAAGAACTGGGAAGAATTTCAAATTGATTGTTGCTTTACGAATAGCTGCACGGATTTCATCATTGCTGATTTCTTCTCCGCCAAGATATTTTTCCATGATGTCGTCATCAACATCAGCAACAGCTTCGATCAATTCAGAACGTTTCTTTTCTGCTTCAGCACGGTATTCTTCAGGAACATCAACTGTATCCCACTTTGTACCTAATTCATCTTCATCATAAAGGTCGGCTTTCATTTCGATCAAGTCGATAACACCTTCGAATTGGTCTTCAGCACCAATAGGCATTTGAACAGCATGCGCATTAGCTTGAAGTCTTTCGTGAAGTGTGTCAACTGAGTAGTCGAAGTTAGCACCGATTTTATCCATTTTGTTAACAAAAACAATACGTGGAACACCATATGTTGAAGCTTGACGCCAAACATTTTCAGTTTGTGGTTCAACACCTGATTGAGCATCAAGAACTGTAATAGCACCATCTAGCACACGTAGTGAACGTTCAACTTCGATTGTGAAGTCAACGTGTCCTGGAGTATCGATGATGTTGATACGGTTACCTTTCCATTCAGCAGTTGTAGCAGCTGATGTAATAGTAATACCACGTTCTTGTTCTTGGGCCATCCAGTCCATTTGTGAAGCACCATCATGTGTTTCACCAATTTTGTGGATCTTACCAGTATAGTACAAAATACGTTCAGTAGTTGTAGTTTTACCGGCATCGATATGGGCCATGATACCAATATTTCTGGTTTCTTCTAGTGGAAATTCACGTTTATTAGCCATGAAAAATTGTTTCTCCTCTCAAATTAACTAGTTTAACAACTAGATCCTACCAACGATAGTGAGCGAATGCACGGTTAGCATCGGCCATCTTATGTGTATCTTCACGTTTCTTAACAGCAGCACCAGTATTGTTAGCTGCATCCATAATTTCATTTGCAAGACGTTGGTCCATTGTATGTTCACCACGTAGACGAGCATAGCTTGTGATCCAACGAAGACCTAAAGTAGTACGACGATCTGGACGTACTTCGATAGGAATTTGATAGTTAGAACCACCGATACGGCGAGCCTTAACTTCAAGTACAGGCATAACATTGTTCATTGCTTCTTCAAACACGTCCAATGGTTCGTTACCTGTCTTATCCTTAATAATATCGAATGCACGATATAGAATTGTTGAAGCAGTACCTCTTTTACCATCATACATTAAGTGGTTGATCAAGCGAGTTACTAGCTTTGAGTTGTACATTGGGTCTGGCAAAACATCACGTTTTGGAGCTCTACCTTTACGCATATTAAATTCCTCCGTTATTACATTATTTCTTTAAGATATTAATAATTGGTTGTTATTTCTTAGGTCTCTTAGCACCATATTTTGAACGACTTTGCATACGTCCATCAACACCGGCTGTATCTAAGGCACCACGAACAACGTGATAACGAACACCAGGTAGATCCTTTACACGTCCACCACGGACGAGAACAACACTATGCTCTTGCAAGTTGTGGCCAATACCAGGGATATATGCTGTTACTTCAATAAGGTTTGATAATCTAACACGGGCATACTTACGTAGGGCAGAGTTAGGTTTCTTAGGTGTCATTGTACCGACACGAGTTGCAACACCACGTTTTTGTGGAGCTGGGTTCTTTGTGGCAACTTTCTTCATACTATTGTAGCCGTAGTTCAATGCAGGAGCATCGGACTTAGAAGTTTGTGACTTACGGCCTTTGCGAACTAATTGATTAATTGTAGGCATTCAAAGTTCCTCCTAAAAATTTAAGTACACACATCCAGGTGGTTCATAATTTTGTAAAATAATAAACCACATGAGTGGCGTACGTTATGAGCTTTATATTTAATAAACAAACTAATATTGCTGCCAATAAAAGCACGTCTAATAGAATACCATCTAAAAAAAGCCATGTCAATGCAACATTTCTAAAAAGTTATCCACAAGACTTCGTAATTTTAAACGAGGTGAAAAAAATGAAATACTTTTTATACTTAATTATTTTCATGTTAGGAGCTTGCATTATCTCCTTTCTAAAAGTTGTTGCTCATGATTACCCGCATTTGAGCCTGACTAGACGCTCACATTGCGACTATTGTGATAGGATTTTACGATGGTTTGAAATTATACCTATAATAGGTTATTTCATTGTTTATGGTAAATGCTCCCACTGCAAAAATCAAATTAGTTTTTTAAATCCGGTTAATGAATTTATTGGTGGATCAATATTCTTAACTTTGATTAACTGCAACGACTTTGCCCTAATACCGTTGTTTTTATTGTTGATTCTCTTAGGATTTTGCGATGCCTTTTTTGGCTATGTCTATCCGATGACTTATGTAATCGTCATTCCTACCTTATTCTGGCACCAATTCCATCCACTGATTGGACTGATATTTTACTTATCTCTACTACTATTCAGTCGCAAGTACGAATTTGGTTTAGGTGACATTGAAGTTATCGCTCTATTAGGCTTGATCTTAGGCTGGTTTTCAACACTTTGGATCATCACTTTAGCTTGCTTGATCTGTTTAACCGCCTATTTAGTGCATAAAAAAAGATCATTTAGATTCATCCCCTATCTCAGTTATTCAACAGGTATCGTCTATCTGATCTCTTTATTTATTGCTTAGGAATAATATTTTGTAATTTAAGCCAATTTACGCACAATTCCCACCACTTTGTATCGAATTGGTTGAGATTTGCCTCATTACCAGGATTTTGAGTAACATAATTTGCCAATGATAAACCATGCGCACCAGAACCAAATAAGTGTAATTCAAATGGAACGTTCAACAAATCTAGTTTTTGCGCATATACGATCGAATTCATCACGGGAACTGTAGTATCAGTGACTGTTTGCCAAATGAAAGTTGGTTTGCTGTTCTTGCTTAGATGCTCTTGAGCTTGCCAGTAATAAATATCTGGTGCAACTTTCATGGACCATTCCTCATCGGTTGGCCAACCCAGGGTCATATCGATCACAGGATAACAGAGCACATTTGCTGCTGGCGTTACCTTTAAACCCTCAGGGTAAATCTTTGGACTCTGATCTGGATCCATCATTAGTGAATTGAAGTTAGCCACGATATGACTACCAGCTGAAAATCCTATCAAAATGACTTTCTCAAAATCAATGTGATGGGCTTCATCTTGTGTCTTCAACCAGTTTAAAGTCGTTGCTAATTCTTGCAAGGCCAAGGGATAAACGCTGTGTTCATCGTCGGCAAGTTGATAGTTCAAAACTAAGGCGTGCATACCTATCGAATTGAATTTAAAGGCAATTGGCTGTGCTTCACGATCAGTAATGAATTTAAAAGCCCCTCCAGGACAAATAATTGCTAAAGGACGCTTAGCTGGTGTCCCAAAGTCAGCTACAGGATCGACCCAATACGTATCTAAATTAAACTTCGTATTTTGATAAGCTAATTCTTGTTTCTGCAAAATTTTAACCTCCAAAAAGTTTTTCTAGATTCTATCACTACTAGTATACAAAAAAAGACAGCCCAAAGGCTGTCTTTTTAATAACAATTAGTGTTTTTCTTCTTTAGCTGCATCTTCAGCTTTCATTTGAGCTTCAATGTCAGAAATTGTGTAGGCACCGTTCAAGGAGTTATCTGCCATAGGACCAACTTTCTTTGGTTCCATGTGGTTGTACTTAGCCATACCAGTACCAGCAGGGATAAGTTTACCAATAATAACATTTTCCTTAAGTCCAAGAAGTGGATCATTCTTACCACGAATTGAAGCGTCAGTAAGAACTCGAGTTGTTTCCTGGAAGGAAGCGGCTGACAAGAAACTGTTAGTTTCAAGAGAAGCCTTAGTGATACCAAGTAGAACTGGACGACCAGTTGCTGGTACATCACCATTGAACAATGTTTCACGGTTATGGTCAGTAAATTGAGAAATATCCATCAATTGACCAGGCAAGACATCTGTATCACCAGGATCAAGAATACGGATCTTTCTAAGCATTTGTCTGATCATAACCTCAAAGTGCTTATCAGAGATATCAACACCCTGCATACGGTAAACTTTTTGAACTTCAGCAAGCAAGTAGTTTTCTGTATGTAGAACGTTTGTAACTTTGATCAATTCCTTAGGATCGATTGAACCTTGTGTTAACTTACCACCACGTTTAACGTGATCACCTTCGGCAACCGCAACACTTGATGTGTAAGGAACATTGTAAGATCTAGTATCAATGTCACCTTCAACTGTAATTTCCTTAGTGTGTTCTGCTGGGTTTTCATCGATTGATGTAACTGTACCATCAACTTCTGAAATAACGGCAAGACCTTTAGGATTTCTAGCTTCAACGATTTCTTGAACACGAGGAAGTCCTTGAGTAATATCGTCACCACCAGCAACACCACCGGTATGGAAGTTTCTCATTGTCAATTGTGTACCTGGTTCACCGATTGATTGAGCAGCAACAGTACCAACTGCTTCACCAATTTCAACTTCTTCACCAGTAGCAAGGTTACGACCGTAACACTTCTTACATACACCATGCTTAGTATCACATGTGAATGCTGAACGAATTGTCACGTGAGTAACACCAGCGTCAACAACCTTTTGAGCAATTGTTTCATCCATCAAGACACCACGAGGTACGATAACTTCGCCAGTCTTTGGATCTTTAACTGTCTTTTGTGTATAACGACCAACTAGTCGATCATACAATGGTTCGATCATATCGGTACCTTCCATGATTGAACTTACAACAAGTCCACGATCAGTACCACAATCTTCTTCACGAACAATAACATCTTGCGCAACATCAACCAAACGACGAGTCAAGTAACCAGAGTTAGCTGTCTTCAAAGCCGTATCAGTCATACCTTTACGGGCACCGTGGGTTGACATGAACATTTCCATAACTGATAGTCCTTCACGGAAGTTAGAAATAACAGGGATTTCCATCATACCACCGTTAGGGGCAGCCATAAGTCCACGCATACCTGCTAGCTGAGTAAAGTTTGAGATGTTACCACGGGCACCGGAGTCAGACATCATTGAAATAGGGTTAGTAGGATCAAATGAGTCGATCAACAATTGTTGGATCTCATCCTTTGTATCATTCCAAACACTGATAACACGGTCATGACGTTCTGAATCGGTGATAAGTCCACGACGGAATTGCTTAGAAATTGAAGCAACTTGTTTGTGGGCTTTTTCGATGATTTCAGGTTTTTGAGTCAAGTTAGGAACATCTGTCACACCGACTGTCAAACCAGACAATGTACAAATTGTATAACCTAATTCCTTCATATCATCAAGTAGTGATGAAGTTCTTTGAACACGGTAGATCTTGAATACTTGAGCAATGATATCTGATAAGTAGCCACTCTTCAATGGGTCGATTAGATCCATTTCATCGAGACGAGCCTTAATATCTTCACCTTTGCCAAGGAAGTATTTGTCTGGAACGCCATGCATCAAGTTTTCATCAGTTGGTTCATTCAAATATGGGAAATCTTCAGGAAGAATTTCGTTAAAGATTACTTTACCAACTGAAGTAATCATAACCTTATCTCTTTGATCATCCTTGAATGGCTTGTTTGGCATTGAGTTAACTGCGATACCAATTCTTGTGTGATAGTGAACATCACCATTCAATAAAGCAGTTTGAACTTCGTTTGAATCCTTGAAGATCTTACCTTCACCAGTCATATGTCTTGTTTCAATTGTTAGATAGTAGTTACCTAAAACGACATCCTGTGAAGGTGTAACGATAGGCTTACCATCTTTAGGAGCAAGAATATGGTGAGCAGCAAGCATCAACATACGAGCTTCGGCTTGAGCTTCATCTGATAGAGGAACGTGGATAGCCATCTGATCCCCATCGAAATCGGCATTGTAAGCTTCACAAGCAAGTGGGTGCAAACGCATTGACTTACCTTCAACCAAGACAGGTTCAAAAGCTTGAATACCAAGTCTGTGAAGTGTAGGGGCACGGTTAAGTAATACTGGACGTTCTTTGATAACGTCTTCTAGTACATCCCAAATGTCATCATCTTGACGATCGATCTTTCTTCTAGCATTTTTAACGTTAGAAGCAATTTCACGCTTAACAAGTTCATGCATAACGAATGGTTTGAATAATTCCAAAGCCATTTCACGTGGAAGACCACATTGATAGAACTTCAATGTAGGACCAACATCAATAACTGAACGTCCTGAATAATCAACACGTTTACCAAGTAAGTTTTGACGGAAACGTCCTTGCTTACCTTTCAACATATGTGAAAGTGACTTCAATGGACGGTTACCAGGTCCAGTAACGGGACGGCCACGACGACCATTATCGATCAAAGCATCAACGGCTTCTTGCAACATACGTTTTTCGTTTTGAACGATGATGTTAGGAGCATGAAGATCCAACAATCTCTTCAAACGGTTATTTCTGTTAATAACACGACGGTACAAATCGTTCAAGTCAGAAGTAGCGAAACGGCCACCTTCTAGTTGAACCATAGGACGTAAATCAGGTGGGATAACAGGAATTGCTTCCATTACCATCCATTCTGGTTTATTGCCTGATTTTTGGAAAGCACTTAAAATGTCCAAACGTCTGATAGCACGAGTACGTTTTTGACCTTGAGCACTCTTTAATTCATCACGAAGTTCTTTAACTTCAGAATCCATATCAACTTGGCTAAGTAAATCACGGATACCTTCAGCACCCATCTTAGCAACGAACTTGTTGCCAAATTCTTCACGTTTCTTACGATATTCTGTTTCAGTTAAAAGTTGTTTCTTTTCTAGATCTGTTTCACCTGGGTCGATAACTACATATGATGCAAAGTAGATTACTTCTTCCAAGTTTCTTGGACTCATGTCCAAAACAAGTCCCATACGTGATGGGATACCCTTGAAGTACCAGATGTGTGATACTGGGGCAGCTAATTCGATGTGAGCCATACGTTCACGACGAACCTTTGAACGAGTAACTTCAACACCACAGCGGTCACAGACAATACCCTTATAACGGATACGTTTGTATTTACCACAGGCACATTCCCAGTCTTTAGTTGGTCCGAAAATTCTTTCATCGAATAGACCATCTTTTTCTGGTTTCAAAGTACGGTAGTTGATAGTTTCTGGTTTTTTAACTTCTCCATAAGACCAACTACGAATCTTGTCCGGAGATGCTAAACCAATTTGCATACTTTCGAATTTATTAACGTCTATCAAAAGGTAACCTCCCTAAAGTTTTGACTAGTTTTCTGATTTTGTACTAGTTGATTCAGCTGAATCTTTTGAGTCTTCAAGCTTCTTAGCTTCCTCTTCAGCACGTTTTTGTTCTTGTTGTTTAGCAAACTTAGATAAGGCGTCGATTGAAACAGTGTCTTCATCGTCATCCATATCTCTAAGTTCGATTTCTTTCTTATGTGAATCTAAGACTTTCATGTCTAGTCCTAGAGCTTGTAGTTCTTTGACAAGAACACGGAATGATTCAGGAACACCAGGCTTAGGAATACTTTCACCCTTAACGATAGCTTCGTATGTCTTAACACGTCCAACAACATCATCAGACTTGTAAGTCAAGATTTCTTGAAGTGTATAAGCAGCACCGTAAGCTTCAAGGGCCCAAACTTCCATTTCACCAAATCTCTGACCACCAAATTGTGCTTTACCACCAAGTGGTTGTTGAGTAACTAGTGAGTAAGGTCCGATTGAACGAGCATGAATCTTATCATCAACCATGTGGGCTAGTTTCAAGTAGTACATGACACCAACGGCAACACGGTTCTTGAATGGTTCACCAGTACGTCCATCATAAAGGATCGACTTACCATCAGAATCCATATCAGCTTCTTTAACGATGTCCCAAAGTTCGTCATCACTTACACCGTCGAAAACAGGTGTAGCAACATGGATGCCAAGTTTTCTAGCAGCCATACCTAAGTGAAGATCAAGAACTTGTCCGATATTCATACGTGATGGAACACCCATTGGGTTCAAGAGGATATCTACTGGAGTACCATCTGGCATGTAAGGCATATCTTCCTCAGGAACAACGATTGAAACAGTACCCTTGTTACCGTGACGACCAGACATCTTGTCACCAACTTGAATCTTACGCTTTTGAGCAATGTAAACACGAACTAACATGTTAACACCAGGATCAAGTTCGTCACCGGCTTCACGAGTGAAGACCTTAACATCTTGGATAATACCGCCACCACCATGTGGTACACGAAGTGAAGTATCACGAACTTCACGAGCTTTTTCACCAAAGATAGCATGAAGCAATCTTTCTTCGGCTGATAATTCAGTCACACCTTTAGGAGTAACTTTACCAACTAAGATATCGCCATCACGGACTTCAGCACCAATTCTGATAATTCCGAATTCGTCAAGATCCTTCAATGAATCTTCACCAACGTTAGGAATTTCACGTGTGATTTCTTCAGGTCCAAGTTTTGTATCACGTGCTTCTGATTCGTATTCTTCAATATGAACTGAAGTATAAGCATCTTCACGCACTAATTTTTCTGAAAGTACGATCGCATCTTCGTAGTTGTACATGTTCCATGTCATAAAGGCAATCAATGGGTTTTGACCAAGAGCTAATTCACCGTTTTCCATAGCAGGACCATCGGCGATAATATCACCCTTCTTAACCTTTTCATCCTTACGAACGATAGGTTTTTGGTTGTAACTCTTACCATTATTTGAACGACGGAACTTAGTGATCTTGTAATCATCAATTGTGCCATCTTCGTCACGTTTGACCGTAACTTTCTTAGCATCAACATATTCAACTGTACCAGCGTGTTCAGCTAACAATGCAGCACCAGAATCATGAGCAGCAATATATTCCATACCAGTACCAACTAATGGTGCATGTGGATTGATCAAAGGAACAGCTTGACGTTGCATGTTGGCACCCATCAAAGCACGGTTGGAGTCATCGTTTTCCAAGAAAGGAATACATGCAGTAGCTACAGAAACTACTTGTTTAGGAGAAACGTCCATGTAATCGACTTTTTCAGGAGTTGTTTCGATGTTATCATCCTTGCTACGAGCCAAGATCGTGTTGTCAACGAATGAACCATCATCGTTCAATGGTGTATTAGCTTGGGCAACAACGTAGTTATCTTCTTCGTCAGCAGTCAAGTAATCGATTTTATCGGTTACTTTGTGAGTATCCCATGAAACACGACGATATGGTGTTTCAATGAAGCCATACTTGTTGATGATGGCATATGAAGCCAAGTTATTGATAAGTCCGATATTAGGACCTTCAGGAGTTTCGATAGGACACATACGGCCATAGTGAGTATAGTGAACGTCACGAACTTCATATCCGGCACGGTCACGAGTCAAACCACCAGGTCCAAGGGCTGATAAACGACGTTTGTGTTCTAGTTCTCCAAGTGGATTAGTTTGATCCATGAATTGTGACAATTGTGATGAACCAAAGAATTCCTTGATTGAAGCAACAACAGGTCTGATATTGATCAATTGTTGAGGTGTAACAGTTGATGAGTCTTGAATTGACATTCTTTCACGAACAACACGTTCCATACGTGATAGACCAATTCTAAATTGGTTTTGTAGCAATTCACCGACTGAACGAATACGACGGTTACCCAAGTGATCGATATCATCAGTTGTACCGATACCTTCTTTTAAGTTCAAGAAGTAGTTGATTCCAGCTAAGATATCAGCTGGTGTAATTGTCCGGTTTTCTTCAGGAATATGACCGTTACCAATCATGTTAACAACTTTTTCGTTATCGACTTCTGAATAAACCTTGATAGTTTGAATAGTGATTGGGTCAGTTAGAACACCCTCATCTGAAGGAGTCAATGTGACAGTCTTGAAATCGTCTCTTTCAAGATATGGAGCCAATTTATTCATGGCATCGCGGTCAATCAAAGTATCCTTAGCGAGTACAACTTCACCAGTATCTGGGTCAGCTAATGTTTCAGCTAAAGTCTTGTTGAGAAGTCTTGTCTTAAGATTTAACTTCTTATTGATCTTGTAACGACCAACAGGGGCTAGATCATAACGACGTGGGTCAAAGAAACGAGCATATAGCAATGAACGAGAACTATCTGCTGTCTTTGGTTCACCAGGACGAAGTCTTTCATAGATATCTTTCAAAGCTTCTTCAACACGTGAATCACTTGTATCCTTATGAACATCTTTTTCAAGAGTAAGGTTCAAAGTATCGTTTTCACCAAAAATATCAAGAATTTCTGAGTCTTCACCAAAACCTAGGGCTCTGACAAGTTCAGAAATAGCTAACTTTCTAGTTCTATCGATTCTTACGTAACCTAAACCTTTAGCATCTGTTTCATATTCCAACCAAGCACCACGGTTAGGGATAACGGTTGTACCATAGTTTACACGGCCATTTTTATCAGTATCTTCATTGTAGTAGATACCAGGTGAACGAACTAATTGAGAAACAATTACACGTTCAGCACCGTTGATGATGAAAGTTCCTTCATCAGTCATGATAGGGAAATCACCGAAGAAAACATCTTGAGTCTTGATTTCACCAGTTTCATGGTTAGTCAACTTCAAAGTTACATGGAGTGGTGCTGAATAGTTAGCGTCATGAGCTCTAGCTTCTTCAACAGTATATTTTGGTTCTAGTAACTTGTAATCGACGTATTCCAAAGAAAGATTTCCTGCGAAATCATCAATTGGCATAATGTCATCAAACATATCTTTTAGTCCTTCATCCAAGAACCAGTTGTAAGAATTTGTTTGAATGTCAATCAAATTTGGCAGTGGAAGTACTTCCTTGATCTTTGCATAACTACGACGAACACGGTGTGCACCATAATTAACGTTATGATAAGTCAAATTTTTCACCTCAACATTTAATTTGTTCAAATTGCCGTATCGAAATATTACATTTTGATTACAATTGCATGAAAACGTTTTTTTATCCTAATTTTAGGCAAAAAAAAACCAAAAATAGAATCTCTTTTCTATTTTTGTGTTTTTTATTTAGCATAACCACGGACAATAGATCGTGATACGCAATTTGAACTTTGAATCTCAAAAAAGATAATACTCTCAACTATTTTCTTTGTCAATAGTAGTGATTTTACTTTTTTTAGTGAGTCAATGTTTTATTTTCTTCAGGGTGATCAACTGTAATTGTCAACTTCCCTTTTTTGGAACCAACTTTAATAGAGTCACCAGCTTTAACGTGTCCCATTAAAAGTTGTTCACTGGCTGGATCTTCGATTTCTCTTTGAATAGTTCTTCTCATTGGTCGAGCACCATACTCTGGATTGTAGCCATCTTTGACCAGATCATTGTAAGCTGATGGAGAAATTACTAGCTTGATTTCTCTTTCGTCCAGACGTTTTCTCAAGTTATTACTCATGATCTTAGCAATAGCCTTGAGTTGCTCTTTATTGAGTGACTTGAAGACAATTGTTTCATCGATTCGGTTCAAGAACTCAGGACGGAAGAATTTCTTCAATTCAGTATTGATTCGTTCTTGCATCTCTTTGTAGTCGTCATGAACATCACGCGCACCGAAGCCGACTGACTTGTCATCTTCCAAAGCACGAGCTCCCAAGTTGGAAGTCATGATGATAATGGTGTTTCTAAAGTCAACCTTACGTCCCTTGGCATCAGTTAAAATACCATCGTCTAAGACTTGTAACAAGATATTAAAGACATCAGGATGAGCCTTTTCAACCTCATCTAGCAAGACAACTGAATAAGGTTCATTTCTAACTTTTTCAGTCAGCTGACCACCATCATCAAAGCCAACATAACCTGGGGCAGAACCGATCAGCTTCGAAGTACTGTATTGTTCCATGTATTCAGACATGTCAACTCGGATCAAGTTATCTTCTGAACCAAACATTACTTCAGCAATCGACTTAGCTAGTTCAGTCTTACCAACACCAGTTGGTCCTAAGAACATAAATGAACCGATTGGGCGGTTAGGATCTTTCATTCCACTTCTAGCACGTCTGATGGCACGAGAAACGGCATTGATTGCGTCCTCTTGTCCAATAACTCGCTTGTGAAGCTCTTTTTCAAGGTTGAGTAGCTTTTCACTCTCTTTACGAGTAATTTGCTTCACAGGTACGCCTGTCCACTGTGCAATCACTTCAGCAATATCATCAGCGGTAACAACTGGCTTTTTAGTCTCAACAGTTTTTTTATCTTGAATCTTGCTCAATTGTTCTTGAACATCTTGCTCTTCTTCACGGATCTTCGCAGCTTTTTCAAAGTCTTGATCAAGAATGGCATTATTCTTGTCACTCAACAATTTCATTGACTTATTAGTCAATTCTTCCAACTTGTTGCTCTTGGAAACATTGTGAATTCTGACTTTAGCAGAAGCTTCATCCATCAAATCGATAGCCTTGTCAGGCAAGAAACGGTTAGTTAGATAACGGGTTGAAAAACGAACTGCTGCTTCAACAGCTTCATCAGAAATGGTCAAACCATGATGTTGTTCATATCTTGGACGTAGGCCTTCCAAAATCTTGATTGAATCTTCGGCACTAGGTTCTTCAACATGAACTTTCGCAAAGCGACGTTCCAAAGCAGTGTCTTTTTCAATGTACTTTTGATATTCATTTGAAGTTGTGGCACCGATCAATTGCAATTCACCACGAGCTAAAGCTGGTTTCAAGATATTTGAAGCATCAATTGCACCTTCGGCACCACCGGCACCAATCAAGGTGTGCAATTCATCAATAAAGAGAATGACATGTTTATCTTGATAAATTTCTTCGATAACTTTCTTCAAACGATCTTCAAACTCACCACGATACTTAGTTCCAGCTACTAATGAGCCCATATCAAGCATCATGATTCGTTTATTTTGCATATCGATTGGAACTTCTTTTTTGACGATAGCAATTGCTAAACCTTCAGCAATTGCAGTTTTACCAACACCAGGTTCCCCAACGAGGACTGGATTATTCTTGGTCCGACGGCTGAGGATCTGAATGGTTCTTTCAACTTCGGATTGACGACCAATGACTGGATCAATCTGATTGTCAGCAGCCATCTTAGTCAAATCACGAGCTAGAGAATCAAGTGTTGGTGTACCATTTTGTGATTGTTGTTTCTTTTGTTTATTAGATAAATTAGAAGCAAAACCTCGACGAGCTGCTTTATTCGAAATCCCCATCTTGCTCAAGAGCAATGACTTAGTTTTCGCTAAGCTAAGTCCTAGGTTGACCAAGATACGGTTAGCCAAATTGTCAGCATCATCTAGAATTGCCAATAAAATGTGTTCTGTTCCGATGCGGTTAGCCTTGTATGTATCAGATGTTTCTTCCGCATCGCTTAAAATCAATTGTCCTTTAGGAGAATATGGTAAATAAATCCCCTTGGCGGTATTAGATGAGACATCGCCATAACCTGTTAGATGTTCGATCTCCTCTTCAACATCTTGTTCACTTACAGCTAGATCTCTCAAAGTAATACCGGCAATACCATCATTCTCCATCACTAGTCCTAATAGGATATGTTCCGTTCCTACAGCATTGTGATGAAATGTCTTAGCTTGTTCTTGCGCTAGAACAAGTGCATTTTTGGCGCTTTCGGTAAATACTTTGTCCATAAATGTTACCTCTACTTTTTAAGTGTCTGTTTAGAAAGTATAATTGTGTTTGAAAAAAAAGCAATTAATTTACCTCACTAGGAAATCAATCTCTCAATTCCCCTCATATGAATCCTAACACATTCCGCATATTTATATACTTTATTAAGATAGACAATTAGATAACGAAAAAAGGCAATCAATTCTAATTAGAATTAATTACCCTTTTTAAATTATCGCTTTATCTAAAGCGGAAGACGGGATTCGAACCCGCGACCCCCACCATGGCAAGGTGATGTTCTACCACTGAACTACTTCCGCATTTTGGCTATATGCCGACTAGAGGATTCGAACCTCCGACCCCCTGTTTACAAGACAGGTGCTCTGCCAACTGAGCTAAGTCGGCATTATGTCAACAACAATTAACATAATACAAAATAATTAATCAATTTGCAAGACTAATTATTAATACGGGTGAAAGGACTTGAACCTTCATGTCCAAAGGACACTAGAACCTAAATCTAGCGCGTCTGCCAATTCCGCCACACCCGCAAAAAACTAATGAATCCATTAAGCGTTTTGCTTAATGGAGGATACAGGGATCGAACCTGTGACCTCCTGCTTGTAAGGCAGATGCTCTCCCAGCTGAGCTAATCCTCCATGTGTTACTCGTTTCAAACAACTATATTAGTATACCTTTTGACTATAAATCATGTCAACAACAATTTTTAAAGTTTTTAGCGCTTATTTTTGACTGAGCAATATCATATTTCGCCCTAACGCAAAAATACCCCTCTGATTCCTTATTTAGAATCAGAGAGGTATCTTAATTTAGCTTATTCAGGATTATTTGTGTTGTCTTCTGGTCTCATTGTTGGGAATAAGATCACGTCACGAATAGATGGTGCATCAGTTAGCAACATTACTAAACGATCGATTCCGATTCCAAGTCCACCAGTTGGTGGCATACCATATTCCATAGCTTCCACGTAATCGTTATCGATTGGTTCAGCTTCATCGTTACCCTTTTCACGTTCAGCAGCTTGTGCTTCAAAACGTTCTTTTTGGTCGATTGGATCATTTAATTCAGTAAAGGCATTACCGAATTCATGTCCTAGAATATAAACTTCGAAACGATCAGTGAAGTTAGGATTATCTTTACTCTTCTTAGCCAAAGGTGAAACTTCTAGTGGATACTCATAAATAAATGTAGGTTCTTTCAAAGTATCTTCAACGAAAGTTTCAAAGAACTCAGCGATAATATGACCAACGCCCCAGAAATCTTCGTAGTGTACACCTTTTTCATCAGCCAACTTACGAGCTTGTTCAAGATCCATATCTTGACTGAAATCAATACCAGTTTGTTCCTTGATTGCATCAACCATCTTCAAACGTCTGAATGGCTTGCTCAAATCAATTTCTTCACCTTGATAAGTGACCTTTTGAGTACCATTGGCCTTTTGCGCTGCATGTCTGAAGATTCCTTCGACTTCTTTCATAACATCAGTCATATCCCAATATGCGGCATATGTTTCCAAAGAAGTAAATTCAGGATTATGTTGTGTGTCCAAACCTTCATTACGGAAAGCACGACCAATTTCATATACTCGTTCAAATCCACCAACGATCAAACGTTTCAATGGCAATTCCAAAGCAATTCGTAGATACATGGACATATCCAAAGCATTGTGATGGGTGATGAATGGTCTAGCACTAGCACCACCAGCTTGAGTGTTCAATACAGGAGTTTCAACTGACATAAAGCCTTCGCCATCCAAATATTCACGAACGGCTGAGATGATCTTAGTACGCTTCTTAAAGCGTTCAAAACTATCTTGGTTAGCAATTAGATCCAAGTATCTTTGACGATAAATTTGTTCCACATTAGTCAAACCATGGAATTTATCTGGTAAAGGACGAAGTGACTTAGAAAGCATTGTGATATGTGTAGCTTTAACAGTCAATTCACCCATATCAGTCTTCATAATTTCACCGTGGATTCCCAAGTGATCACCGATATCTGAACGCTTGAAAATGTGATAATTCTCTTCACCAACGACATCTTTACGGACATAAATTTGAATCTTGCCGCTGCGATCACGGATATCGGCAAAACCAACTTTACCTTTACCACGTTTTGTCATCATACGTCCAGCAATGACTACAGGTAGGTCTTGTTCTTCAAGGGTTTCCTTGTCTTCATCGCCATACTTATCGTGGATTTCTTGGGCTAAAGCAGTTCTTTCAAATCTTGAGCCGAATGGATCAATGCCTTCATCATAAAGTTCTTGAAGTTTTTCACGTCTGACCCGTAGTTGGTCGTTCATGACTCTTGTTTTCTTAATTTCTTCTTTAGTTGGTTGCTTCTTTTGGTTGTTATTTTCGTTACTCAAAATTTTTCCCCCTGTCTACGAAATTTCTGAAGATCTCGCTTCTCTTTTTTCATAACTTTCAACAAAATCATCTAATGTATCAAAAACTTCTTGCATCGAATCTTCATTCATAACTTTAGCACGAGTTCTGACTGCATGGGGAATCCCCTTTAGATAATATGCTGCTTGTTGACGAAATTCTGGAACACCAACATGCTCACCTTTTAAGTCTACCAGACGTTGGAGTTGAAGTTTAGCTATATTAATTTTTTCTCTAACACTTGGTTCCGGTAAGATCTCGCCTGTGTTCAAATAATGATTCATTTCATTCAAACGCCAGAGGTTGCCAAGAACCGCTCGACCGACCATAACTGCATCGGCTCCTACGTCCTCCAGCATTGTTTTTGCGTCCTGTGGTGTTTTAACATCACCGTTACCGATGAATGGAATCGTTAATTGATCAGCCACTTCATGTAAAAGTTCCCAGTCGGAATGGCCACTATACATCTGAGCTTTAGTTCGTCCGTGCATTGCAACTGCCTTGGCACCAGCTTCTTGAGCCGCCAGGGCATTTTCGATTGCCAAAATACTGTCGTTGTCCCATCCAGTTCGCATTTTCACTGTGACTGGTTTCTCAACGGCTTTGCTGACAGCTTTAACCATCTCATAAAGCTTATCAGGATCACGTAGCCAGCTAGAACCAGCCCCAATCTTAGTAACTTTCTTGACTGGACAGCCCATGTTGATATCAATAATATCAGCACCAGTATTATTAGCCACATAAGTTGCTGCATTAACTAATGAATCCTTAGTACCACCGAAAATTTGAATACTGACCGGATGCTCTTTGGGATCGACGAACATCATGCCCAACGTCTTTAAATTTCGATATTTAATACCTTGGTCACTAATCATTTCACAAACTACTAAACCTGCACCGAATTCTTTAGCAGTAACTCGGAAAGATGAATTGGTGATACCTGCCATAGGCGCAACGACAATTTGATTAGGAATTGTGACGTTGCCTATTTTCCACTCCATACTTTTTACCTCTGAATTATTTCAATTACAACTCGTAATAATAACAAATTTTCTATTCAGATAGCAAATTTGATTAATCCTTTTCAGAGATAATTGTTTTTAATTCTGCTTCATCAAATTCATATTTATTGCCACAGAACTTGCAGACAGCCTCAGCTCCATGATTTTCTTCGATCATAGCTTCGAGTTCTTTTTTAGATAAGGTTGCTAGCGCCTTGGAAAATCTTTCCTTTGAACAATCACACTTGAATTGAACGGACATATCTTCGAGATATTTCATGTCAATGCCATTCATGACTTTTTCCATCACTTCTTGATTGCTCAAACCTTCCTTCAACAAAGTCGAAAGGTTAGGAATAACTTTTAAATTAGCTTCAATCTTGTTGATATCTTCATCTGTGGCACCAGGTAATGTTTGTACCAAAAAACCACCAGCAGCACCCACAGTCTCATTGGGATTAACGAAAACTGATACACCAATTGCTGAAGGGATCTGTTCTGACTTAGCCATATAATAGGCAAAATCCATTCCAATTTCACCAGATACCAGTGATACTGACCCTGTGAAAGGCTCCTTCAAATGCAAGTCTTTAGTAATACTCAAGGTTCCATTAGTTCCGACTGCTGCTTTGACATCGATATGTCCATCTTCACGAGCTTTTAAGGCAACATGAGGGTTAGCGATATAGCCTTTAACATCACCTTGGGCATTAGCGTCAACCACGATAGCACCGACTGGTCCATCGCCTTGAACTCGAGTGGTTAAAACTTCATCCTCTTTTAAAGTTGAAGTTGCTACTAAGATTGATCCAATCATCGTCCGACCTAGTGCAGCACTTGAATTTCTCCAAGTATCATGTCTTTTTTGAGCTTCTTGAATCGTCTCAGTTGCGTTGACGACATAGGCTCTAAACTTACCGTTTGTGGAAACGGCTTTTGTTAGTGTGTCAGTCATTTTTACTTCCTCCGTTCAAAAAAGCGACTCTCACGAGTCGCTTTTTCTAATTGATTATCATTATTGATTATCATTATTGTTATTGTTATCAGATGAATCATGAGTTCCATCGTCAGGCTTTTCATCAGTTGGCTTTTCAGTCTCAGACTTAGTTTCATCAGTTGGTTTAGACTCATTTTCTGAAGGGTAAGTTGTTTCATCCAAATCATCATCTGACTTAGTTGATTCACTCTTACTTGATTCTTCTGACTTTTGCTTAGCAGCATCCTTAGCTTCAGCAGCTTTCTTAGCTTCTTCAAAGGTTGCAGCACTTTCACTTGGGAATTCTTGGTTAGCATCATTAGCAGGCATCTTACCTGTGTTATACAAGCTCAAGATTTCCTTTTCATCAAGTGTTTCGTACTTCAAGAGTGCTTCGGCAATAATCTTATGTTGTTCACGATGTGTTTCAAGAATTTCTCGAGCACGTTCGTGATCTTCATCGATAATACGTTTAACTTCTTGATCAATAGCTTTGGCAGTGTCTTCAGAGTATGAAGGCAATTGACGATAGTTACCACCACTAAATGGTTGACCATTCTTTTCAAGTTGAACTGTACCTAAACGATCAGTCATACCATATTCAGTAACCATGGTCCGAGCAATTTGAGTTGCTTGTTCAAAGTCATTAGAAGCACCTGATGAAGGCTGGCCGACGATGATTTCTTCGGCTGTACGACCACCAAGTAATCCAGTGATTTGTTCATTTAATTCCTTCTTAGTTGCTAAGTTCTGATCATCTTTAGGAAGCATGATAGCGTAACCGCCAGCACGTCCACGAGGAACGATCGTAACCTTTCTAACAACTCGAGAATCACTCAATACTAAACCGATCAAAGCGTGTCCAGCTTCGTGATAAGCCACAGTGTGACGTTCTTGTTCTGGAACCACACGGTTTCTCTTAGCAGGACCAGCAATAACACGGTCTTCGGCTTCATCAAGGTCTGTTGGGTCAATCTTTTGCTTACCACGTCTTGCAGCAACTAAAGCAGCTTCGTTAAGTAAGTTTTCAAGGTCAGCACCAGCAAAACCTGGAGTTTGTTGAGCAATTGCCTTTAAATCAACATCATCTGTAAATGGCTTATTCTTAGCATGAACTTTAAGAATAGCTTCACGTCCCTTAACATCAGGACGTCCAACCAAGATCTTACGATCAAAACGGCCTGAACGTAACAAGGCAGGATCAAGGACATCAGAACGGTTAGTAGCAGCCATAACGATGACACCTTCGTTACCTGTAAATCCATCCATTTCGATCAATAATTGGTTAAGTGTTTGTTCACGTTCATCATTACCACCACCGGTACCAGAACCACGTTGACGACCGACAGCATCAATTTCATCAATGAAGATGATTGATGGAGCGTCTTTTTTGGCGTTTTCAAACAAGTCACGAACACGTGATGCACCAACACCAACGAACATTTCAACGAAGTCTGAACCAGAGATTGAATAGAATGGGACTTTAGCTTCACCGGCAACAGCCTTAGCTAGTAAAGTTTTACCAGTCCCGGGAGGGCCCTCTAGAAGAACACCAGATGGTATTCGGGCACCTAAGGAGACGAATTTTCTTGGATCTTTTAGAAATTCAACAACTTCAACAAGTTCTTGTTTTTCTTCTTCTGCACCGGCAACATCAGAAAATCTAACTTTATTTTTCTTAGGATCTTCTGGCTTAACCTTGGACTTGCCAAAGTTCATGACACGGTTGGCGCCACCACCTTGGCCTCCTCGGCCCATCATCGCAAAGATTATAAAGAAGAATAATGCAAACGGCACAACGACCGTTAAGATTAATGAAATCCACTGACCGGACTGTGACTTAGGAGCAGCTGTAGTCTTAACTCCTTTAGACATAGCGGCACTGTTAATCATTTTTAGCGTATCGTTATTTGGTAAAACCGTTGAACTGAATGAAGTTACTTCACTAGAAGTCGTAGCTTGGTTACGACTGAAGAGTGACACGGAGCGTGTCGTTTCAGCCTTTTGAGCTTTCTTGTATTCACCAGTTACTTGATAAGCTCCCCCAATGGGTTCTAGTTTGAAACTCTTCACTTTGCCTTGCTTCAATTGTGTAATGAATTGGTCTTGGCTCAACGTTTTTGATTGGTCTGAGGATTGACCACCAGCAAACCAACTTGCCGCAAGAACCAAAACAACAAAGAGCAAGATGTAAAACAGGCTATTATTAATTAACCTATTTCGATTATTTTTCATACATTTCCTCCTAAATTACTTAGACGTTACATATTGTAACATTGGTGAACCGTAACACAATAATAATTGTAACTCTATCTAAATTATTTTGTGGAATAAACCTCTGGTTTTAGAACTCCGACGTAAGGTAAATTACGATAATGCTCATTATAATCCATTCCGTAACCCACAACGAATTCATCTGGAATTTGAACTCCGACATAATCGACCTTAACGTGTTTAATTCTACGAGCAGGTTTGTCTAAGAAAGATACGATCTTGATAGAATTAGCTTGACGGACATCGAATAGCTCTTTGAGACGATCTAAAGTATAACCTGTATCGATAATGTCTTCGACGATAACGACATCACGACCTTGCAAAGATGTATCTAAATCTTTGATGATCCGAACATCCCCAGTTGTAATGGTGTTCTCGCCACCATAACTAGAAACGTCCATAAAATCATATTCCATTTCTATATCGATATTCTTGACTAAATCCATCATAAACATCGCTGCACCTCTTAAGATACAGACGAACAAAGGGTTTTTGCCACGATACTCTTGTGAGAGTTGCTTTCCTAGGCGTTGATTAGTTTGTTTGATCTCTTCCTCTGAAACCAAAACCTTTTCAATATCAGAATTCATTTTCTTACCTCAGTAAAGTTAATTTGGTAATGCTCATTACCCTTTTTTAAATAATCACTCATATTATAAATTTTTTCAACCCAAACTATCCGATTATCAAATAATAAAACCAAATAATTATCACGTTCATATTCGGGTATTTTTTTATTGATGAAACGTTTATTCAATTTTTGATGAAGGCCGTTGGATAACAAGACTTTGTCTCCAGGACGACGGGTTCGGATCGTAATTGTCTCAGGAACTTTATCATAAGTTAAATCGAAATCTTTGTCAGTTGATTTGATTAAAATTTCTTTTTGGCCAATCACAGTCTTTTGACCGAGAACAATTTGATGTTCACCTACATCAGCAGAGTGACCTTTTTTCAACAAAAATTGATCGTAACTATGAATGAACCGCCATGAATCTTCCAAGTCGATTGAAGCATTCGCGTCATCCGAGCAAATAATTTCGATGATTTGTTCAATTTGACGATTGCTGATAGATATTTCCAAGGCTCGCTTGGTAAAGAAATTGCCCCAGAATAAAGTTTGTTGATCATGGTCTAACTTTAAGACCGGCTTTAATTTTCCACTGATTTGAAAAGTTGCTTCGGTCAATTCCATCTTCTGCTCAACTTCTTGAAAAGTCTCTTTAGCCAAGTCGATCAAAGCAGTCAACTGCCGATCGAAAAAGCGGAAATGATTTAATAATTGGCCGTTTTCTTTTTGCAGCTCAGGAAAAATATTATTTCTCAAACGATTGCGCATAGTTATATTAGCAAAGTTAGTTTCGTCTTGAACATGTTTTAAATCATGGATATCAGCATATTCTGAGAGTTCTTGTTTCGAAAAATTCAATAATGGACGAACTATCTGCTTTTGACCAAACGGGCGTTGTTCTTTCAAACTAACAACCTCATAAGCATTGCCAGAACGAATCATCTTCATCAAAATATTTTCGGCTAAATCGTTACCATGGTGTGCAGTCAGCAAGGTATCAAAATGTTCTTTTAACATCACCTGTTGAAAAAAATGATAACGAAACTTACGAGCCGCGGCTTCCATCCCAATTTCTCCATCAGGTTGGTCAAGCCACTTGGTAGTGAAAAAACGATAACCATTCTTTTGACAATACTCTTTGACAAAAGCTACTTCAGAACTACTCTCTGGTCTTAAATTGTGATCAACGTTGACGACGGCAAAATTCTCTTTCGACAAGATTTGAGCAACGACATTCAACAAAGTCATCGAATCCACTCCACCAGAAACGGCAATCAAGACCCGTTTGGCTTGATAACGTTGCAGTAATCTTCTAACTGTTCCAATAATTCGATTATCTAGTTCCATTGATCCTCCTCAAAACGTCTCATCTAAATATCCCTAGTAATCAATTCCGACTACTAGGGATATTTTAGGAAAAAGTTATTAACTGCGTCGACCGCCACGGCCACCACGTTTACCTTCGGTATTTTTCTTCAGGATACTTAGTCTTTCTTCACTTTCCTTCATGAAACCGGACATCATATCGTCAAAGCTCTCACGTTTTGGTTGTGGTTTTCTTTCACTACGTTCATGGGAACGATGTTCATGATACTTTGGTTTTGGCTTATCAGAAGCTTGTTTAATTGAAAGTGCAATTTTATGATCCTTCTCGCTAAGAACTAAAACTTTAACAGTGTCGCCAACGCTTAGCACATCGTGAATATCTTTGACATAGCCGTCAGCAATTTCACTGATGTGCACCATTCCGCTTTGTCCTTCTCCAAGGTCTACAAAAGCCCCAAAATTTGTAATTCCTGTTACTTTACCTTCTGTTTTAGTTCCTACTTCAACTGTCATCTAATTAAAAATAATTCCTTTCCCTATTTTTGATTCGTAGTAGTTGGCACGTTGGCTGGTAAGTTATAAACTTGTTCGCCTGGTTTACTATACATATACTTTTCTCGAATATATTTCTCAATATAATTCGTGTCATGAAGCTGACTGACCTCAAGCTTTAAGTCACTTTGAGTCGTCTTTTGCTTGACCAGCTTCTCCTTACTTACCTCGATTTGAGAAACAGTATTGGCATAGGTGCGATGGGCATTAAAAATTTGAACGCCAAATACTACTAAAATCACAGCGAAAACAACGCCAATCATGATAATACGTCGTTTGTGAACTTTCTTGACGTAATTTTGCCGATCATGATCAGGAGCGGGCTGTTTTTTAGGTTGTAAGACAGAGACATTAGAATTTAGTTTACGTATTTCCATGCTACTACTCCCCTAGAAATGATTAACTTGAGTATAACAAGTTTATCTACGTATTTGAATGATTAATTTGCTAATTTTAATCTATTTCTAATTCTAACTAGACTTCTTCGTACATGTCAGCAGATTCATCTTTTTTTGTGGTTTCTTTAATATTAAGCACGCGAATCTTCATTGTCTTTTCACCAAAATGCAATTCCAAGACATCACCGACGGCAACTTCACTAGACGATTTGGCTACTCGGTCATTGATCAAGGCACGTCCATTGTCCGCAAATTCTTTGGCAACAGTTCTTCTCTTAATGATTCGACTTACTTTTAAATACTTATCTAATCTCATAATTACTCCTCTATTTTCATAAACTTAGTGATGTATCTTCCCAGCGGTAAAATTTCCCACTCGGCTTTTGTCAACATTTTCCACCGTTTAGAAATTCTTAAATAAAATAACGCCCCTAAAGGAATCGCAATCAAGTTGATCACGATGCTATTAAAGCGGGTCAAAGTCAAACTTGTTTCTAAAATCCTGACAATAATTCTAACTACCACGGCCATCAACAATCCTAAGGCCAAGAGTTTCTTAGTAAACCCCTTGTCTAAAGATAAAAAGTTACGGTCAAAGTTATAAATTGTCAAAATTCCAAATAAAATCACACATTCACTTAGAATCGTCGCCATTGCACTGCCAGCGATTCCAAATCTTGGTACTAAGATGATGTTCAAAGCTGCTTTAGCTACTAAAGACGTCCCGAACAAAATCAATTTGTGATAATTCTTTTCATCGTCGCCACTAGTCACGGCCACTAATAGATTGATAAAGGACACGATCATGATCGAGAGCATATAAATACTCAGAGTTGTTGAACCACTCGTATTGGTGAACAACATCGTATTGATTTCAGGCATCAAGGCTATCAAACCAGCAGTTTCCGCCACCGACAACCAGAGACAGACCCGAACCATCTTTTGAATCGTATCTTTATTTTGACGCAGTCGATTTGTCTCTTTTAATTGGGGCATGATAGTTGAGACAAATGACAAGGAGATCACAATTCCTAGTTGCAATAAAGGTTGTCCACGATCAAAGATTCCTTTTTGAATTTCCGCTTGATCTAACGAGAGTCCAGCATGCAACAAGAGTCTGACCGTAGAAAATGAATCAATGAATTGATAAAAAATCGTGATCCCGGTAAAGATGATTATTAGCAATATTTCTAAAGCTAATCCATGTTCCAAACGAATCCTTGCGTCAGCCTTAGGTTCAACTTGCGGTTTATTTTTCCAAAACGTATACAACAAAATGGCTACAGCCGACAAGCCACCTAAGAAAGCTCCAGCATTGGCTAAATTACCCATTTGATAAACATCAAGGATGCCATGACTGAATAACAAAGCACTAATAATAATGATCACGATTCGAAAGAACTGTTCGGATACTTGCGAAATTGCGCTCGGTTGCATATACAGATCACTCTGGAAAAAGCCTCGCAAACTGGCCTCAAATGGCACTAACAGAAAAGCTAAGGCAACAACTCTTACTTCGACGTATAACCGTGGGTCTCCCATCAAAAAAGCTAGGTACCTCGACGACATCCAAAGTAAACTCGTAATCACTAAACTAGAAGCCAACAGTATCAAAAATGTCTTTTTCAACAAATTATGCTTGGTATCCAGAGTCGCTTGTTGGGCAAAAGTTTTAGAAATCACCACTGGCAAGCCTGACAATGCTAAGACAGAAAAAATCCCATAGATTGGATAAACTTGCTGATAAATAAAATAGCCTCGATCCCCAACGATATTTTGCAAAGGGATGCGATAAATTGCACTCAAAAGTTCCGAGAAAAATGAGGCTATCGTTAAGATCCAGGTCCCCTTAATCGCCCTTGAAACTTCTTTTTGCATATTATTTTTTTACTTTTTCTTTCTTTAAATTGTCAAAAATCTCTGCCATCTTCTCTGCAAAAGTCTGTAATTGACTGAACCATTCATCTTTCTTGACGCTACCAGTATCTAAGGTGATGGTAAATTCATTATTCTTATCGCTGACTTTAGCTTTCATGGTCGTATTAGCTAAAAACTTGAAAACTAAATCGCCCGTTAAATAATCGTTTGCTTTGGGTGAAAACTTAATAGCAATCATCCCATTACGCATGATCACGTTCTTAACTAATGATTCATCGAATGAGTTCTTCAACAGACTGATGTCTAACAAGTTGCCAACTTCTTTAGGATAATCGCCAAATCGATCCAAGAGTTCTGACTTAACTTCTTGATAACTTTCCAAAGAATCGATCTGCCTGATCCGTTTATAGAGCTCAACTTTTTGTCTTTGGTCAGTAATATAATCTTCTGGCAAATAAGCTTCTAAAGCCAAGTTAACTTCGGAGTTAGTCTTTTCAGCCTTAGTATGACCACGTTTTTTAGCTACGGCATCATTTAACATCTGTGTATAAAGGTCGAAACCAACTGAATCGATGAAGCCGTGTTGCTGTTTACCTAACAAATTACCAGCACCTCGAATTGAAAGGTCACGCATAGCAATTTTGAAACCAGAACCTAATTCGGTAAAGTTTTTGATTGCTTCCAATCGTTGTTCACCGACTTCTGTCAAAACTTTATTAGGTTTGTACATCAAGTAAGCATAGGCCACTCGATTGGAACGTCCTACCCGACCTCTGATTTGATACAACTGTGACAATCCATAACGATCAGCATTTTCAACGATCAAAGTATTGGTATTAGGCATATCGACTCCTGTTTCAATGATAGTAGTCGTCACCAAAACATCATATTCGCCATTGAGGTAGTCAGAAATTACCCCTTCCATCTGTGTTTCCGTCATTCGACCGTGGGCAGTGGCAATTCGAGCTTCTGGAACTAAAGCTTGGAGTTGATTAGCAACTTGATCCATATCTTCCACTCGATTATGCAAATAAAAGACTTGTCCTCCACGAGCCATTTCACGCTTGATGGCACCAGCAATTACTTCATAATTTTGTTCCATGACATAAGTTTGAACTGGATAACGATTATTAGGAGCCGTTTCAATCAAAGAAAGGTCTCTGACTCCAAGCATAGACATGTTCAAAGTCCGAGGAATCGGTGTTGCAGTAAGCGTCAAGACATCGACATTAGCCTTTAATTGCTTGATTTTTTCCTTATGCTTTACGCCAAAACGTTGTTCCTCATCGATGATCAAAAGACCGATATCATGAAACTTAACATCCTTTGACAGTAAACGATGAGTTCCAACGATAATATCCAAAGAACCATCAGCCAATTTTTCAATCGTTTCCTTACTTTGCTTACGGGTTTGAAAACGTGACAGGATACCGATATTGACTGGAAAGCCTTCGAAACGGTCCTTCATCGTCTCATAGTGCTGTTGTACTAGTAAAGTCGTAGGTGCTAAGAAAATCACCTGTTTACCAGCTTCAACAGCTTTAAACGCAGCCCGTAAAGCGACTTCAGTCTTACCAAAGCCCACATCCCCAACGAGTAGACGATCCATTGGGTGAGCCTTTTCCATATCACGTTTGATTTCATCCGTTGAACGTAATTGATCCGGCGTTTCTGGATAAGGAAAGGCATTATCGAAATCATGCTGCATTTGATCATCTTTAGGAAAAGCAAAGCCTTTCTCGGCTTCACGTTTGGCATAAAGGTCAATCAGATCATCAGCGATATCTTCAATATTTGACTGAACTTTGCGCTTGGTCTTTTGCCACTCATTACCACCTAATTTGTTGATCTTAGGTGACTTACCTTCGGCTGAAACGTATTTTTGGACCATATCCAACTGTGTCACGGGAATAAATAGTCGGCCATCATCACGATATTCAATCGTAATGTAATCTTGATGTTTGCCATCGACTTCCATCGTCTGCATACCGATGAACTTACCAATACCATGATTGACGTGAACTACATAGTCCCCAGGCTTTAATTCGTTGTAACTCTTCAATCGCTCGGCATTAGCTAAAGTTTGATGGCGGCGCTTTTTAGGCTGCTTGTTGAACAGTTCTTTTTCAGTAATTACGGCCACTTTTTGGTCTGGCATTTCAAAACCAGAACTCAAATTAGCATTTAAAATCTGCGTCTGCATATCGATGACCTTATCTTTAGTAGTCAAGGTCGCTTTAATTCCAAAGTCAGCCAAAGTATTATTGATAGCTGAAATTCGTTTGTCATTGCCGATCACTAACAAGATCGTGTAATTTTGTTTTTGCCACCGTTCCACTTCTGATTTCAATAATGGCATCTGACTGAAGAACTGTTGCATTGAGCGGACAGGAACATTTTGTAATTGATTCAGACGAATATGGCCCATCCCTTGTTGAAAGGCCGATAGAAAAATTTGCGGATGTTTATCGCCCTTAACTATTTCAATGAAGCTCTGTCTGATCTTTTGTTCTGGCAAAGCCTTTCCAAATTCCAATTGACTGGCTAACCAAGATTGATTTTCGGCCGCACTGTCATTAGATTGTTCGATCAGACGATTATATTCGTCAAAAATCACAATATCTTCGGAATCTAAATAATCAAACATATTACTGGGATGATCCAGGACGTAATCTGCAATCCGGCCCATATTATCGGGGCGAATCCCCTCGGACAACTCGGCAATCATCTGGGAAAAGTTAACTTCCAAATTATTTTTAATATCTTTATCTTCAGTTGCTGCCAATTGTCTTTGATAACTTTTTTGCAATTTCTTCAAACCAGTCTGAACTTGTTCATCAGTCATCAGACGGTCTTGAGCTGGAAGAATCGTAATATCTGGCAATTCATCCATACTCCGTTGCGTTTCAGTATCAAAGAACTTGATTTTTTCAACTTGATTACCAAAGAAATCAATTCGCACAGGGTTATCGACATTCAAAGGATAAATATCGACAATATCCCCACGGATTGCGAAATCCCCGGGTTTAGCAACTAATTTATCTTTAACATAGCCCATCTGCACGAACTCACGGTTCAAATCTTCGAGATCATACTCTTCATCAACTTTGATATCCAATTGAGCTGATTTAAACAATTCTTTAGCCGATAATTCATACTCCATACCAGCAATGGAAGTAACCAAGATCCCAGCATCATCACTAGTTAAGAAACTTAATGAATCTAGGCGCTGACTCAATTCATCGGGTGAACTGGTAGCCAATTCCGTAGAGATCGATTCTTCAACTGGAAAGAGATGTACCTTATCGCTATCTAACAAATTGAGGTCATCATATATTTTATTGGCATGAAAATTGGTGTTTTCAACGATGAGAATTTTTTTATCGGTGCGTTTTAAAGTTTCCAATGCAAAAAGGGAAATCGTTGATCCCGTCAGGCCAGTTAATAAGTTCTTGGTATCTGGCTTAACTTGATTAATAAATTCCCCAAGGTCGAGCTTATTCGTAATGAAATTTATTAAATTCACTTTCTGCCCCCTTGCGTTAATTATATTTATTCATTAATTGATCGATCGAATCACCACTGATCCAATCTTTGACCAAAGCTGCTGCTTGGTCGATTCCGCCTAGTGCCACTGGTTCTTCATCTTTAGAAAAAGGTGTTAATACCCAGTTGACGACACTTTGTTTAGCCGGATGTTGAATTCCAATTTTGATACGGCTAAATTCTTTAGTACCTATAGATGAAATTATACTCTTAATTCCATTATGACCACCAGCTGAACCCTTAGTTCGTAATCTTATTTTACCGATCGGCATATCTAAGTCATCTTGAATAACCATCAATTCTTCCGGACGAATCTGATAGTAACCCATCAAAAAATTAACCGCTCTGCCTGACTCGTTCATGAATGTTAACGGTTTCACTAAGAAGACTGTTTCGCCATCAATTTTGAACTTACAGTACTCGGCCTCGAAGTCTTTTTTCATTTGTGTTTGACCGTATTCATCCATCAACTTGTCAATCGTCATAAAACCCATGTTATGTTTGGTACGATCGTATTTCTTACCTGGATTTCCTAAGCCAACAATTAGTTTCATATTTATACCTCATTTCGAATTTACATTATATCATGTTAAATTCACTATTTTTTTACTTTTTTCACAATCAACTTGTTAATTACCCTTAATTATTTGTTTAATGAACGACGGAACATATTATTTTCGAAGGGATGATATTTTATAATGACAACTCCAACAAACGAAAAGAACCACCAAAAAGTACTTCTAGTTGGTGACGGTGCCGTAGGTTCAACTTTTGCATATGCTATGACACTTCAAGGTATTGCACAAGAACTAGTTATCTGCGATATCGCTAAAGACAAGATTAAGGGTGACGCAATGGACCTTGCTGATGCAATTCCATTCTCATACCCTAAGAACATTCACGCTGGTGAATATTCAGATGCTAAGGATGCTGATATCGTTGTTATCACAGCCGGCGCTCCACAAAAACCAGGTGAAACAAGACTTGACCTTGTAAACAAGAACTTGAACATCTTGAAGACAATTGTTGACCCAATTGTTGAATCAGGATTCAATGGTATCTTCTTAGTTGCTGCTAACCCAGTTGATATCTTGACATACGCTACTTGGAAACTTTCAGGCTTCCCTAAGGAACGTGTTATCGGTTCAGGTACATCACTTGATACAGCTAGACTACAAAAATTCGTTGGTGAAGAACTAGGCGTAGACCCTCGTTCAGTTAACGGTTACATCATGGGTGAACACGGTGATTCAGAATTCGCTGCATGGTCACACTTAACTGTTGGTGGCGTTACAATGGCAGAATGGATGAAACAAAACTCAGACATCACTGCTGATACTCTTGACGCTATCTACAAGAAGACAGTTAACGCTGCTTACGACATTATCAATACTAAGGGTGCTACATTCTATGGTATCGGTACTGCTCTTGCAAGAATCTGTAAAGCATTGCTAAGCGATGAAAACACAGTTCTTCCATTATCAAACATGATGACTGGTCAATATGGCGTTTCTGATATTTATATCGGTTCACCTGCTATCATCAACCGTAAAGGTCTAAAACAAATCGTTGAAGTCCCATTGAATGATGAAGAATCAGCACAAATGAAGAAATCAGCTGCAGAACTTGAAAAAATTCTTAAAGATGGTTTCGAAGCTACAGGTATCAAGGGTCGTCAATAATCCTTAATCACTGTAATATTAAAAGCCGAAGCAAATTAATAATTTGTTTCAGCTTTTTTTTTGTGCCGAAGTACTGTATTATTAGTTCAATCATACTTGATTGGATGTGAATATATATGTTAGTTAAATCACTTGTTTTAAAGAAAGACAAACTTACTACAGTTAAAGAAACTGTAACGCTTGAAGAGGCTCTTAAAGTCCTTGAGGATTCAGGTTACCGTTGTGTTCCTATTCTTGATGAAAGTGGTCAAATATTTAGGGGTAACATTTATAAGATGCACATCTACCGCCATAAATCACGTGGTGGCGATATGAGTCTACCTGTAACAACTTTGATGAAAAACGCTACTAAGACTATCAATGTTGACTCACCATTCTTCAAAGTTTTCTTCAACATTAAGGATCTTCCTTACATCGCTGTTTTGGATGAAAACAATTTGTTCTATGGTATCTTAACTCACTCCAGACTTCTCAGCATGTTGTCAGACGCTTGGAACTTGGATATCAGTAGCTATGTCCTAACAGTTAGTTCTTCAGGTGACCGTGGTGATCTTGAGAAAATGTCCAAGATCTTTGCTAAATACGTTTCAGTGGCTGCCTGTATGACTTTGGATGCTAAATCAAATGAAGTCGTTCGTCGGACACTCTTTACCTTACCTTCTGGAACTGATATTGAAACTTTGAAGGAAATTATCAAACGTCTTGAAAAGAAGAGCTTTATCGTTTCAGAAATCGATGACTTGAAGTCGGGTAAGATTCTCGACAAGAATACATTATAATCTTTCAACCATTTTGCTAAAACAAAACCAAAAAAATTCTTACTAATTGTCAAAGCGACAGTCAGTAAGAATTTTTTTTTAGTTTTTGTAAACACGTGGAAGACGTTCATTCAAGGCACAAAGAACTTCGTAATTGATGGTTTGAGAATATTGTGCGACATCAGTAGCCGTTATTTCTTCGTCACCATCTTGACCGATCAATGTAACTTTTGTTCCGACTGGCAATTCTTTTGGTAAACGTACCATGAATTGATCCATGCAGACACGTCCGACGATTTGACAACGTTGTCCATTGATTAAAACATCGAAGCCTTGCATTCTTCTTAACCAGCCATCAGCATAGCCGACCGGAATAGTTCCAATCCATTCATCTTTTTCGCAAGTATAAGTGGCACCGTAACCGATACTATCGCCAGCCTTAACTTTTTTAACAAAAACCAATTCCGAGAAGAAACTCAAAGCTGGTTCTAGTTTAAATGGTAACTTGGTGATATCAGTTTGTGAGGGATTCAAACCATACAAGGCGATTCCATATCTAACCATGTTGATAGCTAAATCTTTGTGCCACAAAGCTGTAGCTGAATTGGCACAGTGAACGTAAGTAAATTCAGTTGGCAAATCGCTCGACATTTCTTTGAAACGTTGAACCTGTTTTTCAAAATAATTTTCATCCGGACTGTCAGCTGTGGCAAAATGAGTGAACAATCCTTCAGGAATAAAGGCGTTCTTATGAGCGTTCAAAAATTCGCAAGCTTCAACCAAGTCGGCTTTTTTCTGAAAGCCAATGCGACCCATACCACTGTCAACTGCTAAATGTACCTTCAAATTAGTCGTTCGCAACTGTACGGCTACCTTCAACCAATCTAAATCACCCACAGTCACTGAAATATTGGCCCGTGCGGCCACTTTAGCATACTCGACAGGAATTATACCTAAAACTAAAATTGGTGCCTCTACGCCGCTATTACGTATCTCTAGGGCCTCATCTAAGGTAGCTACACATAATCCAGCTGCTCCGTACTCAATTTCTGCTTGAGCTACTTGAACCAAACCATGTCCATAGGCATTAGCCTTAACAACTGCAAAGACTTTGGTTCCCTTGGGTACGGCTGCCAACTCATTTTGCAGGTTTTCCTTGAGTTTGCCCAAGTCTATCTCTAAGTATGCTGGACGATGTATTGATGGTAACATTTAATTTTCCTCCTCTAGTATAACTTCAGTTATAACTAGTTCATCTGTATCGGAAATGGATACGTGAATATTGCCTTGAAATATTTCGGTTTTGATGTATGGCTGACCCGAGTCATGATTCAAAACACTCAAATCATGAAAACCAATCCCAACTAGGCCAGTTCCCATAGCTTTTGTGAAAGCCTCTTTGACTGAAAAACGTCCTGTTAGATAAGTCATTTTAGCTTTTTCGGTATTCAAAGCGTTGAAAACTTCAATTTCATCAGGATTCAAAATTTTCTCCAAAAATCTTGGATGACGACCATAAATCTTACGAACACGGTCGATTTCTGCAATATCGATACCTAAACCTTTGATCATATGATTCTCTCCGTTTTTATAAGAATTTTGTTAAACTCCGTAACTAAATAATTAAAAAAACAAAATGATTAACTCATTGCTCAAGCCTAAATGATAGCATTCTCAGACTAATTTACAAGTCTTGATCAGAATCGATGCTAATAGTCATATTGTCCTTCTTTGATTATTTTACTGTATCAAAAAAGGCAAAGTAAAATGTTTTACCTTGCCTTATAAAATTAATTATTATTTTTCCAGATTAGTTCTGATCTTGAATGACTTTTTAGCACGACTATTATGCTTGTTGTCATGTTCGCGACGCTTGCCACCATTGTCATCATGGCCACCACGACGATCATTACGACGGCGACCACCATTACGACGATCTGAAGAACCGCGATGTCCGTTGAATTTACCACGACGTCCATGACCTGAACGGCTATGACTAACTTTTCTTGATGGAAGTGGTCTTTCAGGAGCAATCTTAACCGGAACACTTTCAGCATCCTTGATTGATTCGCTCAAGAAGATTCTGGCAATATCTTCAGCTGAATATTCTGATAACAATTCTTGAACAGCTGAATCAAAACGATCCAAATGTTTGTCATGTTCCAAAGTATCCTTGATATCTTCTTTAACAGATTCAAGTTGACCTTTAAGAACTTCCTTATCAGTTGGTGGAGCTAAAGGTTCCATACGTTTCTTAGTCAAGTTTTCAATGGTACGTAAGTAACCCATTTCGTTTGGTGTAACAAAAGTTACTGACACACCAGAATGTCCGGCACGACCAGTACGGCCGATACGGTGAACATAACTGTCAGGATCTTGAGGAATATCGTAGTTATAAACATGTGATACTCCAGAAATATCCAAACCACGGGCAGCAACATCAGTTGCGACTAAGAAGTCCAACTTACCAGCTTTGAACTTTCTTAAAACACTAGTACGTTTGTCTTGTGACAAATCACCGTGAATACCTTCAGCGTTGTAGCCACGAGCTTGTAAACCACGTGTCAATTCATCAACACGACGTTTCGTACGACCAAAAATCAAGGCCAACTCAGGAGCTTGAACATCAAAGATACGCGTCATCAAATCAAATTTTTCAAACTCTTTAGCTTTAACAAAGTATTGTTCAATCTTATCAGCTGTCAATTCCTTTGACTTGATCTTAACGATCTTAGGATCAGTCATAAACTTATCAGCAATCTTCATGATTGGCTTAGGCATTGTAGCTGAGAACAATAATGTTTGATGCTTGTTAGGTACGTTTGACAAGATACTTTCAATATCTTCAACGAATCCCATATCGAGCATTTCGTCAGCTTCATCAAGGACAACGGTTTTGACGTTGTGTAGTTTCAATGTGTGACGATTGATATGGTCAAGCATTCTACCAGGAGTTCCGACAATAATTTGTGGATGACTCTTCAAGGCACGAATTTGGCGTCTGATATCAGAACCACCATAAACACTCTGAACCTTAACTTTCTTCTTACTTCCTAAGCGATACAACTCTTCTTGAGTTTGAATAGCTAATTCTCTAGTTGGTGAGATAATCAATGCTTGTATGTCACTTGATTGAGTATCAACGGCATTTAGTAATGGTAAACCAAAGGCTGCCGTCTTACCTGTACCAGTTTGAGCTTGTCCAATGACGTCGTCGCCAGTCATAACTAGTGGAATAGTTTGAGCTTGGATAGGTGTAGTTTCTTCAAAACCAGCTTCGTCTATGGCACTCAATAATCTGGGATCTAAATCTAATTCTTTAAATTTCACAAATGTCCTCCATTTTTTAAAACACGATAAATAACAATTTGACTACTGTACCACGTTTCATACACAAACTCAAATGACAGCTTCTACAATAATTCATGTAAAACGTTTTCTAAATGTATTCCATGGCTGGCCTTGAGCAAAATAGTATCATTTGGTTTTAATTCTTTTTTCAATTCTGCCGTTAAATCAGCTAGCTGATCTTTGCCATACCAAAGTAAATCTTGATCATCATATTTAGTAGCCAATTTATCTCTCAAGAATTTCATATCGTCGCCCACTAAATAAACTTTATTGAAGTCAGTTGCATTTATATGATCGGCTAATGACTCATGAAGCTTGGCAGACGCATCACCCAATTCCAGCATATCACCTAAAACGATCAGTTTACGACCAGAGGTTTTAATTGCACTTAAACTGTGCAAAACTTCAATTGCGGCCGTCGGATTGGAGTTATACACATCACTCAAAATATCGGCTCCGTTACTAGCTTTGAGCCATTCCGTCCGATTCTCGGTCACAAATAACTCGCTTAAAGCTTTTTGCATCGCTTCGGGTTTAATATGTGAAGCTTGTCCGACCAATAAGGCAGCCAAAGCGTTGTTGACGTTATATTCGCCCATCATCGGAATCGTGAATTCGAGCTCTGGCCATTGATTAGTTGTAAAACTCGTCGTAGTCTTGCCAGGTTTGATCTTTGTCGCATACAAATCATTGGTATCTTTTCGACCAAAAGTTAATTGTCTCTGTTCAATTTTTTTAGCACGTTCTAACAATAATGGTTCGTCACCGTTATAAACAAAACGACCATCTTCTTGCAAGTGATTTGTTATTTCCATTTTGGCATCAGCAATCTTATCACGGGTTCCAAAAAATTCAATATGCGCTTCACCGATCATTGTGATGACAGAAATATCAGGATTAGCAATACTGCTTAAATGATCGATCTGGCCAGGACGGTCCATCCCCATTTCTACTACTAAGACTTCGGTATTAGTCGGCATGTTCAAAATCGTGTAAGGCACACCAATTTCGTTATTAAAATTCTTAGGTGTTTTGGCAACATTATTGCTGGTACTCAAAACCTTGGCGATCATATCCTTGGTGGTAGTCTTCCCGTTACTACCAGTCACAGCAATGACCTTAGGATTTACCTTATTCAAATAATACTTAGCTAAAGTTTCAAAGGCACTGGCAACATTCTTTACGACAACATAAGGTATCTTGGCATTGACAATTTCATGATCACTTTGCCAGATCGTAGCACTTACGCCGTTTTCAATCGCACTATTGATAAATTCATGTCCATCGCGATCTCCTTGCAGTGGAAAAAATAAATCACCCTTTTGAGCCTTGCGACTATCGAAACAAACTCCAGTAATCTCAACGTCTGCAATCGCATCACTTTGGATTTTTAACGCTGAGTAAACTTCCCTTAACTTCATCTTCATGAAAAAACTTCCTCAATTATAAATAATTTAATTTGTCTGGTATAAACAAAAAAAGAGTATACTAAGATACTTAGAAAGGATTTGATGTATATGACATCTAATACAGATGATACTGTCGAGCCGAACAATTATTGGAAACGTAACCTAATAGTTCTTTGGTTCAGTACTTTTGTATCCGGTATTGGCTTCAGTATGATAACACCCTTTATGCCATTATACATTAACCAGTTAGGTAATTTCACAAAAAGTCAGCTCGTCATTTGGAATGGTATCGCATTTTCATCGACATTCCTAGTTATGGCGATTATCTCTCCTATTTGGGGCAAGATTGCTGACCGTCGCGGTCGTAAGTTGATGCTGATTCGGGCATCGCTTGGGATGGCGATTGTTATTTTCCTACAGGCTTTCGTCACTGCTCCTTGGCAGTTGGTTGTTTTACGACTCTTGCAAGGTGTCTTTTCAGGATTCGTCAGCAACTCCAACACTTTAATTGCCTCAACGGCACCTAGATCGGAAAGTGGAAAAGCTTTAGGAACCTTGAACACCGGTGTTATTTCCGGAACGCTTCTGGGACCTTTGGTCGGCGGTGTTATCGCTCAATACTTCGGTTATCGGATTCCTTTTATGATAACTGGGTCATTACTTTTCATAGCTTTTATTCTCGTTACGATTTTTATTAAGGAAGATTTCAAACCTGTTCCTAAGGGGCAAGAAGAATCAACCAAAGAAATTTTCCACAAGTTGAAAAATCCCAATTTAATCTTGGCCATGTTTGTCACAACCATGATCATCCAGACTTCTAACAACTCGATCAATCCTATCATCAGTTTGTACGTTAAACAGCTGATGCATAACTCGAGTCAAGTAACGTTGGTGGCGGGTGTCATTGCTGCAATGCCAGGAATTGCTAACATCATCGCGGCTCCACGTTTCGGTGCCTTGGGCGATAAAATCGGTACAGGGAAAATTTTAGTCGGCGGTTTAATTTTTGCCGTTTTGGTCTATATCCCCCAAGCCTTCGTTACTAATGTCTGGCAATTAGCAGGTCTGCGGTTCTTAGTTGGTATCTCTGATGCTTGCTTAGTTCCACAAGTACAAACAATTCTCGCCAAATATACTGATCCCAAATATACTGGTCGGATCTTCGGTTATAACCAGTCCTTCCAATCAGTTGGTAATGTCTGTGGACCATTACTTGGTTCATCGATCTCTGGTATTTTCAGCTATTCAGCTGTCTTCTTAAGTACTAGTATTTTAGCAATGATCAACTTCGTTTGGGTCTTTTCACATCTGAAGCCAAAGAATACGAAAGCAAAAAAATAAGCCATCCGATTGGATGACTTTTTTTATTTGTTTTGCAAACCATATTTTTTGTTGAAACGATCGATACGTCCATCTGCTTGAGCAAACTTTTGCTTACCTGTGTAGAAAGGATGTGAATCTGATGAAATTTCAACACGAATCAATGGGTATTCTGTACCTTCATAATCAGTTGTTTCTTTTGAGTTCATTGTTGAACCAGCTAAGAATTTCTTACCTGTTGATGAATCCATAAATACAACTTGGCGGTACTCTGGATGAATTCCTTGTTTCATTCTATGTCGCTCCTTTGCCATAAATCCTTAACGGAAATATAGATTATAATAACTAACAGTGTCTAATATTATCATGACTAAAGCTAATTTTCAATATAATTCTAATAATGTAAGCTGACTTTTTGCACAGCCACTTGATCGATCAGATCCAAATCATGGTCAATCAAAAGCATGGTTGGACGTTGTTTTTTGATGACATCGATAATCTGTTGACGTGTAATAACGTCTAAGTAATTCAATGGTTCATCCCAAAAGTACAAATTAGCTTCCTGGGACAAACTCAAGGCTAAGGCAACTTTTCTTTGTTGGCCTTGACTCATTTTTTCCACAGGCTGCTCAAACAAGGACCTTTCAAAGCCTAATTTTCGTAAATTAGAATAAATTAATTCCAATTTGATTTTTTTATCCACAGCTAGTTGTTGAATATCGCCTTGTAATTCATCATTTTGCGCCAAATACGAGATTTTGAGGTTATTGGCTACTCTGACATCCCCCTGATGCTCAAATGGCTGTGGCAGTCCCAAAATGTGTTTAAAGATAGTCGTTTTACCTATCCCATTGGGACCGACTAAGGCCACAACTTGGCGATTTTCAACTTTGAAATTAACAGTTGGCGTGACTATTTCGTTATGTTGCAAAGACAAGTCCTTAACTTCCACCATTACTTGTGGATAATTAACCGGCTGGTAATTCAAAGCGATTGGTTCTTCATCTTCAAAATTCTTCAATAAATTTTGTTTTTGATCAATAGCGCTTTCGACTCGCTTTTGGGCCGTCTTGGCCTTTTTCATCATCTTAGCTGACTTACGTCCAATGAACCCTTTATCCAAGTGAACTTTTTCAGTGTAATGCTTTTTGTTCTTTTGTGACTCCGTTTGATTGGACCAATTTTCTCGCTTAACCATTGTTTCATGTAACCGACGAATATCTTTTTGTAATTGTTCCTTTTGATTCTGTTCATATTGATCCTGACGTGCTTTATTATCTTGCCAAGTATCAAAATTGCCCTTAAAGACTGTCACATCTGCCCGATTGATGGAGATAACATGATCGATCACTGGATTTAAGAAGGTTTTATCATGACTAATTATGATAAAGCCTTTTTTGGCCTTGAGATATTCTGAAACGATCTGACGTCCCTCGATATCTAGGTGATTCGTCGGTTCATCAATTAATTGAAAACCTGATTCATCAATAAATAAGATTGCTAATAAGACTTTCGTCTGCTCACCAGGACTAAGCGTGGAAAAAGTTTGCTGCAAGACATCTAGACTGACTTGTAATTTATCCAACTCGATCTCAATTTTCCAAAGATCGTATTTCTCTATTCGAGCTAATTTTTGTACCACTTCGACTGTTGGCACGTTTTTATCAACAACCGTCTGTGGAAAATAATAAAAATTGAGATTAGAAATAATCTGACCTTGATAATCAAGTTTTCCTTGTAAAAGTTTCAATAGGGTAGTTTTGCCACGACCATTACGCCCTATCAAACCTAATTTCCATGATTCATCAATCTTTAAATTTAATGAATCAAATAGGTTGTTCAACATTTGGTCATATTTAAAACTAACATTTTCGACTTGAATTGTACCCATTTAATAACACCTTCATTCAGGTGTAGTGCAATCTGACTAAAAATTTTCGTACAAAAAAAGGACGCTAAACAGCATCCTTAATTGGTTTTAAGGAAGCGGGTCAAGAAAATAAGCCAAATCAAACTACACACAATATTTAACATATTTGTATAATCTTGAATTTGAACTTAATTTCTCAACGGCGCACTTCCTCTCTGTGTCTTAATTATAAATTAATTTATCAGGTTACTAGGCTGATGTCAAGATTCAATCATTTCATCTTCGCCAACTAACTTAACGTCAGCGCCTAAACAATGAAGCTTCCAAACCACTTGATCATATCCACGCAAAATATTTTCAGCGTGATCGATGACAGTTTGACCATCAGCTAATAGTCCCGCAATCATCAAACAAGCTCCAGCTCTGATCTCATCAGCTGTGACATTCGCACCCTTTAATTGGGCTCCGCCATGAACAAAAATCAAATCATTTTCACTGGTAATATTAGCTCCCATCTTCGTTAACTGAGAAATGTGTTTTACTCGTTTCGGATAGATGGTATCGATGATCATCGCTTCTCCACTAGCTTTCATCAAAAGCGGTGTGATCGGTTGTTGCAAGTCAGTAGCAAAACCAGGATATGGCATTGTCTTAATATTGACGGCTTTCAAATTAGGCGATGGTTTAACGTAAATACTATCTTCGCCAACCTCTAAATTAACGCCCATCTCATCAAGTTTAGCCAAGAAAGCATCCAAATGTTCACTAATGATGTTTTTAACTAAAATATCTCCGCCGTTAGCAGCTGCCAAACTTAAATAAGTCCCAGCTTCGATTCGATCAGGAATAATCGTATGAGCATTATTTGAACGTAATTCATCGACGCCTTCGATACGGATGGTTTCTGTACCCACACCACGGATAACAGCTCCCATATTGTTCAAGAATGTTGCTAAATCAATAATCTCTGGTTCTTTAGCGGCATTTTCGATCACCGTCGTTCCTTTAGCTTTAACAGCTGCCAGGATAACATTGATCGTTGCACCAACTGAAACCATATCTAAAAAGATTTTAGCTCCCTTGAGGCCTTCTTCAGGAGTTGTAATAATGATTTGCCCATGTTTGTTCTCAACGCGTGCACCTAATGCTTCGAATCCCTTGATATGTTGGTCAATAGGACGTGGTCCAATATCATCGCCGCCTGGAAAACCGACGACTGCTTTACCGAAACGACCTAGCATCGCACCCATAAAATAGTAGGAAGCTCGCAAACTGCTTACTTTGCCACTAGGTAGTTCAGCAAATTGGATCTTTGTCGGATCAATTCGCAATACATCATTATTCATTTCTGAAGTAACGTTCATATCTTTCAAAATAGAACGTAAATTTTTTACATCTCTAATTTGGGGAACAGAATCTAACACTACAGGTGTGTCAGATAAAATTGCTGCAGGAATCAACGCTACGGTACTGTTTTTAGCACCACCAATAGTCACTTCACCCGATAATTTCTTTCCACCGTTGATTACAAGTTTTTGCATAAGTTTTTTCCTAACTATTTTTAACTACTTCAAAAGAAGATTACATTTGATCTTCTTCAAGGCCTGAAGCTGCACCGATAAATCCTTTGAACAAACCTTCTGGTTTAGTTGGTCTGGACAAGAATTCAGGATGGTATTGAGCTGCAACGAAGAACTTGTTTTCAGGGATTTCGATAACTTCAACTAAGTGGTTATCTGGTGAAACACCTGAGAATACTAAGCCAAGATCTTCGAATTGTTTACGATATTCATTGTTAAATTCATATCTGTGACGATGTCTCTCTTGGATAACTGATTGATTGTCATAAGCAGCTGCTGCTTTAGAGCCTTCTTTTAGTTTACATGGATATGCACCTAAACGTAAAGTACCGCCACGATCTTCGACATCTTTTTTATCAGCCATAATGTCAATGATCTTATTTTGAGCATTTGGATCAACTTCACCAGTTGTTGCATCCTTGATACCAGCAACATCACGGGCAAACTCAATACTTGCCATCTGCATACCCAAGCAAATTCCAAGATATGGTACATCATGTTCACGAGCATACTTGATAGTTGTGATCATACCTTCAAGTCCACGGCTACCAAAACCACCAGGAACTAGGATACCATCAGAATCTTTTAGATAATCAGCCACATTGTCTTCCGTAATAAGATCAGCTGAAATCTTTTCTAGTTCTATTTCTGTATTATAAGCATAACCTGCAGCACGTAGGGCTTCTGTTACGGAAATGTAAGCATCTTGTAACTTAGTATATTTACCAACTAAAGTAATCTTTGTCTTGTGTTTCAAGTTGTGGACACGGTCAACTAGCTTTTGCCAATTTGCCATATCGGCTTCTTTTGTATCTAAATGCAAGTAACGGCAAACGATATCATCGAAATTTTGTGCTTGTAGATTCAAAGGAATGTCATAAAGTGAACTAGCATCACGAGATTCGATCACAGCCTCTGAGTCAACATCACAGAAGGAAGCAATCTTATCTTTCATATTTTGTGGCATTGGCATTTCAGTTCTGACAACTAAGATGTTTGGTTGAATACCGATTCCACGCAATTCTTTAACACTGTGTTGAGTTGGCTTCGTCTTCATTTCACCAGCAGCCTTTAAGTATGGTACGAGTGAAGTATGAATATAAACAACGTTTTCTGAACCAACCTCTGCTTTCATTTGACGCAAAGCTTCAAGGTATGGTTGTGATTCGATATCACCAACAGTACCTCCAACTTCAGTAATGATTACGTCTGAATCAGTTGTTGTAGCAGCACGCATAATCTTTTGCTTGATCATATCTGTAATATGTGGAATTACTTGAACAGTTGCTCCGTTGTAATCACCGTGACGTTCACGACGGATAACTTCAGAATAAATCTTACCTGTTGTAACGTTTGAATACTTGTTCAAATCGTTATCGATAAATCTTTCGTAGTGTCCTAAATCAAGGTCAGTTTCTGTACCATCATTTGTAACATAAACTTCACCGTGTTGATATGGGCTCATTGTACCTGGGTCCACATTAATATAAGGATCAAATTTTTGCATTGTCACCTTAAGGCCGCGATTCTTTAACAGTCTACCAAGGGATGCGGCAACAATTCCCTTACCTAATGATGAAACGACTCCACCTGTAATAAAAATGTATTTAGTCATATTTTCCTCCACATATTAATTCTAGGGATTTCTTACTTGCAAAAATAAAAAAGTCCCCCATTCAACATGAACAGGGAACTTAAATTAGTCTATCTAAATAGAGCCCGAACTATATAATACCGTGATATGTTCGAGTCGTCAAACTTTTAATCAAAAAAATCAAACTTATTTATTGTCATCGTCGTCGTCATCGTCGATATCATCATCATCTTCGTCATCATCATCAGAAAGATCGATATCTTCGTCATCGTCGTCGGCATCGAATTCTGTCAATTGACCTTCGATACCGTCGTCTAGACCCTCATCATGTTCATCGTCGTCATCGTCATCAACAGATGTTAAATCAGAGTTAGTGAACTTAGACAAGTCTGGACCACCTTCAGATGAGCCATCACTGTCATCATCGTCATCCATATCTGTGACGCTTAGATCTGAATCATCATCGTAGTCGACCACGTCATCATCTTCATCGTCATCACTCAAGAAGGCATTAACCTTTTGGGCAGCCTTGTGAGTATTCTCAGTACCATTGTCTTCAGGATGATTTACTTCTTCATCGACAGAATCATATGGATACCACTTGCGCAAACCCCAAACATTTTCGCCAAGTGAAAGAAAACTACCATCATTATTCAAATCTGTATAGAATTGAGGAAGTGATTCCTTAATATCGTCATCAGATTTACCCAAATAATCTTGTATTTCATTCACGATATCTGAGAAATTCATTACTTCTTTATTATTGTTGTTTAGGATCTCGTAGGCGACCTCAATCAATGAAAGCTCGTCTTTGTTTTGACCCTTGAATTTGTCAAACTTCAAACGTGTACACGTCCTTTCGCAGCGTCTTATTTATAATGATATAGACTTAAGCACTAAAAATCAATCTAAACTTATAATTTCCTATTACATTATTATCGTAAATCAGATCATAATCAATGTTTATTTTACCAGAAAGTGGATTAGTTACAATTTCGACCTTAGAATCTTTGGTATACGTGTCTAAAGGCATAATTCCATATTCAGTTTCCAAGTGGCCACTATTGTGTTCTTGATGGGTAAAATAAAGTAATGAAGCCAAATTATTAGCTTTGGCCACTCGTTTAACGTGAATCTCGCCACTTTCCGTAATTTTAACTAGAATAGATGCTTTATCATCATTTTCCAAACTCTCATGAAATCTCAAATAAATCGAATTACCAATCTGAGTGAATTTTCCCGGTTCAGAAATTTTGGTATGAGTTAACTCCCCAGATTGTAATGTATCAATATTTAACTCAACATTTATATCAAAACTATTATTTTCCAATACCCTACAGCCTCTACATGATAAAATTATATTATTAATTCAAAGAAGTGATTAAGTGAACAATACTATTATATTATACGACCAACAAATTAGCTCTAATAAAGATATGCTTGTTCCATTTTCAGACACTGGTGCCATTTTAAAATTCGTTTCCGAAAATAACCAGCCAGTAGTCCATTTTTGGGTTACGCAGCCAACTGTCATCTTAGGCATGCAAGATAAAAGATTAAATAATCTCTCTGCGGGCCTAGATATGTTGTCAGAAAAAGACTACTTATTTTATCTCCGTAATTCTGGAGGACTAGGTGTCGTCACTGATTCAGGCATTCTTAACTGTACGATCTTTTTACCTGACAAAGACAACCTTTTGATCGACGATGCTTACGAAAAAATGTATTCCTTATTAAAACAAGCCTTTTCGCCACGCATAACTGCCGGTGAGATCGTCAATTCATATTGCCCAGGAACTTATGACCTCAGTATTGACGGGAAAAAGTTTGCTGGAATATCGCAGAGAAGAGCAGGCAATGCTGTGGCTGTCATGGCTTATATAAGTATCAATGGTAATCAAAAGCAACGCAGCCGCCTCATGAAAAACTTTTATGAAATCAGCAACTTCCCCAAAAGTCAAAGCTTTGCCTACCCAGAGATCAACCTTCAAGCTATGGAAAACTTGGACCAGCTGTTAAACCAAGAATTATCGATTACTACAGCCAAAGAAAAAATCTTACAAGTCATCAGTCAAGACTACCACGTCGATCAAGAAACATTTTATATAATTCAAAATTCACTCCCTTACCAAGAGGCCTATAATAACACGCTAAACGATTTAATTAAAAGAAATAAGATTCTACTGGAGGGCAAATAAATGTCAGACAACATCGAAATGTTACCAAGAGAGAAAGTCTTTCGCGACCCAATTCACAATTACATTCATATTCAGCACAAAGTCATCCTCGATTTAATCAATACCAAGGAATTTCAGCGTCTACGCCGTATCAAACAACTAGGGACTTCTTCATTTACTTTTCAAGGAGCCGAACATTCCCGATTCACTCACTGTATGGGTGTTTATGAAATAACACGACAAATCTGTGATAATTTTCAACGCAATTATCCCACCAAACAAAGCGGTGACGGTCTTTGGGATGATAACGAACGCCTCGTTGCTCTCTGTGCGGCATTGCTTCACGACGTGGGTCATGGTGCTTATTCTCACACCTTTGAACATATTTTCAATACCGATCATGAGATGTGGACTCAAAAGATCATCACTTCACCAGAAACAGAAATCAATGGTGTTTTGAGACAAGTTGCTCCTGACTTCCCAGACAAAGTTGCCAGTGTGATTGCCCATACCTATCCTAATCCTCAAGTAGTTCAAATGATCTCTAGCCAAGTTGATGCTGATCGCATGGATTACCTCTTGCGCGATGCTTACTTCACAGGAACTAAATATGGAATGTTTGATTTAACCAGAATCCTGCGAGTGATGAAACCTTATAAAGGTGGTATCGCCTTTGATAAAAATGGGATGCATGCAGTTGAAGACTATATTCTCAGCCGTTTCCAAATGTATCAACAAGTTTATTTTCATCCTGTATCTCGAGGTATGGAAGTTGTCTTAACTAAGCTCCTACAACGAGCTAAGGATCTCTATGAACATAATCATATGAATGGTTTCGAGATGCCAAGCCTCTTGATTCCTTTCTTTGAAAACAAAGTCTCAATCGATGATTATTTACTACTCGACGATGGCATCCTCAATACCTACTTCACTTTGTGGCAAAGTTACCCAGATGAAATTTTAAAAGATCTATCCTATCGTTTTCTAGCTCGTAGACCTTTCAAATCAGCTGAATATGACCAAAACACCGCAAAAATCTTGCCTAATTTAGCTGAAATAGTTGAAAATGTCGGCTTTGACAAGGATTACTACACAGCAACTAATACAAGCTACGACTTACCTTACGATATTTATGACCCGAATTCGAATAAGAATCGCACTCAGATTGAAATCATGCAAGACGATGGCTCTTTATTAGAGCTGTCGACCATCAGCCGTTTAGTTAACGCATTGACTGGTAAAGTTTTAGGCGACGAACGCTTTTATTTCCCAAAGTCAATGTTACTAGAGCCTACAGACGATATTTTCAGTGGCGACTATGCTAAATTCAAAAAACATATTCACAACGATAAAATTGTTCAGTAAATCGCTTTCAACTTTCACATTTATTTATTAAAATGAAGCTAACCTATTTTGATTTAAAGTCTGTGCATTTCTCAGATGATGAGGTTATGCTTGCTTTGCCTAGAATGTGAAAAACAGGAGGTTATCATGACAGAATTTTCTAATAAAACCAGAACGGACAACTTGCAAAAAATGCAAGATCAAGTATTAGATTTATTAGTAATCGGTGGTGGGATCACTGGTAGTGGGATTGCGCTTGATGCTCAAACTAGAAATATCCAAACCGGTTTGATTGAAATGCGTGACTTTGCTTCTGGAACTTCCAGTCGCTCAACTAAATTAGTTCACGGGGGGCTGCGTTATTTGAAACAAGCGGCCGTCAAGGAAGTTCACGAGGTTGGTAGCGAACGGGCAATTGTCTACAATAATGCCCCTCACGTAACGACACCATTAAAAATGATGTTGCCTTTCTACGACGACGGGACTTTCGGACCATTCACTACTTCAATTGCACTGGACGTTTATGACCGCTTAGCGCAAGTAAAGAAATCCGAAAGAAAGTTCATGTTAAAAGCACATGACACCTTAGAACGTGAGCCATACATTAAAGGCGAAGGCTTGAAAGGTTCTGGTGTTTACGTTGAATATCGAACTGACGATGCCCGTTTAACTTTAGAGGTATTGAAAAAAGCTAATGAATCTGGCGCCTTGATTGCCAATTACATCCAAGCAACCGGCCTATTGTATGATCAACACGACAAAGTCTGTGGAGTGATCTTTAGAAACTTGATCGATGGCTCGACCGGTGAAATCCATGCTAAAAAGGTAATTAACGCCTGCGGTCCTTGGGTAGACGAAATCAGACAACTGGATGGCTCAGATACTGGTAAACACTTGCATCTTACAAAAGGGGTTCACCTAGTTATCGATCATGATAAATTCCCGATCACTAATTCAGTTTACTTTGATACCCCATTCCACGATGGCCGAATGATGTTTGCCATTCCTAGAGAAAACAAGACTTATATTGGAACGACCGACACGACTTGGACAGCAGATCCTAAAGAACCAAATATTACCACGGAAGATGTAACTTATATTCTAGCGGCAGCTAATCAAATGTTTGACTTACCACAATATCTTACTCCTGATGATGTTGAAAGTGGTTGGTCTGGCGTTCGTCCGCTGATTCAAGAAGAAGGCAAATCACCATCAGAAATATCTCGAAAAGATGAGATTTTCCAATCCAAATCTGACCTGCTCTCCATTGCTGGCGGTAAGCTAACTGGTTATCGAAAGATGGCCGAAAAAATCGTCAACCGTGTGGCCGAACAACTAGCTGTTGAAACTGATTATGACTTCAAGAAAACAGTCACTGAAGACTTAACCTTATCCGGCGGTGAAGTTGGTGGTGATGAAGGCTGGATGGATTACTTTGACCAAGCTGTTCATGAAGGGATTATCAACTATGATCTAGAACGCGATGAGGCTGAAAAGTTAGTTCAGCGTTATGGTTCAAATGTCTTCGATGTTTATCAATTATTACCAGACACTCAAACTAAGGACAATTTGCCAAGAATCGACTGGGCTATGTTGAATTATGGCCTAGAGTTTGAGATGGTTGAACATCCTATCGATTACTTACTTCGTCGTAGTAGTCAAATGTTATTTGATATTGAACACATGAAATCAGTCAAAACTGGAGTTATCGACTACATGGCTAAGTATTATGACTGGTCCGACGAGACAAGCGCCGATATGACCGCCGAAGTCGATCAAAAGCTTGCCCTGACTGACCTTCATGATGTTAAGGCAAAATACACCGAATACGCTCAAAATAATTAAATATTGTCGCAAGTCCAATCATCCCGGTGATTGGACTTTTTTTACTCCAAAATTAAAATTTGAATAAATATCTCCACGGCACTTTAATTTTTCTCAAATTATAGTAAAGTGAATCTTGTACTTTGAAAAAGGTAATAATAATGAAGGAGATTTGCGAGAATGCTGAAGGAATTCCAAGAATTTATTTCCCGTGGTACTGTTGTTGACTTAGCTGTCGGTGTTATCGTTGGTGCTGCTTTTAATAGCTTGGTATCAGCGATTACTACTTACCTTTTGAATCCACTGATTGGACTCATCATCGGACAAATTGACTTGTCAGACATGAAATTTCAAATCTTAGGAGCAACTTTCTTGATCGGTGATTTCATCAACGCCTTAATCAATTTCTTGATCATTATGTTCGTCGTCTTCATGATCGTTAAAATGATGAATAAAATGCGCCGTGATGGTTCACGTAGTAAGTTTGATCGAAACGGTGAAGCAATCCCAGATCCACAAACCGAATACTTACAACAAATCCGTGACCTATTGAGATATCAACAAAGAAATAACCACAATGACCGCTATTAAGGTCGTCAATCTACAAAAGCTGCATCAAATTAAACACTTTTAAGACACGTGCTCTTATCTCAGAGCCATGTCTTTTTTTTATCCAAAAGGCGGCAACTCAAAATCGAGTTACCGCCTTTTTACATTAATGCTCGAAAGCTTAAAGTGTTTTGCGCCGCTCTCACTCATTATTTAGATATTTTCCTATTTAAGTGGTGTGACGACTTTTAAGTCTAGTGCCTGAATAAAACCACTCGTGCCGTCAACTACCATTGGAATGACATTGACGCTTGGTGCCGCACTAGTTACATAACTTTCATCAAGAGGCATCATACCATCGATACTAATATCGAGTGCTTTAGGCATCCCCTCAATGTGAATCTTGTTGTCAATTGCAGGAGTCTTAACTACATCATCACAAATTTTATGAACGTAGATCAAACTGACTTTGGCTTCACCATTAACCATGCCGCTCATTGTGAACTTGTGTCCGCAAAGGGTACCTTTCTTTACCGTCCCAAATGTTGGATGTAAATCTTCTGGGGCGGTGTACCACTCATGTTCAATCTTCATATCATCAAACTTGAATCCAAGCCGATCACCCATTTCATAGACTCCAGAAATATAATACGAAGCAATTCCTAACTTCAACTTATCCTGTGGAAATTGCTTTGGATCCATACCATATCCAAAAACTTTGACCCAACTCGAATAATTATGTTGATCGTCTTCACCTGATTGAACTGTAATTTATCCACATGACCCATAAGTCCCGCTAAGACAGTTGGAATATACGAAGCATAAGCTCCTGGTAACAAACCAGTTGGTAAGTAAGAAACTCCATTTTCTTTAGCAGTATCATTGATCATTTTGAATAAATCAGGTGTAGTTGCCTGTGAATAATAGATTGGCAAAGTCGTGATCACATTTTTCTTAGCTTTTAATAATCGGCAAACATCTACAGCGCTAGGTGTAAAGCCGCCTTTTTCATCTCTAACCAATGGCGTATAATCCAAAACTACATCAGCATCTAACTTCAATGCTTCATCGATATCATCAGTTACTGTAACGCCAGTTTTAGCAAAGCCAAAAATCTCACCAGCATCTTTGCCAACTTTCTTCGGATCAATGTCCACTGCTGCTACTAACTGCAATGACTGTTTCTCCTGAATCATTCTAATTGCGGCCCGGCCAACATTACCAAGGCCCCAAACGATAACTTTATACTGTTTCATCATATCACCCCAATCTGGTCAAGAATCGGCCTATCTATTGCTCATAGTATCACTAACTCTTGATAGATTATATAGCTCTGAAAGGTTTTTCATAACAAATTTATAAACCAAAAAAATACGTTAAATTGAACAAATAAAAATTCAATTTAACGTATTTTTCTAGACTGAATCATTTAAAACCCAATTAACTTTTCCAGTATAAGCGCCTTTCACTGATTTACCAGTTGATTTCAATAAAATACCTGTGGCACTATTCCAATTATCACTAATTTGTGTAACTTGAATACCACTAGTAGTCTTAGCTCCTTGAGCAATCTGAACTGGGATTGTGGAACTGAAGTCTTGTTCTGTATTATCAGATTTTCTAAAAATCAAGTTTCCAGCAAATTTAAGGCTATTTTGATACAAGCCATCATTTGTGGCTGTTAATTTCCATTGCGATCCTTGCGCTCTAGCATCGCTAACTGAAACATTCCAGGCACCAGTTCGTGGAATTAAACCGTTAACAAAACCAGTATTGATCGTCTTAAAGCTATAATTGCCAACGTTCAAAGATAATGTCCCTTGTTTAGAAATTATTACCGTTCCCGTATTAGAAACATTACCATCACTGTCTTTGACATATATCTGAAGGGTATTCTTTTCTTGAGTAAGTTGTGAATAAGGAACTGAATAATTTAATTTACCATCAGTTCCACTGCTTCCCAATGACACCGTGGTCAGTTTGGTTCCATTGAGAATTCCATACACGTTAACCTTTGAATTGGTGACTGTACTTCCGTCGGTATACGTAACTTGACCAGTTACATTAGCAGCTTCATCATTTTTGACAGTAATCTGAGTTTGATCCAAACTCAAATTAATTGGCTTAGCTTTATTGATAACGAATGGTACGGTATCAACATCTTTGATTAAATCATCACTTGTAAAATGTGAACGCACGGAAGGAACTTTAGTTGAAGCACTGACACCATTAGCCACACCGTTAATCGTTATGGTTGCGCTATTTAGTGAACTAGATAGCGATTTACTTAATGTATAGGTCAAAGTATTCCCGGAAAGACTACT
>NZ_JBTYYZ010000009.1:0-142686 GCF_054881455.1 Companilactobacillus sp. FL22-3 | reverse complement strand
GTGAAGAAGAGAAAATAGATTTTCAAAGTAAGCATGAAATGTTACTAGGATTCATTTATGTAAATATTTTTTTGATTTTATTTTGTTTGACTATTTTTCTTTTTTTTGAAGTTTTAAAAGTGAACTTAGATTTTGTGATTTTAATTGGTTCAACAGTCATGATATTTGCCTGTTATATTTGGAGATTATAAAAATAAACTAAACATTTGAGCGAGGGGTAAAAAGAAGATGAATTTTAAGAAGAAACGTCTAAATAAAGCACTTGAGGACAAGACTTATCGTGTGAAATTAGTACATTCGAACAAGGGTTGGTTAACTGTAGGTTTAACATTTATTACATTGTTCAGTGCTACTATGTTAAGTCAAAAAACTGTTGATGCATCTGCTGTAAACAACGTTGCAACAGCTAATTCAACAACAAGTAGCTATGTTCAACTTTATAACAGCGTTACAAGTAATGACATGCATAAAGCAAATCGTGGCCTTGAAAATGGTACTAAATGGAAGACTGCTAAGGCTGTTAAGGGTGTAGATGGTGAGACTTATCTACTCGTAGGCGGTAATGAATACGCTAATGCTAAGCAAATGGATTTAGCTGATGAAACATCAACACAAAATCTGACTGGCGTTGTTCGCGTAGGTGAAGGTAACGGCACATATGTAAGATTATATAGAAACCCTATGACTGAGGGAGCTCAACTAGTTTCTAACCGTGCATTAGCATCAAACACTGATTGGAAGACAGACCAAAAAGTTGTTGTAAATGGGGTTACATATTACCGTGTTGCTACTGATGAATGGGTAAAAGCTAACGATGCTAACTTAACTAGTGAATCATCAAGAAGTGAGAAGACATATACAAAGAATGCACCTGATGCTGAAACTACTGAACAAGAAGGTAATGGTTCAACTACTACACCAACTGACCCTGCTGATGAAACAGCTACTGTAACTACTAAGTTTGTTGATGAAAACAACAAGGAAATTGCTGACGCAGAAACTCAAACAGCCAAAGTTGGTTCTGATGTAACTGTTAATGCTAAGACTATTGAGGGTTATACTCTTACAAATGAAGCTACTCAAAAGCAAACTGTAAGTAAGGACGGCAACACAATTACCTTTACTTATAAAGCTAAAGAAACAACACCAACTGTTGAGAAATCAGATGTAACTGTAAACTATCTTGATTCAGAAGGTAACGTTCTAAAACCTGCTAAGACTGTTTCAGCTCAAGAAGTAGGTTCAACCGTAAGTGAAGATGCACCTGCTATTGAAGGATACACAGCCGATTCTGCAACTAAGACTCTAACTGTTGCTAAAGATAACAATTCAATCACATTCACATATACTAAGAATGCTACAACACCAGTTGACCCTGTCGTTACTAAAGCTAACGTAACTATTAAAGCAGTTGACGAGAATAACAAGGCTATTGAAGGGGTACAAGATACCGTACTAAAAGACCAAGAAGTTGGTAAAGATGTAGAAGTATCCGCACCAACAGTTGAAGGTTATACAGCTACTGAAGCTACTAAGACCGTTACTGTTTCTAAAAATGGTAATACAGTAACATTTAAATATACAAAAGATACACCAGTTATTTCAAAGGCAGATGTAACAATCAAGGCAGTTGACGAAAATGGCAAAGCTATTGAAGGGGTACAAGATACTGTACTTAAAGACCAAGAAGTTGGTAAAGATATAGAAGTATCTGCTCCATCAATTGAAGGTTATACAGCTACTGAAGCTACTAAGAATGTAAATGTAGCCAAAGAAGGTTCAACTGTAACATTCACATACACAAAGAATGCTGTTGCACCTAAGACAGCAACTATTACTATTAATTATCTTGACGCAGATGGTAATGTACTACAAACTGCTAAAACTGATACAGCTGATGTAGATTCAACTTATAAAGCTGATGCACCTGAAATCAAAGGTTATACCCTAGATGGTGATGCCAGTCAATCAATTACAGTAAAAGCTGATAGTAATGTAATCAACTTTAAGTACACTAAGAATGCACCAGTTGTTTCAAAGGCTAATGTAACAGTAAATTACTTAGATGCTGACGGCAATGTATTACAATCTGCTAAGACTTTAACTGACCAAGTTGTTGGTTCAACTGTAACCGAAACAGCACCAGCTATCAAAGGTTATACAGTAGACCAATCATCTAAATCATTGGAGGTTGTTAAGGATAATAATGTAATCAACTTTACATATACAGAAGATGCACCTGTACAAACAGTTGATACATTAGCTGTTGCAAATAAGGTTATCTCATTAGTAAATAATTACAGAACTGCTAACAGTTTATCAGAACTAAATGTTGATAGTAATTTAACCGCAGGAGCTTTAGCACGTTCCCTCACTGAAAAGGGACACGTTGACGCCAGTGGCGACATCAACTCCGCTAACCACGATGAGTTTATGGCTCAAACTCAAGCAAACTTGCAACAATACGGTTCAACTAATATGGCTGAAAACTTGGCCGTCACAAACGGTTCAACTGCCGATGAAGTAGCTCAAAACTTGTTTAATCAATGGAAGGAATCACCAGAACATAATGCTACTATGTTAGATAAAGGTATGACTGACATTGGTGTAGGTGTACAACAACTTGAAAATGGTATGTTTGTAGGTATTCAAGACTTTGGTGGAAAAGCCACGACAGCCAATTGGGATACAAGCAGATTTAATACCACAACGGCTGACACATTTGGTTTAACTACAGACCAAATTAAAGACCAATTTGTCAAGAATAGTGGTTATAACTTAGGTACTAACTACTATGTATCAGACCATATCTTTAAAACAAAGAATGATTATTTAAACTTTTTGAATGCAGGATTTGATAATCCAGACCCACTGGAAGGTTCAATTTGGGACTCAGTAGGTGCTAGTGGTAAAGCCACAGGTATGTTAGTCTATGATGGTAAGGGTAACGCTGTAGGTTGGGGTCTATGTTTGATGGAAATGGATGAACCAGTTTCAACATATACAGACCAAGGTTTAACAACATGGATTAAATAATCCAATAAATTACGTTAAGTAGATGATTATTAGAAGAAGGGTTGGCCGTAAGGTCAGCTCTTTTTGTGTATTACAAAAAGAATCTTTTTAACTTTATGAGATAGGATTCTGTGACATCACTTTCAGATTGAAATAATTGTAAATAGGGTGTAGTTAGTTATAATACAATCTGTAATAGTAGTAATTAGCAGTTATTATTTACAAAATAACTTAAAGATGTTATATTATATATGCAAGAGAGGTGGAACCCTACCTGCCTAATGGTCTTTGACTAATTAGGTTATCGAATAGAAGTGGGTATGATAAATTTAGTAATAAACCACCGCCATCGTATGATGGCTTTTTTTATGGGGATAACATGAGTAAAAAACAGCGATTTAGAATTGTGAGTATAGATGATGAATACATTGATTTTTTATATTCTATAGATAATCGTGTTATGCATCAAGGTAGAAAATATGGTTATCAAACTGACCGTAATTATATAGGTGGTTTAATTACTTTATCAATAAGAAATATTTTATTCCTCTTTCAGGATATAGTCCTGAAAAGGAAGCTATGTTATGTCGTCATGCTGAACCTGTATTTCCAATTTATGAGGATGTTGATAGACCGCCATTATCGTTTCTTAGGATGGCATATATGATTCCTGTTCCTGACCATATTTATCACTATGTTATCCCTGATGGAAAAGATAAGAAAACATGGTTAATGTATAATAAGATGAATTATATAAATAAGGTGGCAAATAAAGAATTGCTTATGACTAAAGTAAGTGATGTGTATACTCAATGGATGTCTGGAGATAATAAATTAAGACGAACGTGTGTTGATTTTACAAAAATGGAAGAAGCATATAATAATTGGCTAATGGAGCATAAGAAGTAGGATTAGGTCATTTAGACTTAATCTTTTTGTTTTAGGATTATCTGGTCGAGGTATGAAAATGTATTTGCTAATTTAGGTTTATCATTTGTATGATACCAAAGGTAACGTTGTAGGTTGGGCATTATACTCAGCTGATATGGATATGGGTATTGATGAAGCAACTGCTGATGGTTTAACAACATGGATTAAATAATCCAACAAATTAACGTTAAGTAGATGATTATTAGAAGAAGGGTTGGCCGTAAGGTCAGCTCTTTTTCTTTATAAAAGAATCTTATTTAATCTCTTTAAAAGAAGATACTTACAGACATAAATCTGCATATTAATTAAAGTATGCTATTAACAATTACTCATGTTGTATGTTGCTAAGTTGAGTATTCTCGTAAGTTCACAATCAGCATTGCTAATATTTAACTGAAGAGGCTTGATAGCTTTCGTGACAAGCATTACAAGAGCATTTAAGTGTAATTATACTCAGTTAAATGAAGAGCTTGAAGAAAGCTGAAGGTTCTCATTACGAATTAATTTATCAATCTTCAAACTAAGTTTCTCATTATTAGCGACAGTCCTAAGATTCAATCTCCAATAATTTTTTTTGCGAAATTGATAATAATCTTCAACATCTCATTACGAATGACGTTAATATATAGAAGATAAAAAGTTAGCTGTTAAACAAAAACAACTAATCAAAGCAAAAATAGATAGTTCAATCAGCGATAGTGTGACCTGTATGAATAATGTGATAGTCATACAAGAGAGATTCCAAGACTGATTGATACTATCAGGTAGTATGGATTACAAGACAAAGGGGCATCCTATTATGTGAGGGTGTCTTTTTATTTGTCTTGATTCATATACTTACAGGTTAAAGAGGATAGTTACAAACATAAATTGATGCGTTAATTGAGGAGTTTTAGTAAATCAATTTTAATTTAACATATGTGACTGACGACCAGTTTTATTATTGCAAGACAGTATAATATTTTGTCTTGATTAATATGTGTAAGGTATAAAAGAGGATAGTTACAGACATAAATTGATGTGTTAGTTAAGCAGTATTAGTAAACTAAATTTAAGTTAGTATGATAGCTGAGTTATCTCTTATGTAAAATGAATCCTTCAGCAGTTCATATCTTATCGAAGAAGCTTGATAGCTTACGTGACAAGCAATACAGAAGACTTTATGTATAATTATGTTGACCATTTGAAGAGCTCTTAAACTATCAAAATGGCTCATTACGAATTAATTTATCGATACATTATTCCGATTTTCATTTCTAGCAAGACTACTAAGATTAATTATCGAAAATAATTTTGGGAAATTGATAATAATTATCAATAATGTGATACAGAAGCTGTTAATATAAAGACATTGGAAGGTTGCTGTTAAACAAAAACAGTTAATCAAAGCAAAAAAAGATAGTTCAATCCAACTGTAGGATATCAATGTAAGTAGGATGGTTAAATGGATATGATTGAAGATTGATTAGCAGTATCAATAATATGCAAGACCAACAAGGGACATCTTATGACTAAGAGGGTGTCCTTTTACTTTGCTCATATTTTAATAAAAGAGGATGCTTACAGACATAAATATGTGTGTTAATCAAACTGCTATGACGAGCCATTCTTTACCATTGTTAGGTCGACTAAAGTATTACTGATAATTTACTGAAGTGTCTTGATAACTTACGTGACAAGCATTTCAAGAGTTATTACGTGTAATTATATGTGTAAAATTGAAGAGCTTGAAGAACGTCGAAGAAAGCTACTACGATGTCCACTCAAAATAACTTAACTTAAGTTGATTAGTATCAGTTATATAAGTAGCAAGAAGAGCGCGATAGCGCCATCAATCAGTCCTCCATATTAATTATTCATCGTTAGGGAAAATGGATAACATATCAGACACACTGCTTACGAATGACGGTATCATGTTGAAGACAATTGAAGGTTGTCGAATATTAGATATCGTAGGGGGTACAGTCGTATGTTATTAACGGAAGATGAAGATTTCAATCAAGAGAATATCGATTATAAAACTACTAAGTTACAAGATGATGAAAAAGAGATTGTCAAAGTTAAGGTTGATAGTGAGGAAGCTTTAAGACTAGTGATAGAACTTTTGCAACGTACAAAGTTATCTTTGAACTTTAAGAAAATTCAAGATTTTTTAAAGTCTGATGGCTATGATATTACCGAGGGTCAAATTTTGAATATTCAGAATAAGGTTAAAGCTAATAAAGTCGAAGAATTGAAAATTACCCATGATGAGAAAGGTCATATTTTACTTATGGCAGGGTCGGTTGGTGATGTTGTATACAAACAAGTTGTGTCTAATTTTGCTAAAATCATAAGTAGTGCTGTAAGAAATATTGATGAGTTAAATGATGATGACAAACAAAAAATCATTGATATTCTGACTGAATATACTGAAATATTAGTTAAGAGGTTGAAGACTGCGAAGCAGTCTTGATAATCGTTATTTAATCTAAAAAAGAGGATACCTACAGACATTTATTATTGATATACTTATATCGATAAATAATGATTGTAGGTGTCCTTTTTATGTCTCAAATTCCAGGTAAATATATAGATAAAATTAAATGTATGAGCTATCAAGACTTACTTGAAGATATCCCAAACTCTAGTATTGACGTGCTTTTGACTGACCCGCCGTATGATATAAAAATTGCAAATTGGGATAGTGGTTTTAATCTTGAAGATTGGTTAGATACCGTACTACCCAAGATTGCGATAGATGGGATAGTTATGATTTTCAATACTAAAGCTAATATTGATAGAATCATCAAACCCAAAATTGAGAATTTTTATGATAAAGACCATGATTTCACAGTGGTAGATACAATTGCTTGGGGTAAGACCAATCCCCGAAAAAATATTGATACTGTAAGACAATTCGAGTTTTTATTGATTGCATATAATAACTACAATACTAGTAAGAGTGATAGATATTACAGTGGTGATTTCGACCCATTATTTAGTAATGAAGAATGGGAAACTGCTAAAGAATTGAAGATATTTGCTCCCGATAAAGAGGACAAGGCAACTGTTAAAGAAGATAAAGATAAGGACGCTACTAAGAAGGATGATGAGCATCCTGACCCAAAACCAATTCGACTTTTAGTTAATCTTATTCGTAAGTACACTAGAATAGACGACATCATAATCGATAATTTTAGCGGTAGTGCATCAATTGCCGTTGCGTCTTACTATATGTCCAGACAATTTGTTGCGTGTGATATTGAACGTAAATACGTAGACCGAGGTAATAAGCGCTTAAGTAAGATTAAGAAGACTTTACCCAGGACATTATTTATAGAGGATATTTAGTATGAAGGTAGATAAATGTGGTGACATTAACTTAGATAATATAGATAAAATAACTGATTTTGGTTTTGATGACAACGTATATACGACTGATATTTATAACAATGAACTAATGAACAGTTTAAACGATGTTTTTGTCGTAGGGGATACAGAAGACAAATTTACGTGTGCTGTTAGAGCATTGCATAAATATGAACTAAATGAAGACTTAGATAGTAGAGAACAATTAATCATACAATTGTTTACTGAACAGCAGAGATTAAATATATTTGAATTCTTTGAGTTAAGAAAGAATATTTCTGATGATGTAGATGACGATAGTACTAAAAAATGGGTATATGATGACTCAATATTGTTTAGTGAGTTGGGTAATACAGCTGTTCAACTAAATGAATATTCTTCGGGAGAAACTCAACATGAGCTTAAAGAAGTAATCAAAGTTAATCTAGAAGACTTCAGCAAAGTGAGTGAAGATAACTTCACTATGCTAAATGACAAGACTGATGAGATTATTGATTCATTAATTAAGTCCAGTAATGAAGTGAATATGCGTAATATTCTTAAAGTATTTCAACAATATTTAAGCTTTTTGCATGTTAAATTGGAAGACGACATTGTTACTCATTATTGCAATTACAAAGGCTGGAAAATGATAGCCATTTTAAGGCAACAAGAGTCTTATAAGTTTAGAAAGGCTCTTGAAAATAGAGCTGTTAATTTGACGACTGATTATAAGATTTCTCGTTTCTACTATTCTAAGAATGTTATTGACCGAAATGTTTTCTATGATTCGCTGTTAGAAGACTTAAAGAAATATGAGCGTTACGTTATGAACTGTTATATCGATAAAAGTCCCCAGTATTATGAAGACTTGTTAAGTAGTTATTATGAAATAGTATTGACTGCTTTAACATTAAGAGATAATAGTATCGATAAATATATGTCTATGGTTAATAGTGGTTATTACAATAGCAAGACTAATGAAAAGTATTTGCGTAAGTCTATTAAGTGTGTTTATAACAAGAGAATTGAGGGGAATCTAAAGTTAGATAAACTAGATATTATATGTAAGAAACTACATATTACTACCGCGCGTGCACAAGAATATGATTTAAGATTTATGATGTTGCATACAGGATTATCGCAATGGATGAAGAGCAACTTAAAGTCTGATAATCAATCGAAGAAGAAGTCACTTTTAAAAGCCAAGTGGTGTCGTGAATCATATGAGAAGGGTAGATTAGCTTGGAAATATCATATTAAAGATAAGAAGACTTTCAAACAGATTGCTGATGAAAGTTTGGTGAATTTAAAGGACAGGGAGCTTATATCAAAAAAATATTACTTCTACATAAAAGAAGAGTTTGTTAAACGTGATTTAAGTGAAGAGCAATATAATGATTTTGCAGATGAAATGAGTATAACACTTAATCAATTTAATAAGCATGTTTTAAAATAATCTAGATGATAGCGTGAATGATAGTATATAAGTCAGTCTAGATGATATGAATGATATGTGTGAGTTCAAACAATTGATTACTACTAGAATAAATATGAAAGCGATTGATTATTTATTCTGTCAATGATAAGGTAAATGATAGTATTTTTACTGAAAATTGTAGATTTATAAGAATATCTTCATGCTAAAACGTTGTTATAATAGCATTTGTGCGTGATAAAAGAGGACAGACGCTCCAAAAGAGTTCCACCTCTTTTTTGATAATAGATAAAGACGTATAATACTTTTTATAAAGAGATAAAGGGGTTAGTTTGAATGGTTCAATCATTAAATACGAAGTCGGATTTGGTCATGGATGCAACTTCTCACTTAGGAATGACAGATTACGGTAAGATCATGGTCGGAGATAAGGGCTTCGAATTTTACGATGATCGGGATGCCAGTAACTATATCCAAATTCCTTGGACAGAAGTACGTTTGGTAATTGTTTCAGTTGTTTTTGGTGGTAAGTGGATTCCTCGCTTTGCCATCGAAACGAAGAAGAATGGAACATTCAGTTTTTCAGCCAAAGATCCTAAGAAAGCTTTGCGAGCCATCCGAGTTTATATCAAGCCGGATCACATCGTTAAGTCGTTAGGATTTTTCCAAGTTATCAAACGGGCTTTTACAAGAAATCCAAATAAGCAAGCTAAAAAGAAGAAAAAATAATTTAAAACTACGACAATATCCTACAAAATTGTCGTAGTTTTTTTATAATTTGACAATGAGGACAATTTAAGTGTTATTTTTGTCAATGTCGTCAAAAAGAGATTATTTTTAAGATGGTCATAGAATATACAGGGTGATTAAGATGGAACAGGAATTGAGCTTTGCCCGAAAAATCAACTTCGAACCATTATTGATCAGCATCTTTTTTGGAATCGTTGTTGCAGCCATTATTTACTCAATGGTTCCTCAATTACCATTAATTTGGATTGTTTGCGGTATATTAGCTTTTGCAATTGATAGTATGTTAATTTATCCAGTATGTTTGTCGGACTCTTATGGTTATTGGAAGCTCGATGACCAAGGAATTTACTACTATGACTACAGCGACTGGAAGAAAAAAATTCAAGCTATTTTTTTACCGTTTGCGAAAAAGCCGATTGAAGTGCCATATTCAGCTATCAGAGATTTTTCAATTATTGAAGGTAAATCCATCCTCAACAGTCAATATCCGCTAGGCGGGCCCTTAAAGGTTCCTCTATCTCGAAAGATCCATTATTTGGTAATTCAAACGGATCATAGTCAAATTAAATTGAATTGTGCTTGGAAATCAACTGGGATTCCGACGACTGATGATGATATCAAAAGATTAGTCGAAATCATTAAATCAAAGGTGTGAAATCAATTGAGGTAAGCTTTTAACTTACCTCTTTTCTATGTCTAGAATTGTAAATTCAAGGCCGAATTATATATATATTTAGAAAACTCTAACGAAATGATAGTTTTTCATTGTTTTATGACAAATGTCATACCTAATTCGTGACATCGCACACTTACTGATATGACGTGATAATCTTATGCTATATCCATAATAAATTTTAAGTTTATGAGGAGAATCCTATGGATAACGTTATTGATGTTAGAGACGTGAATAAGTCATTTGGGAAGAAAATAATTTTAAATCAGATTACCTTTTCAGTTCCAAAGGGGCAAATAATTGGATTGTTAGGTGAAAATGGGGCTGGCAAAACTACGTTGATTAATATCATGCTTGGACTGATCAAAGTGAATTCCGGTTCTATCTCAATCTTGGATAAAAGGAATACCTCAGCTAAAGCTTTTATGGGTGTGATGATGCAAAAAGATATTGCTTTAAAAAGGATAAAGGTCAAAGAAATTATTCAGTTATCACAAAGTTATTATCAACAGCACCTCTCATATCAAGAGATAATTACGTTGGCTCAATTATCTGACCAGGAAAATTTGTTTCTGAAACAATTATCCGGTGGTCAAATGAGACGTTTATCATTTGCGCTCGCAATGGTTGGCAATCCACAAATTTTATTTTTAGATGAACCAACTAACGGAATGGATCCAAGCAGTCGCAAAAGATTTTGGGAAGAAATTTTGAAGCTAAAGATGTCTGGAAAAACTATTTTTGTGACCAGTCATCACTTGGATGAATTAGAAAATGTCGCGGATCGTTTCTTAATTTTACGAGACCATCAAATTATCTTCGATGGTGATTTAATGCAACTTCGTCATAACACTGGAAATGCACAAATAGATTTTGATAGCGAGATTGATCCAACAATCATCACTAAACTTGTTGGAGCTGATCCGATTCGACATTTAGGAAATCACTTCATGATCGTAACCAATGATACTAATCGGATTCTCTCCGCTTTAAATCCGCTCTTGGCCGATATTAATAACATCAAGATTTCACAAAATTCATTGGAGAGTATCTTCATCGATCTCAACCAAAGGAGAAAATAATATGTCAGAATTTATCTATCAAACTAAACTTAACTTTACCAGAATCGTATTGCGTAATCTGAATTTTTTCTTTTTTGATTTAATGTTGCCGGTAGTATTTTATTTGCTTTATACCAAAGTATTATCGTCAGGTGTTCCCAATGACACACTTAAACAATGGAACGTTGCCTATCTGGTTAGTATGATGGTTTTTAGTTCCTTACTCGGATCAGTCATCACTGTTGCCAATACTTTACTGGAAGAACACACTAGCCACTTTGATCTTTTCGTTGATATTACACCAGAATCCAAAGTTAAATATTATGGTTCATTGATTGTTGTTTTTTTAACATTAAACTTAATTTCACTGCTATCTATCGGTGCTATTGGTGTGTTCGTTAACCACATCTCACTTGCTCTTCCAAAAATGATACTAGTTATTCTTACATGTTTAGCCGGATCCTTCGTTCTTATTTTCATTGGTATTGCCATTTCACTATTTAAGAATCCTAGTTCAGTCAATCTGGTTACGAGTTTAACAGTTTTTCCAATGGCAATGTTAAGTGGCTTGTGGTGGCCACTCCAAACACTGCCAAACTGGCTACAAACAATTGGTAAAATGATGCCAACTTACTCAATTTCTGCCATTTCAAACGATATAATCTCAGGTAATAATTTTCAGTTCAGTAATTTATTTAATTTTGTCATTTGGTTAGTTATACTTATTCTTGTTATTGTAGTTGGATCAAGATTGATGGCCACTAAGGAGCTCGAAACTGAATGAAAAATTTCTTAAAAAAACAATTCTTGTTTGATAAGGCATACGGATCGTTGCCTTATTTTTGGACTATTGCCTTGGCATTTTTTTCCGTTCAAATAGTCGGCTCCGTTAAAGGAACTTATCCACGTATCGGAATTACTGTTCTATTGCTAATTTACGCCAAGTTTTATCACGATTCGTATGAATTACCAACTGCTCGTTTCTTTAAATTGGTAATTCAGTTGGTTATCAGTTTAATAGTTGCGGCATTCTCCAATTATGGAACACTGTATGTTTTTACGGCCTGGCAAATTGGTTCAATGAACCTCAACAAAAAAACTTTTTATCGGTATACTGCTCTATACTTACTTGTCGCAATATTTGGAATTACCATGTCTGAAATGTATGATCCTAATCAAACATTTTATTCCCTTTCAATCGCCTTATTTTTTGCAATTGGATCCCCCTTTGCAGCTTATTCATTAAGACAAACTTATCGTCGTCGTTCGCAATTAAGTCAGAGTAATGAACGTCTTGAATCATTGATTCGCCAGTCAGAACGTGGACGGATCGCCAAGGACCTGCATGATAATTTAGGCCAGTCGTTTTCACTGATCACCTTAAAAGCAGAGCTGGCTGAAAAACTCATGTCAAAGGATCAAGAAAAGGCAGCAAAAGAACTCCAAGACATTGCTCAAACTTCGCGCGATAATCTCAGTTTAGTTCGTGAAATTGTCACCAACTTGAACAAAAAAACTATCGCCGAGGCCATGATTATAGAAGAAAAGAATCTCCAAACTGCTAAAATTTTTCTTTCGACGACCAATGAAAATGATTCAGTCAATTGGCCCGATAACGTTCAAAATGTCTTGTCTGCAGTCATAAAAGAAGCTGTGACTAATATCATTCGTCATAGCAAAGCTAATCAAGTTAACTTAATTTTTTCATCAGATAATCAAGCCTTTAAGCTAACAATTAAGGATAATGGCATAGGCATTAAAAATAAACGAAATAATAGCTTCGGCATGACTGGCATGCAGCAACGAATCAATTCCTTAAACGGTATAATGGAAGTATTTTCTGATCACGGAACAATAATCGATATCTCAATCCCGAAGGAAGTAAAAAATGACTAGTATTTATTTAGCTGAAGATCAAGAAATGTTGAATACCGCTTTGGCGACCCTGTTAGGCTTAGAGGATGACTTGGAAGTCGTCGGCTCTGCCACTGATGGAATGACTGCTTTTAATGAAATTATTAAATTACAACCTGAAGTAGCAATACTTGATATTGAAATGCCTGAATTGACTGGATTAGAAATTGCCAAGCAGCTGAGATTATTGAAACAACCAATCAAAATTATTATCTTGACGACTTTTGCTCAAGAAAGTTACTTTGAGCAAGCTGTTAGGTATGATGTAAATGCTTACCTATTAAAGGACAATCCAACTGATCAATTGATTGAAACTATTCATGCTGTCTTAACTGGGAAGACAATTTTTTCACCCGAACTAGTCAAAACTGTTATCAATTCCGAAAAAAATCCACTGACTCCACGGGAAATTGATATCCTAAAACTTATTAACACCGGTGCAAGTACCAAAGATATCGCCAAATTGGCCTTCTTATCCGAAGGGACCGTTCGAAACTATATCTCTTCTATCTTGAGCAAAACCGGTTGCAAGTCTCGGATAGAAGCACTCAATATTTCTAAAAATAACAAATGGATTTGATCATCCAATTAAAAAAGAGCCGATAAATGTTAGGAAAAACTGATATTTATCGACTCTTTTGTTTTAAATAAACTTATACTTGAGCGGTATCTTTTTGGAGCTGATTGTAATACTTCCTCCGACTTTCCATAATTCTGATTACCGTTTCCAAACCATTACCTGCAAAGTACCCTCTACAGACAGCGGGGTTGACAGTCAATTCATTTACATCCATGACTGTTATTTTCTCCTCGACATACGCCTCATTGTATTCCTCAGTTGAATTGTAAATTCAAGGCACAAAAAAAGCCCACAAAATGGGCTTGAACAAATTAATGTGAAATACTATTTGAAGGGTAAGCCATGAAAAAACATGATCATTTTTTTCTTAACTGGGCTTTGTATCTCAACAAGTAGATATTAGTTTATCGAACGCGTTTCATGTCAAGGTAAATAATAATATAATATAAATAAATATTATTCTAGGAGGATATATGAAATTTTTCCGAAATGATCTGACCAAAATAGTTGTCGCCAGTTTGATTTTTCCAGCGGTGCTCTTCCTTTTCCCACTTGTCATACACGTCCATAAAGCATCAGCCACCAGTCTCTGGCAAGCGGCGGCAGATTTGGTGATCTTTTTAATCGCTTTGGGATTAAATTATTTTTATTTTAAACAGAGAGTCTCTTGGTTCAATGATCGAAATTTGTTTGAGCAGTTGATGACAGCAATGCCGGCAATTATTATCATTGGTTTACTCGACTATCCAGTGTTATTTGAAGCTGACTTTCAAGTTAAAATAAGAGCCATCGTCATCTGCTTACTAGTAGGGCTTGCAGAAGAATATGTTTTTCGGGGGTTATTGATAGCTTTATTCTTAAAATTGACTCAGAATCGAGCCTTTTTGACAGTTGTTGTCAGCAGTTTAATTTTTGGCTTGATTCATGTGACGAACTTGAAGGCTTTACCGATTGGCTATGTTTCAGTGCAAGTGATTTTTGCAGCGGCAATAGGTATTCTCTTCGGCACGATCTATTTAAAGACTAAAAACCTCACTTTGGTCATTGTTTTACATGCATTGCGTGATATGTTTCCAATGTTTTCCAATAAACTAATGGGACAAATGGGGCAAACACAATTCTCGATGGCCATTTTATACATTATGGTAATTTTTTTACTAATAACTTTAGTAATTGCCAGATCTCAATTAAAGAACTTTGTGGTTAAAAAATGATCTTTCTAATTAAAGTTAAAGTCTGTGACATAATTACTAATTTCTACAATCACGTGACAAAATAATATCTCTGTTCTTAGCGTCAAAAAGAACCTGATTCAAAAATTCGAATCAGGTCCTTTTTTGGCACATTTTTCTAATTTAGTCTAACTTGAGAGGTTGAGTTGTGTCGAGCAAACCTTGGGTTTGGATGTTTTTAAAGTACATTGTAACTTCAGAAGTTGTATTGTTAACTTTAACTAGCAAGGCTCCGTCGAAACTCTTGCCCGGTTGGACTTGAGTTGAGTTGCTGCTATTAATAATACTAGCGTTATCGCCACTAGTACCAGTCGCAGACAGTTGTTTGCCATCTTGTTTCAAGATGATCGCTGTATTTTGAACTTGCTGAGGTATCTCAGCGGTAGAGGTCTTGTTTGTATAATTGTATTTCACTAAGAGTGCTGCGTCACCATTTGTATCCTTGATCAATTTAACTTCATTTGAGATCTTGAAGGTATACCAATCAATGTCATAAGTTAAGTCATTGTAGGAACCTGGATTAGTAAATGTTTTGGCGGCAGGTTTTTGTTCCGTATCTTTTTGAACCTTTTGAGCTGGCTGTTCTTTGGTAGTTTCCTTTTTAGCGGCAGTTTTTTTGGTAGCTTTTTTTGTAGTCTTTTTTGGTTTTACAGCCTCAGTTTTGTGTGATGGCTGAGTTGAGGTAGTCTGCTCTGAAGAACTGACTTTCCAAAAAACAAATATACCAATTAAAATAATTATGATTAAAATGGTCGGAATAATGAACGATTTTTTCTTGTAAAAAGGTAATCTTTTTCTACGTAATGCCATCCGACTCATGCGACTTTGCAGTGCGTTATTTTGTCTTTTCATAACGTTACTCCCCTATGAGTATTTCGTTATGACCATAATATCATATTAAGTTCGACGGAATTAATTTACTAAAAAATGCTTAGTCTTTCTTAAAAAAAAGTATTTTAAAAATTATGTTGAACTGATCTTTGAAAAGTGGTATAAATATCTGGTCGAAGTTAATGAGATAGTTATTATGCATAGAAGGGGGTCACAATGATGTTGTTTTTTGGTAATCATGGCGATTACGAAGTTACTTGTAATTTCTGGAGCAAGGAAGGCCAAACAATTGCTAAGAAGCGCATTTGTCACAACGTTTCTAAGAAAGAAGCTCGTGACGGTATGAGAGACTATATTACAAATAGATTCTCTGATATCATTGATGTAGCTCATCCCATTAAAGTTGTTGCTAAGCAAACAACTAAATAGAAGGATATATAAGGGTCAAAAAGATGGAACTTAAAAAAGCTCCATCTTTTTTTATTTTTCAGTAAAGATTGGTATGATAGTCCTTGAGGAGGTGGTGTTATGGAACGTGAAAAAGTTACTGGTAGACGTTTCTTCTATATCACCATACTGAATGTCTTGATTACCATTATTGAATTTATTGGTGGGTTTTTCTCAGGTAGTCTGGGATTGATCTCCGATGCTTTTCATAATTTAGAAGATTCACTTTCAATCATAATTTCTTATGTGGCCAATGTAATTGGTCGACGTAAAAATAATACTAAGAAAACCTTTGGATACAAACGGGCTGAGATATTGGCAGCTTTCGTTAATTCAATCGTTTTAGTCGTCATTACTTTGATGATGGTAGTGGAATCATTTCGGCGCTTGTCTCAGCCCCAGCATATCAATGGTGGACTGATGATGATCGTGTCTTTGGTCGGATTAGTAGCTAACTTTGTTTCCATGTTATTGTTGATGACAGGTTCAAAACACAACTTAAATATCAAAGCGACCTTTCTACATATGATGACCGATGCCTTGTCATCAGTTGGCGTTTTTGTGGCCTCAATCTTTGTGATTCTCTTCAATTGGAATTGGATCGATCCACTAATTACAATTGTTATTGCCATTTGGCTTTTAAAAGAGGCTTACACGGTCGTTTCTGAAACAGTTAATATCTTGATGGAAGCCAGCCCAAAAATCGATCTGGACGCCGTACAGGCTGAAATCCTAACTATTCCCGAAATTGTCAAAGTTCATCACGTCCATGTTTGGATGATCGATGAAAACCATATCATGTTGGATGCTCATATTAACGTCAAAAGTAATTGTAATATGATCGAGTTAGATGGCTTGTATGATCAAGCTGATAAATTGTTGAAAGATAAATTCAATATTAGTCATGTCACCCTACAGGCAGAGTGTTCTCGAGGTTTGGATAATTCACTGATAGATTAATATGACACTGCAATTGTGCTAAGATTAATAGGTAAGTCTTTATGAAAGTTGGGAATGTTGTAAGATGGTAAAACTTGTCATGGTCAGACATGGGGAAAGTATTGCTAATGCTTTGAATCAATATACAGGCTGGAACGACGTGGGTTTAACTCAGCAAGGAGTAGTACAAGCCCATTTGGCCGCCGAAAAATTAAAAGGTTTCTATTTTGATCATGTCCATACGTCAGTATTGAAACGAGCTATTATCACAGCTTATATAATTCAAGATGATCTGCATTTAAATTATTTGCCAGTCACCAAAACTTGGCGTTTGAATGAACGTCATTACGGAGCATTGCGGGGACAAAATAAAGATGCAACTAGACGTGAATTTGGAGCGGAACAAGTTCATCAATGGCGGCGAAGCTTCTATTCAGTCCCACCTAAGTTGCCTCAAGCCGATGGCAATATTGGCCCTTACAAGTATTTTGATGCCGATATCATGCCACTTGCTGAAAGTCTCTATCAAGCATATCAAAGAATTGTTCCATATTATGTTGATCACGTGGCACCAGGTTTGCTGGATGGCAAGAATCAATTGATCGTAGCTCATGGCAGCACTATCCGTGCTTTGATCAAGTACATCGAAGGAATCAGTGATAAAGACATCGATGGCGTTGAAGTAGCTAATGGCAAACCAATTATTTATGAGTTCGATCAGAAACTTCAAATAGTTAATAGTAATCGCGGAAAAAAATAAATAATTTTGTAAGAAAATGAAAGTAACGTTCAGATTAAGGAAAATTTTGAATGCACTTTCATTTTTTTTCGTTTTTTGAAAGAAAATGCTTCCATTTTATTCAGAATGAGTTAAACTATTAAAATGGTCTAGATAAGCGACGACATTTTCATGCCAAAAATGCTTATTTAGATAATTTATTGTAATAATGTTCGTAAATGCATAGCAAAAAGAGTTTATTTTAAGAAAAACATTCAGTTTTATAGATAAATCAAACATGCCACGTTAAAAATTATTACTCAGATTTATTTAATACAGAAGGAGCTTCATAATGAATATTTTAATTGCTTTAATTCCAGCCCTAGGTTGGGGTTTCATGCCAATCATTACTGGTAAAGTCGGCGGTTCACCAGTCAACCAAATGTTTGGTATCGGTGCGGGAGCAACTATTGTCGGTTTAATCTCATTTTTAATAACACAACCAAGTGTTAGTGCTCAAGCATTTTGGTTCTCAGTTCTCTGTGGTTCCTTGTGGACGATCGGCCAAATTGGTCAATTTATTTCTTTCAAACGAATCGGTGTTTCCGGAACAGTTCCACTTTCAACCGTATTTCAGCTCGTTGGTAATTCAATCATCGGTGTTTTGATTTTTGGTGATTGGGCCGGAGTTCATGCTAAAATCGTTGGTTTCATCGCTTTAGCCATCGTAGTTATCGGAGCTTTGTTAACTTCAGTTAGTGACAATGCCTCTGGTCAAAAGATGCAACTAAGGGATGCCTTGTTCCTACTATGTACTACAGTAGGATTTTGGATCTATTCATCATTTCCAAATATGCCTATCGTTAAGGCAGAAAGTCCTACCGGAATATTCTTGCCAGAAATGTTAGGTATCTTATTAGGATCAATTATCTACGCCTTATTTACTGATAAGAATTCCTTTAAAGAAAAACAACAATATCAAAATATTATTGCCGGAGTTGCTTGGGGAATTGCAGCCTTTGCTTACATTTTCTCAGCCAAAGCCAACGGTAATACATCAGCATTCATCTGGACACAATTAAACGTTGTGATTGGAACATTTGGTGGTATTTTTGTACTTCATGAACAAAAGAGCCACCGCGAATTAACCTTTACAATTTTAGGAATTATTTTGATTGTTGTGGGTAGTGTCGCAACTTCATTTGCATAAGGAGTACAATCCAAAAGGGGTTGTACTTTTTTTGGTTGTTTTTGTTAAACGTTTTCATTTATAATTTATTGGTGATGATTTTTGGAGTGGTATTGGTTCACTGCCGTCATCCGCTCCAGTTCTGGGGGATATGGAACGTGGTGGGCCGACTTGGAGCCCCTCAGCAAGCTGACGGTCTTCAAGCTCGACCTTTTACTAAATTGGCAAAAACCGCCAATTAAGTAAAATTTCACCACTGATATCCCCCAGAACTTCCGCTCCTGACTAGAGTTACTGCATAGTTTATTTGTTAGTGATATATATGAGAACTCTACATTTTTGATTGTGCTTAGTAGGAGTGGAAGCTGAAAAAACTCGGTGCTTAAGGGTAAAAGATAGAGGATAAGACAAAAAAATGTATTGAACTGATATATTCATATCAATTCAATACATTAGTAGTTATTAAAAACCTCAGTTCGTTTTGCTTTTAGGCTTTTAAGTTTTTGACCTTATTCTTTGCCTTTGAACTGGATTTATCTCTTGAACTTGTTCACTTGAGGGATATCCAAATATGTTTTAACAACCTAGGCTGTAGTGAGAGCTCTGAGGGGTCTAAGCCATGAAATTGTTCTTAGTGGGCGAAGCACACTTAGAACAAGGCTCGACTTTGAAACAATTGTGCATTTCAATTGGTTCAAAGCGATGCCCATGGCGTTCCAGACCCCTCAGAGCCGAACGGAAGCCGGCAGTGAACCCAACACCCAACCAACCTACTAATCAACAAATCCAAGAAAGAAAAGGAAACCAACATGATTAAGCATATTTTTTCAGACATGGATGGAACACTTTTACAAAGCAATTGTAAAATTAGTGAAAATAATGTCAAAGTAATTAAAGAAAGCCAAATTCCGTTTACATTAGTTTCAGCACGATCACCAATGGAAATGGTGGAAACGATTGATAAGCTTGAGTTAACAGAACCACAAATAGCTTTTAACGGCGGGTTGATTTTTCAACCTTTGGATCAAGGCTTAAAAGTGTTGCAGAAATCAACTATTGATCTAGCTAACTTAGAGCAAGTCTTGTTGACGTTGCAAAAAGAGTTTCCAGACGTTAGTTGTTCACTTTATGATCGAGATCATTGGTTAGTCGAAAAAATCGATCAGGGAGTAGAATATGAGGCTAAAGTAGGGGGATACCATCCAACTTTGACTAATTTTGTTTCATTATTAAAACAACCAGACCTCGAAATTTACAAAATCATGTTGATTTCCTTTGATTTAACAGAAATGAAAGCTCTAAATGAAAAACTCAGTGGCTTAAATCCTGATTGTTTATCTGTCACCCAGTCAGCCGAAAATTACTTGGAAATTACCAGTCATGCGGCTAAAAAGTCTATCGGTATCAAATATATTCAAGATTTAGAAAAACTCCGTAAAAGCGAAATGGCGGCTTTTGGCGATGGGTACAATGATTTAGTGATGCTCCAACAAGTCGGAACGCCGATCGTGATGGACAATGCTTTGCCAGGAGTAAAGGATTATGCAAAATATATTACAAGAGATAATGATACTGATGGTGTGGCTTACGGGATTCAACAATATTTGCAATAATTTATCAACTAAAAAAACACTGATATTCTCAGTGTTTTTTTAATACTAAGCTTTGAGAGCTTTGTATAATTGGTGAATTAGCGATTGACTTTCGCCATATCCAGTATAGATAAAGGAATATTTTTTATCTTGATAAGTGAAACTGACGCAATCAGTTCCATAATAATCTTCAACGATTAAATTTGTGATTTTAGCGAATGGAATGTCGATATGTTGTAAAACGTGCATGCCTCTGACTTTTGTCATGGACAATTTATCGGCAACTATTTTATAAATGACATAACCTTTGAAGATTGTATAATCTTTGTCTGCGATTTCCATATATGTAAACATAATAATACGATCTTCTTTCTAATAAAATTTAGTCATCAGTAATATTAAAATTATTGATTAATGCAAATTATATTTAATGCCGTATGGGAATAAAATTGGTAAGCCTTAATCCTGACGAATCGTCAAACTTGAGCTACTTCGTTGCCTTAATTTTGTAAATACGATAACTTTAGTGCGAAAAAATATTAATTTTATAATATTTTGGCTATCAGAAGGTGGCGATTGTGTATGATCGAAAAAAGCTTTGCCAGAAAATTAAGTGGGAAACCATTATTCAATAGTTTGGTCTTCGGTGCCGCAATTGGAGTGTTCATTTTTATTGTTTTTAGACAGGATATTGCAGCTGGTATCATTTGGGGTGAGACAGCTTTTTTGATTCTGAGCGGTTTGATTTATCCGCGCTATCTGCCAAGTCTTTACGGTTGGTGGAAGGTCAACAACGGGGCAATATCTTATTATGATTACAGTACCTGGTCTAAGCGGATCAAGTCGATTTTCTTTCCTTTTGCCCAAAAACAAAAATCTGTCAATTTTGAAAATATCTTATCTTATTCCTTAGTCCTTTCTAAGAAAAATGACCTCTGGACGCCACATTATATCCTGCTGAAACTCGATGACGGTCATGATGTTGCTTTGGACGTATCGTGGAACTTGTTAAAGTCTGGAGCCCCTCAAAAGGATGTTGAGTGGGTAGTGGACTTTATTACTTCAAAACTTAATCAAAAAACTGTTCAAATTTTACAAGTATAAAAAAAGCCATCTGATTTTGAAATCAGATGGCTTTAATTTTTTTAAAATAATTTTTAGTAGACTAGTTAATCTTCGTCATCGTCATCAATTTCTTCGTCAACTTTAATATCTTTCAAAGCTGAACGATCTTTTCTGACTAGACGTAAACGATTGAGTGAAACTTTTCCAAGTACCAATGGCACTCGTTCTTCGACTACATCACTGTATGATAAACCGAACCAGTTGGCAGGTGAAATAAATTTCTGGAGGAAGAAGCGCATGTGAATGACACTCTTCTTCAAGTTGCTGATTTTGGTATCTGGAGAGAGGACTTCTTTGATAATTACGAATGAGAAGTCGCCGACATCACGATCAGGAATCGTAGTATATTTCTGTGGCTGTGGTTTGATTTCGCCGTTAGACATCATATCGTTGACCACTTGCCGCAAATAAACATTAACCTTTTGATCAACTCTAAAGCCTAAGTATAGTTGTACACTGACCATATAATCAGTATCAAAAGTTTCCACACTGTAAGCAGCTGTATAAGGTTCATCAGTAACGTTAACAGTTACGAACCAATAGACTTGAGCTCGTTTGGGCCGTTTATCAAGAATAGAATAAAGAATATTTTTCTTGATGCGATAGCCATCGTGGATCTTAGTTAAGTAAACCAAGTTGGTTGTGTAAAGTGGATAGCTTGGGTCCTTACGAAGATCATTCAATTGATGTTTAAAAGCTAAGAGTGACACGAAGTGACTCCGATAAGTATTGTCATCTTTGAGACGTTCACCATATCTCCAAACGAACATAACCAAGATAAGTAAAGCAGCGATGAACATCGTAATGTAAGCACCATGGATGAACTTACTACTGTTGGTTACAAAGAAGATACTTTCGATGATAAAGAAGAAACTGATGATTACTGTGGTAAAGACTCGGTTAGCTCGTTACATCAATAACCATTGATGTAACAGGATAGTTGTCATCAACATGGTGATGGTGATTTCAAGACCGTAAGCATTAGACATATTTTCTGAAGTTTTGAAATAGAAAACAATGAATAAACAAACGACCCAGATAATTGAGTTAACTGTTGGAATATATAACTGACCTTTGAAATTAGTAGGGTAAAAAGTCTTTAATCTTGGGAAGATACGTAATTTAGTTGCTTCAGAGACAAGTGTATAGGAACCAGAAATTAAGGCCTGAGAAGCGATAATAGCAGCCATTGCCGATAAGAAAATTCCAAACAGTCTAAAGTCAGCTGGAATCGATTGATAGAACGGATTCATGGCTGAACCCATATTTTGCAAGGCGTGATTATCTTTAACGCTTAAAATCCAAGTAGCTTGTCCTAAGTAGCTGAGTAATAGACAAATTTTGACGAAGGGCCAACTAGTATAAATATTAGGACGGCCCACGTGTCCCATATCTTAATAGAGAGCTTCCGCACCAGTAGTGGCCAGGAAGATACTACCAAGGATGAAAACTCCTCTGATGTTAATAGGACTACGTAATAGTTCAAAAGCATAGTATGGATTCAAAGCTCTTAACATAGTCCAATCATGTGAAAGGTTCATGATACCCATTAAGCCTAAGAAAGCAAACCAGACTAACATGATTGGTCCAAAAGCACGACCGATCAATTGCGTTCCGAATCTTTGGATAAAGAAGAGTGTCGATAGAATGATCAGTGTCACGATAATTACTTGATTCTGAGTACTGATCAATACCGTATTATTAAAGGCAATTCCTTTTAAACCTTCAATGGCGGCTGTAACAGTAACCGCAGGTGTCATCATACCATCAGCTAAAAAGGTTGCCCCACCGATCATAGCTGGAATAATGAGCCATTTTGCACGTTTTCTAACCAAGGTGTAGAGGGCAAAAATACCACCTTCACCGCGGTTATCAGCTCGCAAAGCGATCAAAACATATTTAATTGTCGTTACTAAAGTCAGTGTCCAAAAAATTAAGGAAACACTGCCAAGAATAAAATCAGTGGACATCTTCTCTAGTCCACCGTTACCAACCATTAAAGAGTGCATAACGTATAGAGGCGATGTACCAATATCCCCATAAACAATTCCCAATGCAATTAAGAATCCAGCAATGCTTTTCTTTGAATGGGGGTTATTCTTTAATGAATTTAGTTGTGTCTTTTCCATATAATAATCTCCAAAAAATAAACAGTTCAACCGCGATTATAACATTCAAATTGATAGTATGAAACCACATTATTTTGGTATAGTGATTTATCGCATAGTCGTCAGCTGTTTGAAGTAGTTGGTATTAATTTGGATTAATAGGAACTAACAGAGCTGATTCATTTGCTTGAACTGTGTATTTAATATTTTGGTTTCCACGTACGGTCATTCCAAAGTCAGTTGCATATACAATTAATCCCAAACGGTGACCACTTAACAATTTGTAATAAGTGGGCTGTAACTCTACATCAAGATTATAGAAGACATTTGGTTCTAGTTCATCCACTTTATAATTGTTTTCACGGTTTTGGAGATTGAGATGACCTTTAGTTATCATTTTAAAAGGTGAGCTGGCAGCAGAAGTAAATTCACGTAAATCATCTTCACGCCAATCATAAGTTCCGGCTAAACTATTTTTTGAAAGGAGAGTTGGAGAAACAGTGAGGCGTTTTGCTTTTCCATAATCAATCAATTGAAAACTCAATAGACCAATATCCTGACTTGACGATACCTTCAAGTTGACTCTGGCCTTGCCATCAATAATCAAATCATTTTTGAGTGGCTCTGTTTGATAAGTTAAGTGATGTCCGGCTAGTTTAGCGTCGCCGGCAATTAAGTCATTTTCCCATGTGGCGTTATGCTTGGCATAATTGTCAAAGTCAATTTGAGGTAATTGATCATCAAAACTTTGAGTTGCTTCAGTAACTGGTGATGTAGTTAATTTATCATTCGATAAGTTGTACTTAACTTGTTGATTATCTGCATTAGACCAGTCTTTTTTGGCAGTCCAATTTTCTGTCTTAGTGTTGTCTTGAATGATGACATTAGGGATGATTTCCTTTGCCTGATTGTCTACTCCTAATAGTTCATAAGTTAACCAAAGATTGATAATATCGTTATAGTCGATTGAACGAAAGGCATTGATATAAATGTGTTGTCCTTGGTGAAGAATCAATTTCTGCGTAACGCCGTTATCCTTGATTCCATTCCAAAGTCTTTCCACATTTCTAGGCTTAACATTCCAATCGTTGAGACCGTGTACCATGAAAACATCAGCTTTAATATTTTTGAAGTTTTTATGATAGTTGCGGGCGTCCCAAAAACGATTGTAGTCTCCGGTGGTACGATCTTGACCAGTTTCAATTTGGTCGATTTGTTTGTCCCATTGGGATTTGATTTGGTGAAAATCACCTGGCTGTAGTCGCCGACTGAAAGTCTCTTCAGCTAATACATCGGCATCTTCACCTGGAAATCCTCCTGGGGCTATTACTAAGCCACCATCACGATAGTAGTCATACCAACTTGAGATAGCGGCTTCTGAAATAACTGTCTTTAAACCATCCACACCGGTAGTTGCGGCTGCAGTAGCTAAAGTACCTAAGTAAGAGCGGCCAGTCATGGCAACTTTTTTATTCGACCACCAAGCTTTGATTTCAATGTTATCAGTGCGATTAGTGAAGGCAGGTAATTGACCAGTTAACCATTTGATGATGGCAACGGTAGAAGTAGTCTCTTCGGGATCACCAGTCGTTCTGAAACCGTCAGAATCTTTGGTTCCAATACCTGCCATATAAACTACGGCAAATCCGCGGGCTAAGAAATAATCGTTAAGAGTGTAAGAACTTTCGCGTGAAAAGCTTTGTTCAGCTTTTTTGGTTTCACCATTGACCGTTCGAGGTTCTAGAATCTCAGCTGCCTTATCTTTGAATTCGATATCTGAGTACTGAAGTTGGTTTGGTTCTTTGCGTGTCAGTGGAACATTCACATTGTGAGTCAACTTTTCGCCAGTCTCATCATTAGTCCCTTGATTATATGGACTAGCAGTGTAAAGCACGGGAACTTTCAATCCGTTTTCAGTTTCGTAAGGACGCAAGATCTCGGCTTTTAAGAGGTCTCGTTTGCCATCATGATCACTGTCTTGTGGAGATTCAACATAAACGACTTCACGAATCAATTTGTGAGGATCGAAAACAGGTAAAGTTTTACCATTGAAGAGCAGTGGATGGGAAACCTTGCCATAAAACTTTGTGAAATAGCCTTTGGCTGCCAAAAAATCAATATAGGTTTGGCCAACTTTATTGTGAGTTGCTAACAGCCAATACCAAGCTGATTTTAATTCATCAACTGTAAAGAAGTCACCGTTATGGTCAGCAATCATCAATTGAATTTTTTTCATGGCCGAAATTGGATCATCAAACGTGAAATCAACGTCGGGATTGAATTTCAAAAGCTGTAACGCAACGTTATAAAACGCCGTTACGGATACTTGGCTAGCAGAATCAAGATAGTCGCTCAAGTTTTGATCAGTAGTAGCCATGTACGTTTTCAAGGCTTCGTCAAAAGTCGAAGAGGTTTTGTCTTCTAAGAAACTCTTGCTGAGGAAACTGATCCAAACTTGGATCGGATTAGTTTCAGCTTCATTGTCTTTATCGAGAAAACCAATTTCTCGCAACTCTTTTATTTGAGTATCAAAATCTGTTGGACGAATCGCAAATTGATTATTTTTCATACAAAGAACTTCCTTTCATGTTGGCTATATTATAGTGCAATGGGAGTGATTATTTCCACGTATATAAAAGAAGCCTGATAACTCGTTTAGCGTACGCTAACTTGGAGAACCAGACTTCTTGTATTGTGTTTGTGGTACATGAGAGTTAATAAAATTAAAAAGGCGAGTATAATTCGTGAGATTAGGCAAATGCTCGAAATCTAAGCGTCGTCTTCCGCTCTCTGATTATGCAAGTGCTCCCATTGGGTCCCATGGTGCTAAGACTTTTGGATCTTTTGATTCTTTATCGAAGGTTTCTTTGAGATCTTCTGGTAAGTACTTCTTGTTGATAACTAGTTGATAAACGAATTCGTTGAACCATGAATCGCTCATGACGAAGTAACCTTTGGTACCGACTTTTTCACCCCATGAATTTTCAACTTTCCACTTCAATGGATTGCCGTTTTCATCGAGATCAACACCGGTAATGACCATTGCGTGGGTCATCATACTTTCAATGTAATCAAGGCGTTGGGCTTTGGTCATCTTGAGGTCAGTGTTCAAGAGGCCTTCGAGGTCATAAATGTTAGTATCCATAATACCGATCTTACGGTCAGAACTTTGGCCAACATCACTACCGAACCAAACTGTTTCGCCGGCTTGTAGTTGTTTGACAGCTAATTTCTTGAAGTCATTGATTTCAAGGTTTAGGTGACGAACTTGGCGGCCGCCGACAACGTTTCCTAACATTTCAACTGTATAAACGTGATTGTATGGCTTATCAGCAGTTGGAGCATTGATAGTTGAGATATAGCTATCTAGGTCCCAGCCAACATATTTCTTAAAGAATTCTTGTGGTGTGATACCAGTTTCTTTGTGATAGTTCTTGTCGTCATCACGATAAGCCCAGTCGAATTTAGTAGGTGGAACACCAACTGTATAAACTAGGATCTTGTAAATTTCACTTAGTAATTCATTTTTCTTACGTTCAATATCTTCCTCAGATTTATTGTTGTTGACTAAGTCACGCAAGATGATAGCGTCTTTACGTAATTTCTTATTGAGGACGTTATTGAGTTCAGAGGAGTTTGTACGACTGAATGTATCTGGCATAACGGCCTTAGGAACGACACCATATTTTTGAACTAGAGCCATGACCATATCCCATTGACCACCGTCTTGTTGAGGGGTTGCCATTAGGAAGTCAACTTTACGGTCGCCAGTTGGCAATGCTGCTGTGTTAATAACATTTTCAAAGAAATAATTTGATTTCTCTAGTTTGTCCCAAAAGAGCATGTAGCCTTGTGACAATTCAAAGCCCTTGATCTTAAATTCCTTTTGAAGAGGGTGTCTCATCGTATTTAAGGCTGCAAAGACCCAGCAAAGTCCTGATTGCTTTTGATCGGCTACGCTACCAGTATCGATTTCAACTGAAAAAGTTGGGTCCATCGCTACTTTAGAAGCAATAGTTTCACTTGATTTAAATAGACCATTGTTGGCTACAGCGTTTTTAATAGCCGAAGAGCCAGGTGTGTTTTCGAATGCAGTTTTAAAGTTATCTAATTCTTGTGAAGTAATTTCTTTTGTCATACAATATATTCTCCTCTATCTGATATTATCGATTACTTTTGGTCCATCTGGGTAACCGACGATAATAGTATTAACTATATCAAGAAATAGGCCGTGTGCAACAATTCCGACCTGATGATCTAACCAATCGGCTAGTAGGTGAGGATGTTTGATTTCACCCATCTTTAAATCAATGACGTAATTTTTATTGTGCGTCAAGACACGTTCACCATTATCGTCCAAACGAAATTCTGGTTGAAGATTTTCTCTTTGCAAGTCTGTGAAAGTTTTTTCGCAACCGAACGGAATCACTTCAAGTGGCAAAGGAAAACTTCCCAGACTGTCAGCTAATTTAGATTGATCGACGATCCAAATATTCTTGGTGGAGTTGATGGCAACCATCTTTTCCAATAAGTGTGCTGCACCGCCACCTTTGATACCTTGATAATTTTTGTCGATTTGATCAGCACCGTCAATCGTTAGATCAATATGATCAACATCGTTTAAATTTTTAGTAGGGATGCCTAGCGACTGTGCTTGCTTTTCTGAACGTGATGAAGTCGTTACGGCAACGATATTTTTGATTTGTCCTGCTTGGTATCTTTTACCTAATTCCTCAATCATATAATAAACCGTTGAGCCAGTACCAAGGCCTACGACTGAGTCACTTTGGATAAAGTCGACTGATTTAATACCAACCGCTTGTTTCAATTCATTTTGATCCAATTACTTTTCCCCCTTGAGCAATTCTTGGTAATTTTCAGTCAATAAAAACCTGATTTTAGGGTCTCTTTCAAAGGCTGCTTTAGCATATTCGCATACTGGCACGATCTTGAGACCTTTCAAGTCGGCAAAGTCTAAAGCTGCATTCAACAGTTTACCGGCGATGCCTTGTCCACGATAAACATCATCGACATAAGTATGGTCAAGCGAGATAACACCATCTTTCACTTTGGAATAAGTGATCTCACCGACTAATTTGTCGTTTTCTTCATAAAAGAAACGGCCATCCTCATGTTTTAATTCCATAAAAATTACCTCCTGCTTTTTTATTTTAATCTTATACTACCCTATTATAAGAAGAAAGTCAGTGGAATGAATAGTTTTATAGCGTCTAAAATGCTATCATTTTACTTATCTAATGCTGAAGGAGTTTTCGATTTGACTAAAAAACGTGGATTTGAAATTGTAAAAAAATACGAGGATAAAGGAATCAATTTACCAATTCGTCAAACTAAAAATGCGGCTGGCTATGATATTGAAAGTGCTGAAGATTTCGTGGTCCCTTCCATTTGGAAATTCGGTGTGCTCAATGTTTTGAAATTTATTTTGAATAAAGGCAAAATGGACGACGATAAAATTGCAGAAGTTCAGAAATCAATTAAGCCAGTATTAGTACCGACTGGTATCAAGGCCTTTATGCAATCGGATGAAGTTTTGATCATTGCTAGTCGTTCAAGCAATCCACTAAAGCGTGGTTTATCGATCCCGAATGGTATTGGAGTAGTTGACGCTGACTATTATAATAATGATGGTAATGAGGGCGAGTTATTTGTGCAGTTGATCAATTTCTTCCCTGTCGATTACAAAGTTAAGAAGGGCGAACGTTTAGCTCAAGGTATTTTCTTGAAATACTTAACAACTGATGATGATGAAGGCGGATTAACGAAACGTCATGGAGGATTTGGTTCTTCAGGAATATAATAGAAAGGAACTGTTTAATTGGCAAAAGCTAAAACAAAATTTGTATGTCAAAATTGTGGCTACGTTTCACCTAAGTATTTGGGACGTTGTCCTAATTGTGGTGTCTGGAATCAGATGGTTGAAGAAGTTGACCGTCCAGAAGCCATTAAAGCTAGTGCAACTCCTAGTCGACGGGTCAGTGATCTAGAGGCTAAACCAGTTAAGTTGGGCGAAGTTTCATTTGAAAAGGAGCCTCGTGTTAAGACTGATTTAGGTGAATTGAACCGTGTGTTAGGTGGAGGAATCGTCCCTGGTTCACTGATTTTAATCGGTGGGGACCCGGGAATTGGAAAGTCTACTTTACTGACGCAAGTATCCGGTCAGTTGGCCAAAGATGGTAGTAAGGTGCTCTATGTTTCTGGTGAAGAGAGTGCTTCTCAGATCAAGATGCGGGCAGATCGCTTAGGTATCACTGGTGATAACTTGTACTTGTATCCACAGACAGACATGAGTTACATTCGCCAGACGATAGATGAAATGAAGCCCAATTATTTGATCATCGACTCAGTTCAAACAATGGATGAACCAGAAATCACCTCAGCAGTTGGTAGTATTTCTCAGATTCGTGAGGTTACTGCTGAATTGATGAACATCGCCAAGCAACAAAATATCACGGTTTTTGTCGTTGGTCATGTGACTAAAGGTGGAGCAATTGCTGGTCCAAAAATTTTGGAACATATGGTGGATACTGTTCTATACTTTGAAGGGGACACTCACCATAGTTATCGAATTTTACGTTCGGTTAAAAATCGTTTTGGATCAACTAATGAGATTGGTATCTTTGAGATGCGGACTAAAGGTTTGGTAGAAGTTGCTAATCCATCAGAGATTTTCTTAGAGGAACGGCTGGTGGATGCCAATGGTTCAGCCGTTGTCGTTTCAATGGAAGGTACTAGACCGATTTTAGTTGAGATTCAGTCATTGATCACGCCGACGATTTTTGGTAATGCGAAGCGGACCGCTACTGGCCTAGATCATAATCGTGTCTCCGTGATCATGGCGGTTTTGGAAAAAAGAGGCAATTTGATGTTGCAGAATCAAGATGCTTATTTGAAATCAACCGGTGGTGTAAAATTAGACGAGCCGGCAATTGATTTAGCATTAGCAATGTCGATTGCTTCAAGCTACAAAAATACTGGTATTGCTGGAACAGATTGTTTTGTCGGTGAAGTTGGCTTAACTGGTGAGGTCAGAAGAGTCAATCGTATCGACCAAAGAGTTAATGAAGCTGAAAAATTAGGCTTCAAACGAATCTTTATTCCTAAAAATAATTTGGGTGATTGGTCCAAAAATAATAAGATTAAAATAATCGGTGTCAGCACAGTTTTAGATGCAATGAATAAGATTTTTTAAATGAGGAGGTTTTTATGCGAAAGATTGTAATTAATATTATTTTCGCACTCTTAGGTATTGCGGTTGGGATTACCGTTTTACCAATTTTGTGGGAATTATCAGGTTTAACAGGAATTGCCTTTATCAATAACAACTATTTTGACGGACTTATTGGATGTATCATTTTTTATTTCGTGTCGTTTTTATTTGTTAAACCAATTTTAGATTTAAATAAGCAGATCGAACGTTATCTTAATTCGAGATCACCAGGATGGATCATTTATGGTTCAGTCTTTCTGATTGGAGGATTGGTATTAGCTAATATTATCTCGATTCCGTTTTATATGATGCACAACATGTTTTCTAATGTTATTCCCGTCATCTTGATGATTGTTTTCGGTTGGATCGGTTTTCGAATGGGAACTAGCCGCCGAAGCGATTGGAGTAATTTTTCACTTTCAAAGCGTAGCAATGCAAGTAAGTCAGAATCAAAGAGCGATGAAATAGCTTCTGAAGGTCAAGTTACTCGTAGATCAGCCAAGAAGGATTTTTATCCTTACAAGATTCTTGATACTTCAGTTATTATTGATGGCCGGATTCATCAATTAGCTCAGACTGGTTTTCTTGAAGGAAAATTAATGATTCCAGATTTTGTGGTGCACGAATTGCAATTGATCTCGGATTCAAGTGATAATCAAAAACGTGAGCGTGGTCGTCGTGGACTAGATATTTTGAATGAAATCAAGATGGATCAGACGATTCGCTATGAAACAACAACTAGAGATTATGATAATATTCCAGAAGTAGACATGAAATTACTTAAATTAGCCAAAGAAATCGGTGGTGCTGTCATCACAAATGATTATAATTTAAGTAAGGTAAGTGAATTTCAAAATGTTCAAGTACTTAACATTAACGAGTTAGCCAAAGTTTTGAAACCAATGGTTTTGCCAGGAGAAACGATGACTGTTAAAGTTATTAAAGAGGGTACTGAAAGAGAGCAAGGTGTTGCATACCTAGAAGACGGTACGATGGTCGTTGTTGAAGAAGGTAAATACTTCATTAACAAGGACATCGAAGTTATCGTAACTAGTGCATTGCAAACTGATGCTGGTAAAATGATTTTTGCAAAGCCTAAGCATTCAATGCATGGTATCCAGGAAAAGAGTAGTGCCAAGGAGAATTCAACAAACCATAACAGTAACAACAGCGGAAACAGCAACAATGGCCGCAATAACAACCGTAACCGCAACAATGGTAACCGGAATTCGAATAAAAACAACTCAAGAAACAAAAGGGGAGAACAAAAAAATGGCAAAAAAGTCAGATAATAAAATTCGAGTAAGATATGCACCAAGTCCAACAGGACATTTACACATTGGTAATGCTAGAACAGCTATCTTCAACTACTTGTTTGCACGTAGCCACAAGGGAACATTCGTAATTAGAATTGAAGATACTGATACAAAGCGTAACGTCGAAGGTGGAACAAAGAGTCAACTAGAAAACTTAAAGTGGCTCGGCGTTGATTGGGACGAAGGTCCAGATGTCGGTGGTGACTATGGTCCTTATCGTCAATCAGAAAGAAAAGATATCTACCAAAAGTATATTGATGAGTTACTCGAAAAAGGTTTAGCTTACAAATCATATCTGACTGAAGAACAACTAACAAAGATGCGTGAAGATCAGGAAGCTCACGGACAAATGCCTCATTACGAATATGAATTCGAAGGTATGTCTGAAGAAGAAAAAGCTGCCAAAATCAAGGAAGCTGAAGATGCTGGTTTACAACCAGTTGTCAGATTCCACGTGCCAGTTGGTAAGAACTACGAATGGGACGATATCGTAAAGGGTAAAGTTTCCATTGGTTCAGATACTATCGGTGGCGATTGGGTTATCCAAAAGCGTGATGGTATGCCAACTTACAACTTTGCCGTTGTTATTGATGACCATTTGATGGAAATCTCACATGTTCTTCGTGGTGATGACCACGTTGCTAACACACCAAAACAATTGATGATTTACGAAGCACTTGGTTGGGAAGCTCCTAAGTTCGGTCATATGACACTGATCATCAATACTGAAACTGGTAAGAAGTTAAGTAAACGTGACGAATCAATTCTCCAATTCATCGAACAATATCGTGAACTAGGTTACTTGCCAGAAGCTATGTTTAACTTCATTACATTACTTGGCTGGTCACCAGTTGGTGAAGATGAACTCTTTACAAGAAAACAATTTATCAAGATCTTTGATGAACATCGTTTGAGCAAGTCACCTGCTAAGTTTGATCAAAAGAAACTTGAATGGGTCAACAACCAATATGTCAAATCCGCTGACGTTAGCGAAATCACTGACTTGGTTTTGAACAACTTGATTGAAGCAAAACGAATCGAGGCTAACCCTTCAACTGATGAGATCCAATGGGTTCGTCATTTGACAGAACTATACATGCCACAAATGAGTTATACACAACAGATCGTTGAATTGTCAGATATTTTCTTCAATCAGCCAGAACACTTGACGGATGATGAACAAAAAGAATTAACAGATGACGATTCCAGAACAGCTATCGAAGACTTGAAAGGTAAGTTAGAAAAACTTGACCGTTTCACTGCTTCACAAATTATGGCTGCGATCCAATCAGTTCGTGCTGATACTGGTGTCAAAGGTAGAAAGCTTTATATGCCTGCCCGTATTGCCACAACTAGAACTATGCATGGTCCAGCAATTGCTGAAACAATTGAATTGTTTGGTAAAGAAAAAGCCTTGGCAAACATCGACAAGACTTTGAAAGAAATGAAATAGGCTCAAATAAAAATAAAAGTTAAAAGAGGTTGAAGGAAAACTTAGTTTGCCTCCAACCCTTTTTTATAGGTGAAGATTATGTTGAAAATTTTTAATACCTTAACGCGTCAAAAAGAAGAATTTAAACCAATAACACCTAATCAAGTCAATATGTACGTCTGTGGTCCCACTGTTTATAACTATATTCATATCGGTAATGCCCGTTCAATCGTAGCCTTTGATACAGTTCGCCGCTACTTGGAATTTTTAGGCTATCAAGTTAAATTCGTCTCTAATTTTACCGATGTTGACGACAAGATGATCAAGGAAGCTAAGCGTGAAGGAATCACTGTTCCGGAAGTGGCTGACCGTTTCATCAAAGCTTTTTATGAAGATATTGATCAGATCAATGTACAAAAGGCAACCATCAATCCTCGGGCAACTGATAATATCGCGGAGATTATTGATTTCATTAAAGATTTGATTGAGAAAGATTATGCCTATGAATCAGATGGCGATGTTTTCTATCGAGCTAGAAAGTTCAAGCACTACGGTGAATTGTCTGACCAAAATATCGACCAATTGGTAGAAGGTGCCAGTGAACACGTTGGTGATTCTGAATTCGATAAGAAACAAGATCCAATCGATTTTGCCCTTTGGAAAAAAGCTAAGCCAGGTGAGATCAATTGGGATTCGCCTTGGGGTGCAGGGCGTCCAGGTTGGCATATCGAATGTTCAGTTATGTCAACGAAATACTTAGGTGATACTTTTGATATTCATGGTGGTGGTCAAGATTTGGAATTTCCTCACCATGAAAATGAAATCGCTCAAAGCGAAGCTAAAACAGGTCAAAAATTTGTAAATTATTGGATGCATAATGGTTTTGTGACCGTTGAAAATAACGAAAAGATGAGTAAGTCTTTAGGCAACTTTGTGACTGTACACGACTTGGTTAAGACGGTTGACCCACAAGTTTTGAGATTCTTCCTTTCATCAACCCATTACCGTCGACCTTTGGAATATTCACAATCGAACCTGCAAAAAGCTGACGATAATTTGAGTAAGATCAAAACAGCTTATAACAACTTGAAGTTCAGATTGGACAATGCTGACGAAGACGACGATGACAGTGGTATGTTTACCAAAGTTGCTGTGATAGTTGACGCCTTCAAAGCTGCCATGAATGATGATTTCAACGTTCAAAATGGCCTTACTGAGATTTTCAATTTAGTAAGCTTAGCTAACAGCTATGCTACCCAAGATATAGTTGCGAAAAATAGTGCAAATGTTATCCTAGAAGCTATGGTTAATTTGACAAGTATTTTGGGTGTACAACTAGATAGTCAGCAAGACTTATCAGCTGAGATCCAGAAGATGGTCGATGAACGTGAGCAGGCTCGGGCAAATAAAGATTTTGCCACGAGTGATAAATTGCGTGACCAACTAAAAGATATGGGTGTGATCTTAGAGGATACACCACAAGGAACACGGTGGCATATTAATGACTGATGTTAAAAAATTTAATGGTGTAACTTTAGCTTATTTAGGGGATGCCGTTTACGAAGTTTTTGTGCGTGAACATTTGCTTTCTAAAAATATTGTTAAAGTCAATGAACTCCAACACCAAGCCAAACATTACGTTTCCGCCAAAGCTCAAGCTTCATTGATAACTTTGATGCTGGATAAGGATGTTTTGACAGAAGAGGAGATTCGAGTTTACAAGAATGGTCGCAATGCTAAAAAGCAAACAAAGGCCAAAAATACGAGTGTTGTCACATATCATATGTCGACTGGTTTTGAAGCCGTCTTTGGTTATTTAGATATTACTGGTGACAAAGAACGCGTTAAAGAACTGGCACTTTGGTGCATAAATGAAGTGGAGACAGGAGCAGCTGATGACAGACAATTCAAATAATACAGAAGCAAAAGAACTAGTATATGGTGTCCATTCCGTAATGGAACTACTAAAGTCGGCTACGGCCAATCAAAGGGTCAATAAGGTCCTAGTCCAAAAGGGACTATCAAGTGAGCACATTGCCGAGGCTATTAAATTGGCTAAACGTGACCGTTTGATCGTCCAAGAAGTTCCGAAGAATAAGCTAGATGATATTAGTGAAGGTGGCAACCATCAAGGAATGGCAGCTTATATTGCCCCTTATCAATACGCAGAAATGGACGATATCTTTAAGAATGCTGAATCTAAAGGTGAAGATCCATTTATTCTAATTTTGGATAAGATTGAAGATCCTCATAACTTAGGTTCAATCATGCGAACGGCTGACGCTGTTGGTGTGCATGGAATTATTGTTCCTAAGCATCGCTCAACTGGACTAACTGCTGTCGTAGCCAAAACTTCGACAGGTGCAATTGAACACGTCCCAGTAGTCCGAGTTACTAACTTGGTCAATACTATCAAGGACTTGAAGAAACGTAATATTTGGGTTTTTGGTACCGCTATGGAAGGTGACAATTACCGTAACTGGAATGCCAAAGGAGCTGTGGCTCTAATTATTGGTAACGAAGGTAAAGGCATTTCACCACTTGTGCTTAAACAAGCAGATCAAACTTTGAATATTCCCATGGTTGGACACGTCCAAAGTTTGAACGCTTCAGTGGCAACGGGTATCTTGTTGTATCAAGCTTTTGCCTCACGTCATGCTTAAAAAATTATTAAACGAATGATTAATTTTCATTCGTTTTTTTTGTAAACAAATGTTCGCTATTATTTGAAAAATAAGTCAGGTAAGCTGATATTTATAAGGTTGCTGTCCGTAATATATTGAAATTATGTACTACGAAGACGAATTGCTTTTGGTTGAAGAAGTAAGAAGAAACGACGATTCTGAGGCTTTGGCTCAACTGGTGGAAAAGTATCATCCAATGATTGACAATTTGGCTAGTGAATATTTCATTACTAGTTTTGACCGTGATGATTGGTATCAAGAGGCCTTTATTACTTGTTTTGATGCCTGCAAAATTTTTGATGGCTCAACCGGATCAAAATTCGGTAGTTTTTTCAAAATGAAATTTAAGCATCATGTGATCGACTTAATCAGATACGAGAATGCCACCAAGCGGAAGGTAAATGGAATGACGGAATCGCTTGATGAAGTGGATCAATCGACAATGGTCAGTCCCAGTCAAAAAAATATGATTGAATTTGTGGAGCAAGTTAGAAAAGCTGCAGGTAAGATGAATCATAGTGAGCTAGTAGCTTTACGCTTTACCTTCGGCAATTTGAATCTTGATGAGGCTTGTAAGCAAGCAAAATGTTCAGATAAGAGCTTACGGTCAGCAGCTTCCAAGTGTAAAAAGAAAATCCAAAAGGCTAACGAAAAAGATTTGTCATAAGATTGCAATGGACAAAATATCCCACAGAGTTTACAATTAATAAGATTAAGATATAAATTGGACTTTGGAGATAAACATGGGATTAAGAAAAGTTGCCCTTGCTTGTACAGTTTGCGGTTCACGTAATTACACAATTACTGAAAACCCTAATCGAACAGAACGTCTAGAAGTTAAAAAGTTCTGCAAGCACTGCGGTAAACATACATTACATAAAGAAACAAGATAACCTGGAGGAACAAATGAAACTATTTAAATTTTTTGGTAGTGTCAATAAAGAAATGAAATTAGTTGTTTGGCCTACATTTAAAGAAAACAGACGTGATACATGGACTGTTATCGCAACATCACTAATGTACGCAATCTTCTTTGCTTTAGTTGATTGGGGTATCATTGCACTATTGCAACACTTTATCATGGCTAAATAGATTGTAAGAACAATAAAAATTTGCTATGATATGAGTAATGAGAGAAAACTTCGACTTGTTCGAAGTTTTTTTATTTTGAATTTTGGAGGAAATTATGGCTGAAGCTGGCGCAAAACAATGGTATGTATTGCATACCTATTCAGGATACGAAAATAAAGTTAAAGAAAATCTCGAGTCACGTGCTCAATCAATGGGTATGGAAGATTACATTTTCCGTGCAGTTGTTCCTGAAGAAGAAGAAACAAAAGTTAAAAACGGTAAAGAAAAGAAAGAAATGGAAAAGACTTTCCCTGGCTACGTTCTTGTAGAAATGGTTATGACTGACGAATCATGGTTCGTTGTTCGTAATACACCAGGTGTTACCGGATTTGTCGGCAGTCATGGTTCTGGTAGTAAGCCAGCACCACTATTACCAGAAGAAATTGATAACATCTTGAGCGAATTTGGTATGGATGCTCAAAAGCCATCTGACTTTGAAGTTGGTGAAACAGTTAAGATCACTGACGGTGCTTTCTCAGATATGACTGGTAAGATCACCGAAGTAGATGATGAACACAGAAAACTTAAAGTTGACGTTGATATGTTTGGTCGTATGACTTCAGCAGAAGTTGACTTTACAGCTGTTGAAAAGCAAAATTAGTTATTGTCAGAACTAGTAGACCGTGCTACTATATAACGGTATGTTTTTGAGACATACATGTGGGAGAGAAAATTTATATTCTCATCATGACCACATCACGGAACAAGGAGGTATGCACCGTGGCTAAAAAAGTTGCTAACGTAGTAAAATTACAAATCCCTGCTGGACAGGCTACTCCAGCTCCTCCAGTTGGTCCTGCTTTAGGACAAGCTGGTATTAACATTGTTGCCTTTACAAAGGACTTCAATGCACGTACACAAGATCAAAAGGGTATGATTATCCCTGTTGTTATCTCAGTATACGAAGACCGTTCATTCGATTTCGTTACAAAGACACCACCAGCTGCTGTTCTATTGAAGAAAGCTGCTGGCGTTGAAAAGGGCTCTGGCGAACCTAACACAAACAAGGTTGCCACAGTTACTGAAGACCAAGTTCGCGAAATTGCTGAAACCAAGATGAAAGACCTAAACGCTGCAAATGTTGAATCTGCAATGCGTATGGTTGCTGGTACTGCAAGAAGTATGGGCTTTGAAGTAAAGTAAAAGACTAGATTTAAGCAGGTTACAGGGATGTGAAAACATTCTTAACAAGTGGGAGGAGAAAATCTTATTCTCCGCATAGACCACAAAGCAAGGAGGAACTTAGCATGGCTAAGCATGGAAAGAAATATACTGAAGCATTAAAACAAGTAGATAAAAACAAAAACTATACTGCTGAAGAAGCTGTTGAGTTATTAAAGAAGGTTGACTTTGCTAAATTTGACGCAACTGTTGAAGTTGCTATCAATTTATCTGTAGATCCAAAGCAAGCTGACCAACAAATTCGTGGCGCTATCGTACTACCTAATGGTACTGGTAAGACACAAAAGGTTATCGTCTTCGCTGAAGGACAACAAGCTAAAGATGCTGAAGCAGCTGGCGCTGATGTTGTTGGTTCAGATGATCTTGTTGAAAAGATCCAAGACGGTTGGCTAGACTTTGACGTTGCTGTTGCAACACCACCAATGATGGCTAAAGTTGGACGTTTAGGTCGTGTTCTTGGACCTAAAGGTTTGATGCCTAACCCTAAGACAGGTACAGTTACAATGGATGTTACAAAGGCTGTTAATGATATTAAAGCCGGACAAGTTACATATCGTGTTGACTCAAACGGTCTTATCCACGCACCAATCGGTAAGATTTCATTTGATACAAACAAGATCACTGAAAACTTTGACACATTCTACAATGCTATCTTGAAGGCACGTCCTGCCTCACTTAAAGGTAACTATGTAACAAGTGTTAACATGACATCTACATTTGGACCTGGTCTAAAGATCAACGCTTAATTAGTGTTGACTAACTACCAAAATAATGATAGATTAATATAGTTGATTTCTACCGAAGACTCAGGTGATGAAAGTCTTAATATCCTGCCGAGGCCAGAAGATTATTTCACTTAATCTCTGTGTCCCTTGGGCACAGAGATTTTATTATTTTTAAGCCGAAATTTGTAGATATTAACTAAAAAATTGTGGAGGTGAAACGTAATAATGAAGCAAGATGTATTAGCAGCAAAACAAGCACAAGTTGATGAAATTGCTAAACAACTTACAGGCGCAAAGTCAGTAATCGTTATCGATTACTTAGGTCTTACAGTTGAACAAGCAACTGAAATGCGTGCTGAATTACGTGAACAAGGTGCTACAATGCAAGTTATCAAGAATACTATCTTGAGACGTGCAGCTGAAAAAGCCGGTGTTGAAGGCCTAGAAGAATACTTCGTTGGACCTACAGCTATTGCTTACTCAGAAACAGATCCTGTTGGACCTGCTAAAGTAGCAGCTAAATTTGCCAAAGATGTTGAATCCGTTGAAATCAAGGGTGGAATCATCGAAGGTAAAGCAGCAACTCTTGATCAAATTCAAGAACTTGCAACATTACCAGACAGAGATGGCTTGCTATCAATGTTGGTATCTGTATTACAAGCTCCAGTTCGCGACTTTGCTATGGTTGTTAAGGCCGTTGCAGACTCAAAAGACGACGAACCTGCCGCTTAATTAATTAAAAAAATAAAACTCAATATTTGGAGGATACAATAATGGCTTTAGATACACAAAAGATTATTGATGATTTAAAAGATGCTTCAATTCTAGAACTTAACGACCTTGTTAAGGCTATTGAAGAAGAATTTGACGTTAAGGCTGCTGCTCCAGTTGCTGCTGCCGGTGCTGCTGGTGGCGATGCTGCTGCAGAAAAAGACTCATTTGACGTTGAACTTACAGAATCAGGTCAAGAAAAGGTTAAGGTTATCAAGGAAGTTCGTGGTATCACAGGACTTGGCTTGAAGGACTCAAAGGACCTTGTTGATGGCGCTCCTAAGGTTATCAAGGAAGGCGTTGCTAAGGCTGACGCTGAAGACATGAAGTCAAAACTAGAAGCTGTTGGTGCAACAGTTACATTGAAGTAATACACTTTAATGATAAAATTAATCCTCGTAAGAGGGTTTTTTTTTACCCTCAAAAGGATAGGTGGAAATTATGGCTAATCAATATTTTGAAAATGATCCTAATTTGGAACATGAACTAAAGAACTTTAATTTCACATTACGTACGCACAATTTTGACTTTATGTCTGACAGTGGCGTCTTTTCCAGACAAACGATCGACTACGGTTCACGTGTCTTGATCGAAGCGATTGATTTTCAAAATATCCCAAACGGCAATATTCTTGATGTCGGTTGTGGATATGGTCCAATCGGTTTAGCTTTAGCAAAAGACCAACCTAAACGCCTTGTTACCATGGTCGACGTTAATTTAAGGGCTTTAGATTTAGCAAAGAAAAATGCTTCTAATAATCAAGTTACTAACGTTGAAATCTATGAGTCTGACACGTATAAAAGCGTTACAGGCAAGTATGCACTGATCGTATCTAATCCACCAGTTCGGGCAGGAAAAGAAGTCGTCACATCAATTTTGGCCGATTCAAAGGATTATTTAGAACCTAATGGTGAATTGTGGATTGTCTTGCAGAAGAAACAAGGCGCACCGTCTGCAAAGAAATTGATGGATCAGACGTTTGGCAATGTTGAAGTTGTTACTCGTGATAAAGGATATTACATTTTGAAAAGTAAATTGATTTAAAATATTTTGCAATGTGTTATATTCATATTGGAGGCGCTTGCAGATGAAAAAGAAAATCGTAATTGTCACAATATTATCGTTAGTTTTGGCAGGAGTACCGTTGGCAATCTATGCCGCTGTCAAATTCATGAAGAATAAGAAAATCAACAAAGAACGGGCAAGACTCGAATCTTATGTTGAAAAATATTTACATGGAAATGAAAGTTTAATGGAATTCGTGGGAACTTTGTCAGATGAGCAAGTTAAAGAATTATTGGATATTCTTGACAAGATTCAAAAAGAACAAAATCAGCTCAAGCTCAAAGCTCCAGTTTTCCCCAAATACTTAGAAAAGAAAGTAACCAATTTAATTAGTTAAAAATGATATTTTCAGAAGAAAAAATAAATGAATATATGGACTTAGCACTTGCTGAAGCTAGAGAGGCTGAGAAAAGGCGAGAGGTTCCAATTGGTTGTATCATCGTCGACAATCAAACCGGTGAAGTAATTGCTCATGGCTCTAATGAACGTGAGGAAACACAAAATGCCATCAAACACGCAGAAATAATTGCGATTGAGGCAGCTTGTGAAAAAGTCGGTAGTTGGCGTTTAGAGCATACTAGCTTATTTGTGACACTCGAGCCTTGTCCAATGTGTGCTGGTGCGATTATTAACAGTCGCATTGAAGAGGTTATTTATGGAGCCTTCGATCCCAAGGCTGGATCAGTTGGTTCAATCAATAATCTCTTGGCAGAAACCCGTTATAATCACCAGCCAGAAGTCTTAAGTGGTGTCAAAGCCGAGGAATCTGCACAACTTTTACAGAATTTCTTTCGAGAAATTCGACGCAAAAAGTAGCATTTTATAGAATTTTATAGTACTATAGTTATTGCCGTAAGGCCTTAGGGCAATGGTGCTCTTGTGAATCGTGTCAGGTTCGGAAGAAAGCAGCACTAAGTAAGGTGTGCCATGTGCCTTTTGTTATGTATATTAGCCTCCTAATCTGTTCAGGATTAGGAGTTTTTTTGTGTTAAAATTTATATATCAGTTTTTTTGAAGGAGTAAAAATGGCATATCAAGCACTTTATCGAGTTTGGCGTCCCCAAACTTTTTCTGATGTAATCGGTCAAGATGTCATCACCCAGACACTACGAAATGCCGTGGCTAGTCATATGACCAGTCATGCTTATTTATTCAGTGGTCCTCGTGGAACGGGAAAGACATCCTGCGCCAAAATTTTAGCCAAAGCTGTTAACTGTTTGAACCCGCACGATGGCGAACCTTGTAATGAGTGCGAGATTTGTCAGGCAGCTAATGAAAATCGTTTGAATGATGTGATCGAAATCGATGCCGCTTCAAATAATGGTGTCGAAGAGATCCGTGATATTCGTGACAAAGTTAAATATGCACCGACTGAAGCCAAGTTTAAAGTTTACATTATTGATGAAGTCCACATGCTTTCACAAGGGGCTTTCAATGCCCTGTTGAAAACTTTGGAAGAGCCACCAGCTAATGTCATGTTTATCTTGGCCACAACTGAACCGCAAAAGATCCCAGCGACGATTATTTCTCGAACTCAAAGCTTTAATTTCCGTCGCATCTCGTCGCAAGATATTTTGGACCGCATGGTTTATATTTTGAATGATAAACATATCAAGTATGATGAAGAAGGGCTGAATATTATCGCAGCCTCGGCTGAAGGTGGAATGCGTGATGCTTTAAGTATCTTGGATCAGGCGTTATCATACGGCGACGATGAATTGACGCTCAAAAATGCTCAAGAAGTTACAGGTGCTTTGAGTAATGAACAGATTGTTTCGTATATGACTGCAATTGCCGATAATAAACCTGACCAGGCGCTGACTAGTCTGTATCAAATTTTAGCTAGTGGTCGGTCAGCGTTACGTTTTACGGAAATGTTGATTCGGGTATGCCGTAATTTGATCCTGTATAATTCCAATTCAGATTTATCAAAGCAGATGGATGGTTCGGTGATGACTAAGGATTTATTGGCGATTGCGGATAAGTTTGACAATAGTCGCTTATTTTATATCGTCGATCAAGTCAGTGCCACGCAAAAGAATCTCAAGAATTCTAACCAAACTGATATTTATATGGAAATTTTAACTGTTAAAATTAGTGAACCAGCAGTTGTGAGTGCTTTGACCCAATCAAGCACTGAAAGTGATACCGAGCAGACGAAGGTCGAAAATATTGAATTAGATAAGCTGCGAGATGAAGTGTCGCATTTACAAAATGAAGTCAAAGATTTGTCCGCGGGAACGATTAAACCGACAGCTACGACTAAACCGAAGACTCGCCGCCGTGCAAACAACAATACCCGTTTGAATAAGACTGCGATTTATAAAGTCTTAGGTAGTGCAACCAAAGATGACTTAAATTCTGCTAAGGATATTTGGCCCGATTTAATGAGTATGCTTTCTATCTCACAACGTGCTATGATGAAAGTCTCAGAACCAGTTGCTGCTTCGGCAGATGGTATCGTAGTTGCCTTTGATTACGCCTTGTGGTTCGAGCAAGTTCAAGAAGATAGCAAGTTTTTGAATGAGTTGACTGACAATGCCAGCCGGCTTTTGAAAAAAGATTGCCAAATCGTCTTGGTACCAAAAAAAGATTGGCCTAATATTCGTAAAGAATATATTGCTAATAATATTGATTCTAAACAACCAAAAAATGTAAAATCAAATACAGAAACTAAAAAGACTAATCCCACCGTTGATGAAGCTCTTAAACTGTTTGGTGACGATATAGTTGATGTTAAAGATGACTAGGAGGAATTTTTACAATGAGTAAAGGAATGCCAAATATGGGCGGAATGGGTGGCAACATGGCCAACATCATGCGCCAAGCTCAAAAGATGCAAAAAGAAGTTCAAGCTACTACTGAAGAATTGAACAAGACTGAATATTCAGGAAGTTCAGTAGATAACTTTGTCACAGTTAAGGTTACTGGTGACAAGAAAATAGCTGACTTAACAATCAGTGAAAAGATCATTGATCCGGATGATCCTGACACTTTACAAGATATGTTAATCGATGCTTTAAACAATGCCTTTGAAGCCGTAGATCAAGATAAGCAAGCTAAATTAGGTAAATACACAAATGGGTTGATGTAATGAAATATCCAGAACCAATTTCTAAATTAATTGATAGTTACATGATGTTACCAGGTATTGGCCGCAAGACTGCTACCCGGATGGCATTCTTTACGCTTGGGATGGATAAAGAACAAGTGCAAGAGTTTGCCAACAATTTAATTTCCGCTAAAACTGACCTGAAATCATGTCGAATTTGTGGAAATATCACAACTGAAGAGATTTGTCCGATCTGTAGCGACAAGAGCCGTGATCAATCGACGATTTTAGTTGTTGAACAAGCCAAAGATATCATGTCGCTTGATGATACTAATGGTTACAATGGTTTGTACCATGTACTTGGAGGCGTCCTTTCACCAATCGATGGTGTAGGTCCAGAAGATTTGAATATCAAGTTGTTGTTGAATCGCTTGAAGGAGAACAAGAACGTCAAGGAATTGATCATCGCCACCAATGCGACTCCAGAAGGTGAAGCAACGGCTCAATATTTAGCCAAATTAGTTAAGCCAGCCGGAATAAAAGTAACTAGACTAGCACATGGATTAGCCGTCGGTTCAGATATCGAATATGCTGATGAGATGACTCTAAAGAGTGCCGTTCTAGGACGCAGGGAGATTTAACATGTTTGGTAGAAAAAAATTAACCGTGCAAAAAAAAGAAGACGATCGTCTTCTCAGTAATATCCATGTGATCCAACAACGGATCAGTAATACTCAAAGGATGATCAACAATTCAGTGGATGTTGATGATCAAACTAGACTTCATTTGAAACTTGACAAGCTCAAGTATCAGTTTTTGTATTTGGAAGCTAGGAGACGAAAGGCTCAAGCTAAGTCAACGACCAATATTATTTTCGGTGATGAGGATACTTTTTTGAAGCAGCCTAGTCGTGCGGAAAAGCACTGGTAAACCACTAATCTGATAATTTTAATTGGTTGTGTGTGGGTTCACTGCCGGCTTCCGTTCGGCTCTGAGGGGTCTGGAACGCCATGGGCATCGCTTTGAAACAATTGAAATGCGCAATTGTTTCAAAGTCGAGCCTTGTTCTAAGTGTGCTTCGCCCACTAAGAACAATTTCATGGCTTAGACCCCTCAGAGCTCTCACTACAGCCTAGGATGTTAAAACATGTTTGGATATCCCTCAAGTGAACAAGTTCAAGGGCAATAGCAAGTTCAAAGGCTAAAGATTAGGGTCAAGAACTTAAATCTTAAAAGATAAAATGAACTGGTGTCTTTAAATGAATTAATATCTTTAATAGAAATTAGAAAATGTATTGAATTGATATGATTATGTCAGTTCAATACATTTTTTGTCTTATCCTTTATCTTTTTCCCTTAAGCACTAAGGTTTTCCAGCTTCCACTCCTACCAAGCAAAATAAGCAATGGAGGATTCCTATAAATATCACTAACAAATCAAATATGCAGTATCCTAGTCAGGAGCGGAAGTTCTGGGGGATATCAGTGGTGAAATTTTACTTAATTGGCGTCTTTTGCCAATTTAGTAAAAGGTCGAACTTGAAGACAAGCGGTCTTCTTGGCTCCAAGTCGGCCCACCACGTTCCATATCCCCCAGAACTGGAGCGGATGACGGCAGTGAACATACACCCCCGTCTCTTCTTCTATAATCTTTCATTTATTTGAATTTTCAAGTAAAATAGTAGTAATCATTAGGAGAGATTAACTTATGTCAGGAATTTTTATTTCGTTTGAAGGACCAGATGGAGCAGGCAAAACAACTGCTTTGAAGAAACTTATGCCACTATTGCAGGCTAAAACAAAACGTGAGGTTGTGCTTTCTCGTGAACCTGGGGGTAGTCCCATTTCTGAAAAAATCCGCAAGATTATTTTGGATATTCATGATGAAGAAATGGACTCCCGAACTGAAGCTTTATTATACGCTGCGGCAAGAAGACAACACTTGATCGATGTGATTTTACCAACTTTGGAAAAAGATAAGGTTATGTTGAGTGATCGCTTTGTCGATAGTTCTATTGCCTATCAAGGCGGTGGTCGTGAAATCGGAATGAAAGCGGTCGGTGAAATCAATGATTTTGCCATCGATGGTCATTTACCTGACTTGACGATTTACTTTGATGTTACTCCAGAGGTGGGCTTAGCTCGGATCAGAAAAGACCATGAAGGCGCTATGGACCGTTTGGAGAAGGAAGCTATCAGTTTCCATCAGCGGGTCTATGACTCATATATGACAATCGTCAAGGCTAATCCAGAGCGTATTAAGGTAATCGATGCTCAGCAGAGTCCGGACCAAATTGTTGCTGAGACGTTAGATATCATTGTTAAAAAGTTTCCAAATATTTTTAATCAAGGAGAATAATCATGAAACTTATTGTAGCCATTATTCAATCAAAAGATAGTCAACAATTACAAGCAAATCTTGTGAAAGATAATTTTAGAGCTACCCAATTGTCATCAACTGGTGGTTTTCTAAAGGCCGGTAACTGTACATTCTTAATCGGTGTGGAAGAGGAAAAAATCGATGATGCTTTGGCAATCATCAAGAAAACTTGTCACACAAGATCTCAATTCGTTACACCAACATTTCTTATGCCAGAAGCCGCTTCTAGTTTGAGTGAACCAGTTGAAGTTCAAGTCGGTGGAGCAACGTGCTTCATCTTGCCTGTTGATAAATTTGTGAGATTTTAGAATGGAAAAAATTATTGAAGAGCAACCTAAGGTTGTTCACGAATTTCAAAAAATTATTTCTGCCAAGATGTTGTCACATGCTTATTTGATCGACAATGCTTCCTCTAAAATTAGACAACAAATGGCAATTTGGTTGGCCCAGAGTCAGTTTTGCGAACATTTGCAAGGTGGACTTCCTGACCAAACGTGTCAAAAATGTCAGACGATTGCTCTTGGGGATAATCCTGATGTTTTGGAGATCAAGACCGACAAGCAGAGTATCGGTGTGGATGACGTGAAGTTTTTCAAAAAAGAAGCCAATATGGCCGCTACCCAAGGTAATCGACGAATCTTGATCATTGATGAAGCTGAGAAGATGACAGTGCAAGCTGCGAATAACTTGTTGAAAACGATTGAGGAACCAGAAGGTAACTTGATGATTATTTTATTGGCCGATTCATCTAAACAAATTTTGCCAACTATTTTGTCGCGTGTGCAGATTTTTCACCTATCGAATCAGAGTAATAGCGATGAAATTGCTAGTTTAGTTGAGCAAGGTTTTAAAGAAGAACAGGCACTGCGTGCTTTGAAGAGTTCGGATATAAAATATTTAGAAGCTATAACTGGTGAAAAATATCAATCGTTAACTACAGCACTCACCAATTGGTTGAAAGAAGTTAACAATCAAAAAATAAATTGTTTTGTCGACATACAGACTGATGTCATGCCATTAGTCGAGAATAAAGATCAACAACATTTGGTTTTCGACATGTTGAATCAAATATTTAGTGATATATTATCAATTAGGTACAATTTAGAAAAATCGATTTTAACCAAAGTTGATCTCTTGAGCCAAAAGAGCATACCACAATTGGTTAAAATGTCCGATGAATTATTCACAGCTGAACAGATGTGGAAAAGTAACGTATCATTTCAAGCTATTCTAGAAGATTTATCATTAAAATATGTAGATTAGTAGGTGAAAATATGGCAGAGAAGGATTTATATGATGAATTTGAGACGATTACTAATCAATTGAATGATATAAGTAAAAAAGTTTCTTTGCTAAAAGAGGAGCTATCTAAGACTCTTGAGGAAAAGGAAGAGTTGAAGATTGAGAACCAAAATCTTCGTAAGCATTTGGAAAAAATGGGTTATGAGGATAAAGATGTTAAAGGAAATGAATTGTCATACTCACGGTTAAACTTAGAGAGTTTATATCGCAAGGGATTCCATGTATGTCAGCAATTCTATGGGACCCATCGTAAAGATCAAGAAGAATGTATCTTTTGTACAAATGTTCTTTATGGCAGTAATGACAAGGGTCACAAAAAAGTTAAAATTAGATAAGGGGAGCTATTTGAATGAAAGAACAAAGGAGTTTTGTTGATAATTCGAAGGGCTGCCTTTTTTTAGTGCCAACACCAATTGGTAACTTAGAGGACATGACTTTTCGGGCTGTTAACACGCTCAAAGAAGCAGATTTGGTAGCGGCAGAAGATACCCGTAATACCAAAAACTTATTAAATCATTTTGAAATATCAACAGAATTAATAAGTTTTCATGAACATAATACTGCACAGAGAATTCCAGAATTAATAGAAAAAATGAATGCTGGTCAAAAAATTGCTCAAGTCAGTGACGCAGGTACGCCTTCAATCAGTGATCCTGGTAAAGAATTGGTCAAAGCAGCTATCAAGGAAAAAATTCCAGTCGTGCCTTTACCAGGAGCTACTGCCTCGGTGACAGCATTAATTGCATCAGGAATTGCTCCACAGCCATTTTATTTTTATGGCTTTTTGCCTCGCAAGGGTAAGGAAAGAACTGCAGTGTTAGTTGATTTGGCTCAGCGTTTCGAAACAACGATCGTGTATGAATCACCTTATCGTGTGAAGAAAACGATCCAAGATTTAATCGAAAACTTTGGTCCTAAGCGCCAGATAACCTTAGCTCGTGAGTTGACCAAAATTCATGAGGCCTTTTTACGAGGTACGCTTGAACAGGTGGCTGATTATTATCAAGAAAATGATCCTAAAGGGGAGTATGTTTTGATTATTTCTGGGAAACCAGTTGAAGCAATCAAGGCAGAATCAGATTCTGATTTAGTTTCCGCAATCGACGATTTAATTGAACAAGGCCAAAAGCCTAACAAGGCTATTAAAGAAGTCGCTTTGCAAAATGGTTTGAAAAAGCAAGCGGTCTATAATCTTTATCACGGAATTGGAGAGGAAGAATAGTGACTGAGAAACAAACATATTCTATCGAAATGGAAGTACCATATTACTTCGTTAACTTTTCTGGCGAGATGCGTCTATCTGCTTTGATCGACATCATGCTCTTGACTTCAGAGAAGCAATTACATCAGTCTGACGTTGACAGTACTGAAATGGTTCAAAACGAAGGTCTTGGTTGGGTCGTCGTCCAATATCACATGGATATCGAGCAAATGCCTAAGCTAGGACAGAAACTGAAAATTACTACTCAAGCAACTAGCTATAACAAATATTTCTTCTACCGAAACTTTTGGATCGAAGATGAAACTGGTGCAACGATTGTAAAGGCTGAGAGTGCTTTTGTTTTGATCGATATCAAGGAACGTAAAATCGTCAGTGCTGCTGACCGATTGGCTGATAAGTTTGGTGCCGAGGAAACAAGCAAACTGAAGCGGTTTAATCGTTTGAAAGTTCCAGACAGCTACGACTTTGAGCAACCGCAACATATCGGTTACTACAATATTGATGTTAATAAACATGTTAATAATTCATATTATTTCGATTGGATGGTTGATACCTTAGACTTCGATTTTATCGGCAGTCACAGCTTAAAGAGCATGGATATCAAATATGATAAAGAGTTAAATATGGAGAGTGAACCAGTGGCTTATGCCAAAATTGATAATACGAATAATAAATCTATTCATTGGATTAAGGATGGGGACGTTCTGAACGTTGTAGCACAATTAGAGTGGAAAAATAAATAATTTCCGAAACTAATCACTTGTCAGTGTTCAAAAAAGTGGTATTATTTACGAGTAATAAAAATTTGGGGTAGGATTCAAGGCGTTAAGTGCTGATGGAACGGAATGTGAACATCGGACAAAGAGTTTTCTCGCGATCTTGTTTCCGCATTCGCCACTTTATATATGTCTCTTTTTGCCTATATCTGGTGGCAGCTCCGTTTAGGAGATGTCGATTATGAACAGTAGAAGTACAAGTATTAGTGTGCAAGAAGTTACCTGGATGTCGTTGTTGATCGCTTTACAGATCGTCTTGTCGCAATTAACATTTGGAAGTAACATCTTGAAAGTAGGGTTTAGCTTTCTTTCAATTGGGTTATTAGGGTATTATTTTGGACCTTTTAAAGCAGCTTTGGCAAATGTGTTAGCTGATATTATCAGTAACGTAGTGTTGCCTTCAGCCGGTGGTTTCTTTATTGGATTCACCTTTTCGGCTTTAGTAGCAGGTTTGATTTATGGCTTGGTGCTTTACAATCACAAAGTAACCGTCTTAAGAACTTTCTTAGCAGTTTTCTTAATTGTTTTGATTGTAAATACCGGAATGAATACAGTTTGGATTCACATGATGACACATGTTCCATATCCAGCATTATTGGTACCAAGGCTTCCTAAAGAGGCATTCAGTTTGATTTACCAGACTGGTATCTTATATATCATCCTTAAGTGGATCGATAGTTCAAAGTTTAGTAAGATCGGCCGTTAAGGTCGGTTTTTTTTTGTGCAAAATTCTGTGTTAAAATAGGTCTTATGAAGAATGAGGGATAATTATGAAAATATTAGCATTTGATACATCTAATAAGCCGCTATCCGTTGCGGTCGTAGTTGATGGTAAAGTTTTAGCTCATTTGGAGTCGACCGAAAAGAAGACTCACAGTATTACTATTTTGCCAGATATTAAAAAGGCTTTGCGTGAAGCCAATTTATCAGTGAATGATCTTGATATGATTGCCGTAGCTAAAGGACCAGGTTCTTATACCGGTGTTAGAATTGCTGTGACAGTCGCCAAGACACTAGCTGATACCTTAAATAAAAAGCTAGTTGGCGTTTCCAGTTTGGAACTCTTAGCTGCCAATGGCGATAAAGCTCATATTTTAGTGCCATTAATGGATGCTAGAAATGACAATGCCTTTGCTGGAGTTTATCAAAATTCACGTGATAAATTCGTCAGCATTGTTGGTGATCATCACACTTCAATGGCAAAGTTGTTTGCCCAATTGGAACAGTATAATGAAGATCAATTAGAGTTCATTAATGCAACGCCAAGACTCCAAGAATTAATTCAAAATCAATTTCCGAACGCTAAGATCCTTACAACTGAAGATTCATTGCCTGATGCAGCTAAACTTGCCCAGTTAGCTGAGTCGAAGAAACCAGTCACTGACATTGATAGCTTTGTACCAACTTACCTTCGTTTGACACAAGCTGAACATGATTGGTATGAACAAGGACATAAGGACAATGGCAATGTTTCTTATGTTGAAGAAGTTTAAAAATTTTTTCTCTAATAAAAAAGCGAAATTTGATTTTGAAGAACAACAAGTCCGTTTAGCTGACCAGCATTTTATCTTAAGAAAAGCAGTTCAAAAAGATGCGATTCAATATATGAAAATCCAAGAGACTATTTATCCGATACCTGTTCCTTGGCCAGTTGATATTGTGGAAATGGAAATAGATAATCGCAATGCACTTTATTTGTCGCTAGTCGATCAAGCTAAAGTGATTGCCTTTATTGGTGTTTCCTTGAGTGATAAAAAAGAAGCTCATATTACAAATTTAGCGGTCCATGCAGATTACCATAATTTAGGAATCGGTCATTTACTGTTGAATCAAGTTTTCAAGTATTGTCGACAACGCGAATATCAAAAAATGTCTTTAGAAGTAGATGTTACTAATAGTTCAGCTTTAGCCTTATACGATGCTTTTGGCTTTAAAGTACGGACTGTTCATAAAAAGTATTATTTGAGAAATCATCATGATGCGTGGGAAATGGTGGTTGATCTGTGAGGAGATTATTGTGAAAAAGGATACCTTAATATTATCGTTTGAAAGCAGCTGTGATGAGACTTCAGTTGCAGTCATCAAAAACGGTAACGAGATTTTAGCAAATATTATTGCAACACAAATCAAAAGTCATCAACGTTTTGGGGGAGTGGTTCCAGAAGTCGCTAGTCGCCATCATGTTGAAGAGATTACTAAGTGCATCAATTTAGCTTTGGATGAAGCTAAGGTCGGATATAATGATTTAGATGCCGTTGCCGTCACTTACGGACCTGGATTAGTAGGTTCACTTTTGATCGGTATTATGGCCGCCAAAACGGTCGCCTTTGCTCATGAACTACCTTTGATCAAGGTCAATCATTTAGCAGGCCATATTTATTCGGCTAATTTTGTGACAGAATTAAAATATCCATTCATGTCACTGTTAGTTTCCGGAGGTCACACCGAATTAGTCTTAGTTACTGCACCAGGAGTTTTTAAGACCCTAGGCGATACACGAGATGATGCCGTTGGTGAAGCTTATGACAAGATTGGTCGGGTACTTGGTATCAACTATCCAGCTGGTAAAAAAGTCGATCAGATGGCTGCTATTGGTCAAGATACCTTTGATTTTCCTCGGGCTATGGTTCAAGAAGATAATTTGGACTTTAGTTTCAGCGGTTTGAAGAGTGCTTTTATCAATACTGTTCACCATGCCGATCAAATTCATCAAGAGTTGAATAAAGATGATTTGGCAGCAAGTTTTCAAGCAGCAGTTTTAGATATCTTAACGAATAAGACCTTTAGAGCTTTGAAACAACACCCCGTTCAGCAACTTGTCGTCGGTGGTGGAGTTTCAGCTAATCAAGGCTTGAGAAAACGACTGGCAGAAGAAATCAAGAACCGTCATCTAGATATGGAACTAGTCTTCCCGCCACTGAGACTTTGTGGCGACAATGCGGCAATGATCGGTGCAATGGCACAGATTCAGTATGATAAAAAAGACTTTGCTGATTTAGATTTGAATGCTGACCCTAGCTTAGATTTTGATATGGAATAAACCAAAAATGTCCTGCGATTTTTTAATCGAGGACATTTTTTTAATAACCTACTAAATTCAATAATTTTTATGATATATTTTACTTATAGCTTATAAAAAATTGTTGTTAGAGGTTGATATGATGGGAGATAGAATCAGTTTAGGGTTAGATATTGGCGTGGCTTCAGTTGGTTTTAGCGTATTGAATATTGATCAAGGAAAGGTAGTTGAATTAGGCGCTAGATTGTTTAACGCTAAAATTGCTGAGGGTAACCAAGATCGCCGTAGTATGCGTGGTTCCAGAAGGCTTTTAAATCGTAATCGTCAACGTCGCCTAGATACTTTGAAGCTCTTTAAAGAAGTAGGCCTAGTGGATGAATTGACTAATAATAATGCTAATCCTTATGCCTTGAGAGTTAAGGGATTGTCTGAACAATTAGCCAAAGAAGAATTAGCTGAAAGTTTATATCAAATCGTCAAGCACAGGGGCATTAGTTATGATTTGAAAGATGCTGATACGGATTTCGACGGTACTGGCACGGATTATTCAAGTAGTCTAAGATTGAATAATCAAGAATTAAAAACTAAAACGCCTGCTGAAATTCAATTGAAACGGTTGAATGAGCTCGGTGAAGTTCGTGGCAAAGTAGTTGTCAATCAAGATCTTGATTCTCAGAAAGTATTACTGAATGTTTTTCCAACTGCTGACTATGAAAAGGAAGCACGTCGGATTATTTCCAAGCAAAGAGAATTTTATCCAGATATTTTAACAACTGATTTTGAGGATCAATATTGTGATATTTTGACACGAAAACGTGATTATTTTGTAGGACCGGGTAGTGAAAAATCAAGAACAGATTATGGAATATATAAAGAAGATGGCCGAACTTTAAAGAATTTATTTGAGGAATTGATTGGTCATGATAAAATTTTCCCCGATGAATTGAGGGCTTCAGGTGCCTCATACACCGCCCAGCTATTTAATGTTTTAAATGATTTAAATAATCTACGAATCTTAAGTTATGAGGATGAAAAACTTACACAGACAGATAAAGAAGATATTATTGATGAATTAAGACATAACACTACGAGTGTAAATATGATAAATTTAATTCGAAAAATAACTGGCTGTGAAAAGGATGATATCAAAGGATATCGAATCGATAGTCAAAATAAGCCTGAAATAAGCTCAATGAAGATTTATCGAAAGGTTCATAAGGACTTTCTCAAAGCTGATGTTGATGTAAATAAATGGCCAGTGCAATTTATTGATGAACTTAGTCCTATTTTGACTTTGAATACAGAAAATGCAGAAATTCGTAAACGAATCAATCAAGAATTAGTTTCAAAATATGACTTTTTGGATGAGAATTTGGTTCAACTTATTGTTGATAATAAAGCTAGTTTTGATGTTACTACGAATAATAAATGGCATCGTTTCTCATTGAAGACAATGAATGAGCTGATTCCAACGATGCTGTCACGACCAGTTGAACAAATGACGCTATTAAATGAATTGGGATTAGTTAAAAAAGATACAAAGAAATTTGCTGCAAATAAGTATTTACCTTATCGACAAATTGCTCGTGATATTTATAATCCTGTGGCTGCTAAGGCTGTTAGAGAGGCTTTAAAAATAGTAAATGCGGTTTTGAAAAAATATGGTCACATAGACTATTTGGTTGTCGAAATGCCTAGGGATAAGAATTTAGACGATGCGAAAAAGCAAATTGAGACATTCCAAAAAATAATCGAGTTGCCAAAGATAAGGCATATGAAGCTTTCGTATCTGCTGTTGGTGATGAGAGAAAAGTTAAGATAGCTTTGAGTAAGAGTAGAAAGCTACAAACTTCTATTCGATTGTGGTATCAACAAGATGAAATTGATCCTTACAATGGAGAAACAATCAATCCAGTTGAAATGATCGATAATCCAGACAAATTTGAGATTGACCATATTATTCCACAATCGATATCTTTTGATGATAGTCTGAGCAATAAAACTTTATGTTTCTCCTCAATGAATCAAATCAAGGGTCAAAAGACTCCGTTTGAATTTCTCAATGAAGGTCATGGTGTTGGTTTTGATAAATTTAAAGCGATTGTTTCGGGTAATCCTCGATTTGATAAAAATAAACGTCATAACTATTTGTTTAATGAGAATGTTAGTGATATCGAGACCAGAAAGCGATTTATAGCTAGAAATTTAGTCGATACTCGTTATTCCTCCAGGGTTGTACTGAATAGTTTGCAAGAATTCTTTAATGAGAAGAATGAAGAAACTAAGGTTACCGTGATTAGAGGAAAATTTACTTCTAATATGCGTAAACATTGGCATATTGATAAGACAAGAGAAACTTTCCATCATCATGCTATTGATGCTTCAATAATTGCTGCGACTCCATTCTTGAGAATGTGGAAAAAAGGTGCCAGCATTTTTCCAGTTAAAGTTGGAGAAAAATCAATCGATATTGAAACTGGAGAAATACTAGATGATGAAGAGTTTGATAAGGCAATGTATGAGCAGCCATATAACGGTTTTGTTTCTGAAATTATGACAGCTGATGAACGTATCAAGTTTTCACATCAAGTTGATAAAAAAATGAATCGTAAAGTCAGTGATGCAACGATTTATTCCACTAGAATGGGACAACTTTCTAAGGATAAAAAATCGGCAGAATATATTGTCTCCAAAGTAAAAGATATCTATTCGGTGGATGGATTTAAGAATTTCAAGAAAGTTTACGACAAAGATAAAACAAAGTTCTTGCTCGCTAAATATGATCCCAGAACTTTTGAAATGATAGAACAGATTCTAGTTGATTATCCAGAAAAAATTGATCAAACCCAGCAAAATGGCAAGGTCAAATCGGTAGACATAAGTCCATTTGAATTGTATCGACAAAATCATGGATTATTAAAAAAGTATTCCAAACATGGTAACGGCCCCGTGATAAAGCAACTCAAGTACCTAGATAAAAAATTAGGCTCTCACATTGATATCACACCTGAAAATGCTAGAGGCAAACATGTTGTTTTACAATCATTAAAACCTTGGCGAACGGACGTATACTTTAATCATGCAACTAATGAATATGAAATAATGGGTATTAAATATTCAGACCTTAAATTCAATAGTCATGAAGGATATGGCATCAAGAAGAATAAGTACCTATCCATTAAGAGACATGAAAAAGTCTCTGATGATTCAGAATTTATGTTCAGCTTATATCGTAAGGATCGGATTAAAGTTGAGAATATGGAAACAGGTGAAGCAGTTGAGTTACTGTTCTGGTCACGTACAAAGGACGCTCAAAAGGGCTACGCCGAATTAAAACCTGTGGATCGGATGGATAATGAGGATACAAATTGGCCAGTATATGGAAATGCAAAAAAACAGATTCAGAAAAGATTAGTTCCTAAAAATTGTAAAATTTGGAAAATTAATACGAATATTTTAGGTGATCCATATTATCTTGAGAAAGAGTCCGAAAATCCTAAAGATATCCTTGATTAATTGTTTTAAAATTGATAATATTATTGGCGTAAGGGACGCCTTATATGTTTGAACGTTCATTCGACTTAGATTTAGTTTTACTGTTTCTAAATCTTTGAAGATCTACAAAAATAAGGATTTATTCCGAATTTACCATCTATTTGAAAAAATAGATGGTTTTTTTTTCGAAAAAATCTGGAGGTGATTGCTTTGGGATGGAGAATAGTTCATGTAAAAGAAGGAGATATTTTAAGGTTGCGCCTAGATAACCTGGAAGTTAGAAAGAAAGAAACTAAGGTATATATTCCTTTGTCCGATATTACAATGATTGTTTTGGAAGGAAATCGCACCTTGATTACGACCAAGCTATTATCTAGTTTGAGCCAAAATAATGTTGGTTTAGTAATCTGTGATGATAAATATTTGCCAGTAGGAATATATTTACCTTATGGACAATATCACCATTATTCTAAGCGTGTAATTAAGCAGGCAAGTTGGACCGCAGATTTAAAAGGAATGATTTGGCAAAAAGTAATTGAACAAAAAATGAACAATCAGGTTGACTATGCGAGATATTCAGGAGTTGAAGCGAGCAGATTACTTTTGATGGAAGATTTAATCAAGGATCTTTTAGTTGGAGATACAAGTAATCGTGAAGGTCATGTCGCAAAAGTTTATTTTGACTCATTGTATGGGAAATCGTTTACCAGGGATGATGACAATGTGATTAATGCTGCTATGAATTTTGGCTATGCGATTGTTAGGTCCTGCATGGCTAGAATCGTGGTTGGAAATGGCTTAGTCACCATGTTAGGAATTTTTCATCGAAATGAATTTAATAGTTTTAATTTAGTGGATGACTTGATGGAACCGTATCGTCCGTTAATGGATTATTGGATCAATGAATTTGTAATTACTGATCAAGATTATTTGAGTTATGAGTCGAGACTAAAGATCATCGAATTTATGAATCAAAAAATTAAGATTCAGAATAAAAAAATGACAATTGATAATTCAATGCAAGAATATGTTGCAAGTTTCATTGAATCAATGGAGGAACACGATCCAGAACTTTTAATTAAAATTGATTTGAATAATTTTGTGGGTGAAAGAAGTTGAAATATCAAAATATGAGAATGCTATGTATGTTTGATTTACCTGTTGATACACCAAATGAAAGAAGACAGTATCGAATCTTTAGAAAAGAACTCATCAGAAGTGGTTTCACAATGTTGCAGTATTCTGTTTATTATCGAGCCATTCAAAATCGGGCAGCCAGTAAAAAGTATGAAAGAAATCTAAAACAATTTCTTCCAGTTCATGGTGAAGTCAGATTAATAGCAGTAAGCGAAAAACAATTCAATGATATGCAGATATTGGTTGGAAGTCGAAGTAAGCAAGAGGTCCTTGTTGGAAATAAGGAGCTGGTTAGTATATGAGATTAAAAATTGAATTGGAAGATGGTCATTTTCTGGATATTGATTTTGATGACATCATTTATATCGTTGGAATGGATCAGTTAAAGTTATGGCGAGTCTTTCGTAGCTTTTATTATTATTTCAATAAGGATCCACAGTTATTGGAAAATGTTTATGGAGAAAATTCTATTGAATTACTCGTAGATGAACAGCCAATTTCAAAGAAGAACAACACTGTTTATTTCTTAAACAATAGAGAAAGCATTTATCATCAGATGATTTATAAGAAAGAGTCATTATTGTTTGATCTTTTGAATAGCCTTGATAGCAATCTAGAAGTTGATTATTCAATTGAAAATATTAATAACCAACAACTTAAATTGGAAATAGCTGTACAAAAATTGTTAGAAACATATTCTAATAACCTGAGAATTGAGTTTAAGAACAATACATATTTGGAATTCTTAAAAAATAATTTGTTGATTAGTTATGAAACTAAATCTGCCAGTTATCCATTGGAATTAATGGATACCGAAGTGTTATTAGATGAATTTCTCAATTTTTTGAAGTTCAAATTACAGGATAATGGGACACCAGTTTGGTTGATTTTATATAATATGGATAGTTTTATTTCAAAGTCAGCCCAATTCGATTTTATGAAACGTATTCAAAACTTGGTTGATCAATATGATTTAAAAGTTGTTTATCTTGGCAACAATTTGGACTCAGTACCGATTGGAGCTAGTGATCTTGAAAAAGTGGTAATTGCTAGTAAAGATTTTCATCAATTATTACCCAATCCAGAATTATTTAATTCTGTTAAAATGCATTATCCTAATGAATTGTTGCAAACAGAAAATCAATTTGTTAAATCTATGAAAAGAATAGTGCCATTCGTAGGAAAAGATAACCAAGTGTTTATTTCTAATAAAGATTTGGTATTATTAAAGGTGATCAATGAAATTTTAGGTTACGAGACGTCGTATGACCTAGATTCACAGTTGATTTCTGATGCAGAAACTAAATATTTGAAGGATTGATTTTGTTGATTTTTTTAATTTGAGGTTTTTGTACCTTCAAAGATTTAGAAACAGTAAAACGAGCAAGTAGCACGAGTTTTAAACCTATAGGTTTTTGTACCTTCAAAGATTTAGAAACAGTAAAACTTATGCCAATATGACCAGTTAGTCCATACAGTTTTTGTACCTTCAAAGATTTAGAAACAGTAAAACGTTACTGTCCTCATCTTGATAGACAAGCATGTTTTTGTACCTTCAAAGATTTAGAAACAGTAAAACCAATTGCCAAGTCTTTATAACGGTCGCCTAGTTTTTGTACCTTCAAAGATTTAGAAACAGTAAAACAAAGTCTGATGGTCAAGTAACCGTCAGTAAGTTTTTGTACCTTCAAAGATTTAGAAACAGTAAAACCAATCAATGCGCTGCATGAGATACAAGCCGAGTTTTTGTACCTTCAAAGATTTAGAAACAGTAAAACAGAGTTAGACAAAATAAGAAAATGGTTTTTGTTTTTGTACCTTCAAAGATTTAGAAACAGTAAAACAGCATTATTTGCAACTGATAATAAAGACCTGTTTTTGTACCTTCAAAGATTTAGAAACAGTAAAACAGAAAATGGGTTAGCTTCAAAACTGACAAGGTTTTTGTACCTTCAAAGATTTAGAAACAGTAAAACTTTCCAACGTCTCCATCTGGAAGGTCCGATGTTTTTGTACCTTCAAAGATTTAGAAACAGTAAAACTAATGCAAGCATTTTAATAATCGTTTGCTGGTTTTTGTACCTTCAAAGATTTAGAAACAGTAAAACTGATATGTCTTCTACTGCCGACATGTCCATGTTTTTGTACCTTCAAAGATTTAGAAACAGTAAAACAAATATTAATACTGATTGGACGCCAGCCCCGTTTTTGTACCTTCAAAGATTTAGAAACAGTAAAACGATTGAGTCTGAATCTGAAAAGAACGAGAGGTTTTTGTACCTTCAAAGATTTAGAAACAGTAAAACATTCACTGCTGATGATTTTATCAATGGTGCGTTTTTGTACCTTCAAAGATTTAGAAACAGTAAAACTACTGATTATAATTTTACAGATCCAGAAACGTTTTTGTACCTTCAAAGATTTAGAAACAGTAAAATATTGTCGTGTGCTAATTTGCTTCGTTCCTTGTTTTTGTACCTTCAAAGATTTAGAAACAGTAAAACATCAAATAGTGTCGTTGAATTATTTGTCGTGTTTTTGTACCTTCAAAGATTTAGAAACAGTAAAACATGTATGAACTAGCGAATGTGCTAGCAATTGTTTTTGTACCTTCAAAGATTTAGAAACAGTAAAACACAGTGCCTTACGAGTTTATAACAGCGAATGTTTTTGTACCTTCAAAGATTTAGAAACAGTAAAACCTCAGCTGAAGACAATTTATCCAGTGTCGCTGTTTTTGTACCTTCAAAGATTTAGAAACAGTAAAACAGGGCGAATGACTAAGCGTACTTTTGCTTGGTTTTTGTACCTTCAAAGATTTAGAAACAGTAAAACACTTTTTCGATAATCAGCGATTCGAAACAAGTTTTTGTACCTTCAAAGATTTAGAAACAGTAAAACGTTACATGAAGGCTTAAATTCCAAACTTTCGTTTTTGTACCTTCAAAGATTTAGAAACAGTAAAACCATGAGCATTAGCAGTATCAGTATCTATTAGTTTTTGTACCTTCAAAGATTTAGAAACAGTAAAACAAATATTAATACTGATTGGACGCCAGCCCCGTTTTTGTACCTTCAAAGATTTAGAAACAGTAAAACGATTGAGTCTGAATCTGAAAAGAACGAGAGGTTTTTGTACCTTCAAAGATTTAGAAACAGTAAAACGGACTGTTTTAATGATCGAGCCATCGAAGTGTTTTTGTACCTTCAAAGATTAAGAAACAGTAAAACGATTGTGCTGGCTAACTATTCGTTGTTCCTGTTTTTGTACCTTCAAAGATTTAGAAACAGTAAAACTCAAAGCCATTACAAAATACCTAAGTATCGCCCTTCGTACGATTTAAGTAAATATACAAACATCCAAGTAAGATAATTCCAATCGATAAAAACATCTAATCCACCTATCCAAAGTTATAACAACTTTGGTTTTTTTATTTTCTAACTATTAAGATTCTAACTAATTTTTCCTCAGGAATAGTTTTTTCATTTTCAAAGAATTATAATTCCAATGAGTGTGTTTCAAATATATAGCGAATCGTTTAATATGTGGTAGGTGTATTCATGAAAACAAGTACGAAAATTTCTTACGTAATTTTGAAGTATGACGATCAAACTGATAATATTTATACCAAGACTTCTAACAATGAGCATCATGTTTATGAAATTCCAGCGTTTAATTTTATTCAAAAACGTGATGCAAAGCTTTCGGATATTAAAACTTACTTGTTAGAAAAAATCGTTGATTTTGATACTTTTATTGATGCCAATCATATTTTTATTCCTTTTGTTAAGGTGTCATTTTCCAAAGATTCGATAATTTATAATTACGTGGCGGTAATTTTTGAATCAACGCAGGATGCTTTTTCATCGTTGAATTATGAATCTTGGCATCGTGTGAAGTACGATCGTCAATTGAAGTTCTGGGAATTGAATTGGGGCAGCGGCTTGACTGATCCGACTGATTTTAAGTTTCCCGATGTGTCTGTGAATGATTTTGTCGCAAATCCTAAAAATAGCGATGAAATAACTTTCAATAATGTCATGCACTTTATCTTCAATCAAACGGATGATTTTCCTATTCTGGGATTAATGTCAGGCAATCAATTTACGATGAAACAAGTATTTCACTATCAGGACCTATTAGGGATGGAGACGCTGAAGGCTGGTAACAACGCAACGTTTGAAAGTCAGTATTCGCGTTCAATTCAAATAATTGACGACAATCGGTTAACTACTTCCTATAAAATTAAAAATAGTTTTTTACAAAAATAAATAGTCATGAATAAATCTAGAATGGTTTATTCATGGCTATTTTAAGCTAAGCGTTTGTAATAGAATATTTATATGACGACTTACTAATAGGAGAACAAAAATGGGCGAATTATTGATCAAAAATCTTCACGTTGAAGTTATCGATGAAGAGAAAAAAACTAGTAAAGAGATCTTAAAAGGGGTCAATCTGTCGATGAAGACGGGCCAGATCCATGCGATCATGGGTCCAAACGGTACTGGTAAATCGACGCTTTCCGAAACGATCATGGGTCAAAAAAACTATCACGTCACTCAGGGCGATATTATTTTGAACGGTGAAAGTATTTTGGATATGCCTGTCGACCAACGTGCTCGAAAAGGGCTTTTCTTAGCGATGCAATATCCAGCTGAGATACCTGGTGTCACTAATGCCGAATTTTTACGGGCAGCGATCAATGCCCGCAGACCAGAAAATGACAAGATCTCGGTGATGGATTTTCTTAAAGAACTCGATAAGAATTTGGCCTTATTAGATATGAGTGAAGCGATGACGGAACGTTATCTCAATGAAGGATTTTCTGGTGGCGAGAAAAAGCGTAATGAGATCTTACAATTACTGATGATCAAACCTAGTTTTGCTTTACTAGACGAGATCGATTCAGGACTTGATATCGATGCTCTAAAAGTTGTCTCAAAAGGGGTCAATTCGATGCGGGGCAGTGACTTTGGAGCTTTGATCATCACGCATTATCAACGATTATTGAATTACATCAAACCTGACGTCGTACATGTAATGATGGATGGTCAGATCGTTAAAACTGGTGATGCCACATTGGCCGAGAAGCTGGAAGATGAAGGTTATGCTGGTTTGCGAGATGAATTAGGACTAGATGTTAATTTGATCGATGATTAAGGGGATATTATGACAATGACAAGTAATGAACCGGCTTGGTTTGCTCAAAAAAGACAGTCCGCAAAAGCTTTGATCGAGCAATTACCCATGCCTCAAATTCAACGATTCAATTTTCGTAATTGGCAATTGACGCCTGAAACTAACGGTCAGATTGCTACAAAAGTTTCATCTGACCACCAAGATTATGTTTTGATGGATCTCTTCGAAGCACTTTTAGTTTATCCAGATTTGATCAAGCAATATTACATGGAAAAAGTCGTCAAGTTTGATGAAAATAAACTGACTGCTTACCATACCGCTTATTTGAATCAAGGTATCTTTCTCTATGTACCAAAGGATACCGTGGTTGAACAACCGATCGAGGTCAATTTACAACAAGATTCTGATCGGACCAATGTCGCACATGTTTTGATAATTGCTGGTGAAAATTCGAAGTTTTCTTTCATCCAAAAGACAACTACTCGTGGCGAAACTAAGAGTGTCACCAATAGTATCGTTGAGATCATGGCCATGCCTAATAGTATCGTTAAATATGCGGCAGTCGATGAACTTGGTGAGAATGTGACTTCCGTTATTAGCCGTAGAGCTTATGTCGATCGTGATGCCTATGTTGACTGGTCGATTGGTTTGATGAATTCAGGCGATACGGTGGCTGACTTTGATACGGATCTGTATGGCGAAGGTGCTCATTCAGAGATCAAAGTTGTTGATATCACAACTGGTCGCCAACAAGAGGGCGTAAATACTCGTGTGACTAACTATGGCAAACATTCAATCGGCAATATCAATCAACGGGGCGTGATCATGGATCGTTCCAGACTGATCTTCAATGGGATCGGCCATATTATCAAGGGTGCTTCTGGTGCTAACGCCGAACAACAAAATCGAGTGATGATGATGTCATCCAAAGCTCACGGTGATGCTAATCCAATCTTATTGATCGATGAAAATGATGTTTTAGCTGGTCATGCCGCTAGTGTCGGTCAAGTTGATCAAAAGCAGCTCTACTATTTGATGAGTCGGGGGATCGATCGGAATACGGCCAAACGGATGGTCATTCGAGGCTTCTTAGGAGATGTCTTAATGTCGATCCCTTCCCAGACTATTCGGGAACAATTAATTGAAACGATTGAGAGGAAATTAGCTGATGGACAAACAATTTCAGACAATACGAAGTGATTTCCCAATTCTTGATCAAACCGTAAACGATGAACCATTAGTTTACTTAGATAGTGCTGCGACCAGTCAAAAACCAAATCAAGTGCTCGATGAATTGATGCACTATTATAAAAATGACAATGCCAACACTCATCGAGGCGTTCATACTCTAGGACAAAGAGCAACTGAAGCATTTGAATTAGCTCGAAAAAAAGTCCAAAAGTTTATCAATGCCAAAGAGAGTAAAGAAATTATTTTTACTAAAGGTGCCACTGATAGTTTGAATTTAGTCGCTAGTACTTACGGACAAGAAAATATCCACGCTGGCGATGAGATCGTGATCACCTATATGGAACATCACAGTAATTTAATTCCATGGCAACAGCTGGCAAAACGTAAAAAAGCGGTGTTGAAATATATCAAACTGACTGCCGATGGACAGTTAGATATGAACGATGCAAAAGATAAGATCACTACTAAGACGAAGATCGTTGCCGTTGCCCATGCTAGTAATGTTTTAGGTGTCACAAATGATATCAAGCAATTGGCCGCTCTAACGCATGAAAATGGTGGGGTGATAGTCGTAGATGGTGCTCAAGCAGTTCCCCATTTGCCAGTAGATGTTCAAGCACTAGACGCTGATTTCTATGCTTTCTCTGGACATAAGATGTTAGCACCGATGGGTATTGGTGTCTTATATGGCAAAGCTCAACTTCTAAACGCGATGCCGCCTTATCAATACGGTGGTGAGATGATCAATTTCGTCGAGAAATTTCAGAGTTCCTGGGCCGATATCCCTTGGAAATTTGAAGCGGGAACTCAAAATGTGGCTGGTGCGATCGGTTTAGGACAGGCCATTGACTATCTGGAAGCAATCGGTATGGACAAGATCGTCGACTATGAACAAGAGTTAGTCAGTTACGTTTTACCTAAACTGTTGAATATCGATGGTTTAACCGTCTATGGCCCACATGATCCTCAATTACACAGTGGCGTTATTTCCTTTAACCTAGCTGATCTGCACCCACATGATCTAGCCACAGCGTTAGATATGGAGGGAGTAGCCATTCGAGCTGGCCATCATTGTGCTCAGCCTTTGATGAAGTATCTGGATGTGACGGCCACGGCTAGAGCTAGTTTTTATATTTATAATAATAAGCAGGATGCGGACACATTAGTTCGGGCAATCTGTGAGACAAAGGAGTTCTTTAAAGTATGAGTTTAAAAGGTTTGAATAATTTATATCGAGAAGTTATTTTGGACCACTCAGAACATCCTCATCACAAACAGAGCTTACCTGAAGCGACTAATAAAATAACTTTGAAAAATCCAACTTGTGGAGACGTGATCAACTTAGAATTAAAAGTTACCGATGACACGATCACCGATATTGGCTTTACTGGTGAAGGCTGCACGATCAGTCAATCTTCAGCTAGTATGATGACTGATGCAGTCTTGAATAAAACTAAGGCACAGAGTTTGGAGATGGCCCATATTTTTTCCGATATGGTCATGGGCAAAGAACACTCACAAGCTGAATTAGATAAACTAGGTGATGCGGCGATCCTTTCGAGCATCATGCAATTCCCCGCCCGAATCAAATGTGCCACTTTGTGTTGGTGGGCTTTACGAAAAGCGTTAGGAGATGAGAGCGATGATTGATCTAAATGATTCTGATTATGAATATGGTTTTCATGATGATATCAAGCCTAAATTCTCAACTGGTCGTGGTTTAAGAGAAGAGACAGTCAGAGAGATCTCAGCCGCTAAAAATGAACCTCAGTGGATGTTAGATTATCGCTTGAAGTCATTTGCGGCCTATCAAAAGATGGCCATGCCACCGTTTGGACCAGATCTATCGGATTTAGACCTTGAGAATATGCTTTATTATCAAAAGATGACCGATAAAAAATATCGTGATTGGGACGATGTACCTGACAAGATGAAAGAAACTTTTGACCGCTTAGGGGTCCCTGAAGCTGAACGGAAGTATCTAGGCGGCTCTTCTGCCCAGTATGAATCAGAAGTTGTCTATCACAACATGCGTGAAGAATTTGCCAAATTAGGGATCATCTTCACCGATACTGATACTGCTCTAAAAGAGTACCCAGAGTTATTCAAGAAATGGTTCGGTAAATTAGTCCAACCGACAGATAATAAATTTGCGGCCTTAAACGGTGCTGTTTGGTCTGGTGGTTCCTTTATCTATGTGCCAAAAGGCGTTAGAACTGATATCCCAATCCAGTCGTATTTCCGCTTGAATTCAGAGAACTCTGGACAATTTGAACGGACGTTGATCATCGTTGATGAGGGAGCTAAAGTCGATTACGTTGAAGGCTGTACTGCTCCTAACTATTCTTCGGATAGCTTGCATGCGGCAGTAGTAGAAGTTAATGTTCAAAAGGACGCTTATTGCCGTTATACGACGATTCAAAACTGGTCGGATAATGTTTATAGTCTAGAGACTAAACGAGCCGCAGCCGAAGAGAACGCCACCATGGAGTGGGTCGATGGTAACTTAGGTTCCAAAGTCACGATGAAGTATCCCAGTGTTTATTTGAATGGTGAAAATGCCCGAGGAACGATGCTTTCAATCGCCGTAGCTAGTAACGGTATCCATCAAGATTCTGGAGCTAGAATGATTCATAATGCCAAGAATACTTCTAGTTCGATTGTTTCCAAGTCAATCGCTAAAACTGGAGGTTCAGTCGATTATCGTGGAACAGTGCGTTTTGGGAAACATTCTGATGGCTCCAAAGCTCACGTTGAATGCGATACGATCATCATGGATGATCAGTCATCATCTGATACGATCCCTTATAATGAAATCGATAATGCGAATGTTTCGATGGAGCACGAAGCTAGAGTCTCGAAGATCTCAGAGGAACAGCTTTATTATCTGATGAGCCGTGGTATTTCGGAAGCTAAAGCTACCGAGATGATCGTGATGGGCTTTGTGGAACCATTCACCAAAAAACTGCCAATGGAATATGCCGTAGAATTGAACCGTTTGATCAGTTATGAAATGGAAGGTTCGATCGGCTAGAGGATATTATTATGACAGAGAAAATGACAGAAAAAGAAAAACTGGTCATGGAAGCACTGGAAGATGTGATCGACCCGGAACTAGGAATTGACCTAGTTAATTTAGGGTTGATCTATGGTGTAAAAGTTGAAGGAAACAAGGCAACTGTAACCATGACCTTGACGACAATGGGTTGTCCCTTGAGTGACATGTTAGATGATGCGATCAAAGAGGCCAGTGAATCAGTCGATGGTATCGATAAGTGTGTAGTGGAACTAGTGTGGTATCCAGTCTGGGATATTTCAATGATGAGCCGGTATGCGAGAATCTCATTAGGAATACCGGGAAACTTAGGCAATTAAAAAAGCACTGCGTTTATTCGAAAACTCGAGTAAATACAGTGCTTTTGCTTTGATTAGCTTTTAGCCATATTTTCAAAACGGCTCATCAATAAACCTAAGATGATTCCAATCAAGAATAAAACTAGGCCAATGGTCCAATCGATCAACGAGGTATTTTGATAGGATATACCACCATTGATATAAGGATTAGGTACCAAAATTAAAATCGTACTAGCGATGACGATACCAAGGATAAAATGGTATACCCGTGAGTGATGATGGCGGATAATACTTTCCATAGCTTTGGAAAAGGTCAAAACGGTAATCGCTCCACCAATGGCGATTGGTAAAAAGACTCCCAAGTCAAAGTTCTTAAAGCCTTTTAACATTGGTCCATATAACCCAATAATCAGAAGAAGGTTGGAAGAACTTAATCCGGGCACTAATACTCCTAAAGCAATCAGAGCCCCAGCAACGATAAAACCGAAGAAATTGGCAGGAATTGTGCCTAAGATCTCACTAATGAAGAATAAGAATATTCCGCCACCAATCAGCATGGAGAAGAACCAAAGCAGATCGATTCGGTCTCGTTTAGTCCGTGAAGTTGATTCAATTACCAAGGTTGGCAAGGTTCCAAAGATGATCCCGGCAAAAGCCCAGAGAACAACCATTTGGTGATTCTCTAATAAATATTCTAAAGGATTTGATAATAGGCCGATACCGACGATTCCACCGATACCAATAGGAACGAAGTAGAGAAAATCTCGTCTGAAGTTGTCGCGGACATGAGCCATAAAGGTCAGCATCCGTTCATAAACTCCTAAAATTGCGGCTAAAGCGCCCCCAGAAACCCCCGGAAGAATGAATCCTAAAGCGATGATCACACCCTTAAAAAAGCGAATGATAAAGTTATCTCGTTTTGTTTTCATAGGTCCTCTTTATTAATATAATTTTATTCACAATATCAAATTAAAATTGTTATAGCAAATAAAAGTCATCGTTCAAAGAATTTATTTGTTGGTAATGATTGTAATTTATTCTTGATCTTTGAAATCTTCCAATTCAATCGACTTTTCAGTCCATTCTTCTTCAATCTGATCTTGTTTAGCCGAGACTTCATCCAACTCTTTTTGCAGATCAGCTAATTTACTGTACGAAGTGATATTTTCTTCTTTAGTCATTTCGGCCTGAATAGCTTTAGTTTTATCTTCTAGTTCAGTTAATTGTTGTTCCAAATCGTCAACTTGTCGACGCAACTTCCGTTCTTGTTTTTGTTGCTCTTTTGATTGTTGATACTCAATTTTTTTCTCACTAACGTTGTTGGAAGCTTGAGCTGTTTGAGTTGGAGCAGCTTGTTCAGTCGTTTTTTCCAGATAATAATCATAATCACCCAGATAAATTGTACTGCCGTGAGGGCTAATATCGACGATCCTGTTGGCTAAAGTGTTCAAGAGGTAACGATCATGTGAAACGAAGAGGACGGTGCCAGGGAAGCTCTTTAAGGCATCTTCAAGCACTTCCTTGCTATCAATATCTAAGTGGTTAGTTGGCTCATCCATAATCAAGAAATTATTGTTTTCCATCGACAACTTAGTGAGCGTCAAACGTGCTTTTTCACCACCAGATAGTCCCGCGACAGGTTTCAAGACATCGTCGCCACTGAATAGAAAGGCACCTAATTTATTGCGGATAACTTGTTCATCGAGACGTGGGTATTGATCCCAGATTTCGTGCAACACGTCTTTTTTAGGATCTAGGCCCTTCAAATTTTGATCGTAGTAACCGACTTGAACGTTGGCGCCGAATTGGCTAGTACCCTTGATTAAAGGTATCTTATTCAAAATTGATTTGAGAAAAGTTGACTTGCCGATTCCGTTAGGACCAATGATACCAACTCGTTCACCTTTTTTTACATCCAGATTGATTGGCTCAGACATGATCTGATCATCATAGCCAATGGCTGCATCTTTAACCAAAAGCACGTCATTACCACTTTCTTTATCGATATTGAATGAGAAGTGGACTGAGCCTTGGTCACTGCCAGGTTTTTCCAAAACATCCATATGTTCCAACTTTTTACGACGACTTTGAGCCATCTTAGTAGTTGATGCACGAACGATATTTTTTTGAATGTACTCTTCGGCCTTCTTGATTTCAGCCTGTTGCTCTTCATAATGTTTCCAAGCAATGTCTTGATTCTTTTTCTTTTCTTGCAGGTAGAAACTATAATTGCCGGAATAGTGAGTTGAGGAATGCTGATTGATCTCGACGATCTCATTGGCGACCTTATCTAAGAAGTACTGGTCATGAGAGACGATGACTAGAGCACCTCGATAGCCCTTTAAATAATTTTCTAGCCATTCAACCGTGTTGATATCCAAATGGTTGGTCGGTTCATCCAAGAGTAAGATATCGTGGTGTTCCAAGAGCATTTTAGCCATCGCTAAACGTGACCTTTCACCACCAGAAAGCGTCGAGACTTTATTTTGCCAAACTTCTTCCTCAAAACCGAAGCCCTTTAGGACACTGCGGATTTCTGATTGATAACCGTAACCATTTTCTTGGCGAAAAGTATTTTGTAGTTGATCATATTGTTTTAAGATATCTTCGTAATCATCAGCATTAGGATCAGCTAATTTTTCTTCAAGTGCGTGCATCCTTTTTTCTTGTTCTTTGAGGTAGTCAAATACCTTTTCCAATTCTAAGAAAATTTGATTATCGCTGTTCAGACCTGAATCCTGTGCTAAATAGCCAATATTGGTGTCTTTTTTCAACGCAATATTGCCGCTGTTATAACTTTCTTGATCTGAAATGATCTTCAGCAAAGTAGATTTTCCAACGCCGTTACGTCCAACTAAACCGATTCGGCTATTGTCTTGGATTTCAAAACTGACATTGGAAAAAAGTTTTTTGGTACCAAAATTTTTCGTAATGTTCTGTGCTTGTAATAAAATCAAAATATAACTCCTTTATGTCTTCACAATTTTATCATTAATTAATAATTTGTGCCTTTATAGGTTTAACGTATTGCGTTTTTTTGGATTTTTATTTACTATAAATGTTAGTGAAATGACACACATATGGTGGTAAATTATGACAAAAACAACAGTTCCAAACGCAACAATAAAGCGTTTACCAATTTATTATCGTTACTTTCAATTTCTCAAGGATGAAGGCACAAAAAAAATCTCCTCTGGCGAATTATCAGAAGGGGTCAAGATAGATAGTGCTACAATTAGACGTGACTTCTCATATCTAGGTGCACTTGGGAAACGTGGCTACGGTTACGATGTAAACGATTTAGTGGCTTTCTTTAAGAAGCTCTTGAATCAAGATAAACGAACCAACGTCGCATTAGTGGGAGTTGGTAATTTAGGTAACGCCTTACTAAATTATAACTTTTCTCGGACTAATAATGTGCGAATTGCGGCAGCTTTTGATATCAATAAGGAAATTGTCGGTACAGTTAAGAGTGGCGTACCAGTTTACTATATTAGCGAACTGAAAGAACAACTTAACTTGCAACAGATCGATGTCTGCATTTTGACAGTTTCATCTAACGCTGCCCAAACGACCGCTGATCAGTTAGCCGAGGCTGGCGTTCGCGGTATCTTAAACTTTACACCGGTTATTATCAATGTACCAAGTAGTATCCGCGTTCATTATGTCGATTTGGCAAATGAATTGCAGACGTTGATCTTCTTCTTAGACCGTGATAAGTCAATGACAGAAGAAACAAATTAAAATCCTTTGGGGGGAATTATAATGAGTGAACCATTATTCTTGAAACCTGTCTTCCACGAAAAAATCTGGGGTGGCAGAAAATTAGCAACTAAGTTTGGCTATGATATTCCTGATGGCACGATTGGTGAATGTTGGGCAATTTCTGGACATCCACATGGTAGATCACAAGTCGAAAATGGCGAATTTGCTGGACAATATGTTGATGACCTTTGGAAAAATCACAGCGAATTATTTGGTAATCCAGAAGGCAAAGTTTTTCCTTTGTTAACTAAGATCTTAGATGCTGAAGCCAGTCTTTCAGTTCAAGTTCATCCAGACAATGCCTATGCAGCTGAGCATGAACATGAATTAGGTAAGACAGAATGCTGGTATATCATCGATGCTGAGCCTAATTCATATTTGATCTATGGTCACAATGCTAAGAATAAAGCTGAACTTGACCAAATGATCGAATCAGGCGATTGGGATCATCTTTTGAGAAAAGTCCCAGTTAAGGCGGGCGAATTCTACTATGTACCAAGTGGAACGGTTCATGCCTTAAATAAGGGGATCATGGTCTTAGAAACCCAACAAAGCAGTGATACAACATATCGTTTGTATGACTATGATCGGGTTGATAAGACTACTGGAAAGAAACGTGATCTACATATCAAACAATCTGAGGATACTATTACCGTGCCTCATAAAGATCCTCAACTTGATATTGAATCCAAACAAGTCGGCCAAAACAAGTTCACAACCTTTGTTCAACCACCAATTTCACCATTCTTCTCAGTTTATCACTGGGAGATCAAAGAACCTGTTGAGCTTCACCATCAAATTGGCAAATACACTTTGATCTCAGTTCTAAATGGTACTGGTAAGATTACAGTTGATGGCCAAGATTATGATTTGAAGAAGGGTATCCACTTGATTGTTCCAGCCACAGTTGATGCTTGGACTTTGTCAGGTGACTTGGATATCATCGCTTCAGAATCTGGCGAAAAGTAAACTCAATTTTAAGAAAAAAACTAAAAATCGTTCATCAATACAGAATAGCGGAAAAATAAATCCGTATATTCTGTATTTTTTTAATGAAAATTTAAGCAAAAGTAGAACTATCTTGGTAAAGACTATTTATTTAGTTCGTACATTTTAATAAAATAAAAAAATATTTAATTTGGAACCGTTAACAATTCCCCATTCTTTAAAAAGTCATCTATAATTAAAATTAAGATTTCAAAAAAGGGGACTTAAAATTGCAGAAACAACGATTTTTTCGAGTCAGTTTAGGGTGGCAAATTATTATTGGCCTGATCTTGGGAATTGTCTTAGGACAAATTTTTTATCAAAATAAAGCCGCCATTCAAGTAATGCAGAACATTGGGACTATGTTTATCTCAATGATTCAAATGATTGTTTTGCCAATTGTTATCTCCTGTTTGACCGTGGGTATTGCCAATATGGGCGATATCAAAAAATTAGGTCGGATCGGTTTAAAGACTTTAGTTTATTTTGAGATTATGACAACATTAGCGATCATTATTGGTATTTTAGTTGCTAATGTTACGCATCCTGGTACATATATTGATATTCACAGCCTAAAAGGTTCGGATATTAGTCAATATGCTGCTACTGCCAAAACAGCTAAACATTCGGGAATTTGGTCGATTCTCATGAGTATTATCCCAACCAATATTTTTGCATCACTCGGTAAGGGTGACATGTTACCAATTATTTTCTTCTCAGTTCTGTTTGGATTAGGAACAGCTTCAATCGGCAAGCAAGGTCAAATTATCACCGATACGCTGAATGCCGTTGCCAATGTTATGTTTAAAGTTACTAACTGGGTAATGCGTTTAGCACCGATTGGTGTCTGTGCTTTGATTGGAGTTACAGTTGGAGAAATGGGCTTCAATTCTTTGAAACCTTTGGCACTTTTTATCGTGATAGCTTACGCAACGATGGCATTCTTTGTCTTTGTGATAATGGCTGCCGTAGGACACTTATTCCACGTAAGATTTTATGAATTATTTAGGATCATCGAAAATGAAGTTATGTTAGCTTTTACTACTGCCAGTTCGGAAGCTGCTTTACCAAAGATGATGAAAAAGATGCAAGACTATGGATCATCAAAGGGAATCGTATCTTTCGTTATTCCGACCGGATATACTTTTAATTTAGATGGTTCTGCTATCTATCAATCTTTAGCCGCTTTATTCTTAGCTCAAGCGTATAATATTCACCTTTCTTTAGGGCAACAAATTACCCTTGTGGTGGTATTGATGTTAACATCTAAGGGGATGGCCGGAGTTCCTGGAGCATCGTTTGTTGTACTCCTAGCCACAGTATCGACTATCGGTGTACCAATGCAAGGTTTGACCTTCATTGCGGGTATCGACCGTCTCGTAGATATGGGACGTACTGCCGTTAACGTTGTCGGAAATTCACTTGCGACCGTCATTATTGCCAAAAGTGAGAAGGAATTTGACGAAGAAAAACGTGCCAAGTACGTTGCAGCTTATACACGTGGGGACTGATGAGAAAACTCCGTGTAGTTAGAAACAATTTAAACACACACAAAAAGCCCGCCGAGAAAAATCGGTAGGCTTTTTTTTAGATGATCTGCAAAGTTAAAACAATTGCATTCATAACGATATGGCTGCCGGCACTGATATAAATATTTTGAGATTTGTAGTAAACATATGAGAACCAAAGTCCCATACAGACATATACTAAGAACCGAGTGTCTTGATGCATAAAAGCAAAGAGAAACGCAGCGATAATCGCAGCAACGTAAATATTAGTTGGTTTGATCAAGTTAGCAAAGAAGACGCGCCGGAAGATGATCTCCTCCATGATAGGGGCGGCAATCATAACGTAAAGAAAGTAATATGGATAAGCTTTGACCATCAATAACAAGTTGAGCGTATTTTGTGATTCTGTACTGACGTGAAAAATTAATTTATCCGCAAAGCCAATTCCAAATTGAACGACCAATGCCCCCAAGGTTCCGATAATTATCCATTGGAGAGCATGATTCAGGTCAGTTTTTTTCTCAAACTCTAATGGACCACTTTGTTTGACCAAATACATCATGATTCCAGTAACGACCAAAGCCGCAACGGTGATTGTGGCAAAATATGCTGTGCCAGTTATTTTGAGGATCGATAAAAAACTACCAACTGACAGCAACAAAATATAGGCCAGCAATGTGAAAAACTGATTTGTACGATAGGACATAATTTCCTCCATTTTTTTAAAGGTAAATACTTGCAACTTCACAATATAATGTTAATATAAAACTTGTGATTAGCACAACAGATAGTTGAGTGCTAAAAAAACATTAAGGTAATATATTGGAGGTATTTAAATTGTTAAAACCACTTGGAGATAGAGTCATTGTAACAGTCGATAAAGAAGAAGAAAAGACAGTCGGTGGCATTGTTTTAGCAAACAACGCTAAAGAAAAGCCTCAAACAGCAGAGGTTGTTGCCGTTGGTGAAGGCTTAGTTGCTGATAATGGTACTAAGTTGCCAATGAACGTTAAAAAGGGTGACAAAGTTCTTTTTGACAAGTACTCAGGCTCAACAGTTAAATACGAAGATAACGAATATTTGATCCTTCATGAAAAAGATATCATGGCAATCGTTGATTAATCGAAATTAAACAAGAAAAAATATATTTTAAATTATGGAGTGTGAAAATTAATGGCTAAAGAAATTAAATTTTCAGAAGATGCACGTTCAAAGATGCTAGATGGTGTTAACAAACTAGCTGACACAGTTAAGACAACAATCGGACCTAAAGGTAGAAACGTTGTTCTTGAAAAGAGCTATGGTTCACCAGAAATCACAAATGATGGTGTAACAATCGCTAAGAGTATTGAATTGGAAGACCACTTCGAAAACATGGGTGCTAAGTTAGTTTCCGAAGTAGCTTCAAAGACTAACGATATTGCTGGTGACGGTACTACTACAGCTACTGTTTTAACACAAGCAATCGTTAAAGAAGGTATGAAGAACGTTACAGCCGGTGCTAACCCTGTTGGTATCAGAACAGGTATCGAAAAGGCTACAAACGCCGCTGTTGACGAACTTCACAATATTTCACACAAAGTTTCAGGTAAGAAAGATATTGCTCAAGTAGCTTCAGTTTCTTCAGCTGACCCAGAAGTTGGTAATTTGATTGCCGACGCTATGGAAAAAGTTGGTAACGATGGTGTTATCACAATTGAAGAATCAAAAGGTATTGATACAACACTTGACGTTGTTGAAGGTATGCAATTCGATCGTGGATACATTTCACAATACATGGTTACAGACAACGATAAGATGGAAGCTGACCTTGATAACCCTTATATCTTGATTACTGACAAGAAGATTTCAAATATCCAAGATATCTTGCCATTGCTACAAAAGATTGTTCAACAAGGTAAAGCACTTTTGATCATTGCTGATGATATTGAAGGTGAAGCTTTGCCAACACTTGTATTGAACAAGATTCGTGGTACTTTCAACGTTGTTGCTGTTAAGGCTCCTGGTTTTGGTGACCGTCGTAAGGCTCAACTAGAAGATATCGCTACATTGACTGGTGGTACAGTTATTACTTCTGATCTTGGCCTTGAACTAAAAGACACAACTATGGACCAATTAGGTCAAGCTGGTAAAGTTACAGTTACAAAGGACAACACAACTATTGTTGAAGGTTCTGGTGACAAAGATGCTATCAGTGAACGTGTTGAATTGATCAAGAAACAAATCAGTGAAACAACTTCAGACTTTGACAAAGAAAAGCTTCAAGAACGTCTAGCTAAATTAGCTGGTGGTGTGGCCGTTGTTAAAGTTGGTGCTGCTACTGAAACGGAATTGAAAGAACGTAAGTACAGAATTGAAGATGCCCTAAACGCTACACGTGCCGCTGTTGAAGAAGGCTACGTTGCTGGTGGTGGTACAGCTTTGATGAACGTTTTGGACAAGGTTAACGCTCTTAGCGAAGAAGGAGACGTTCAAACAGGTATCAACATCGTTGCCCGTGCTCTTGAAGAACCACTTCGCCAAATCGCTGAAAATGCCGGTATGGAAGGTTCAGTTATCGTTGAACATATCAAGAATGAAAAGAACGAAATTGGTTACAATGCCGCTACGAACAAGTGGGAAAACATGGTTGATGCCGGAATCATTGACCCAACTAAGGTTACACGTTCAGCCTTACAAAACGCAGCCAGTGTTGCTTCATTATTGTTGACAACTGAAGCTGTTGTTGCTGACAAACCTGACGAAAATGCACCTGCTGCACCTGCTGCTAACCCAGCTGCTGGTGGTATGGGCGGAATGATGTAATTCGTTCCCTTTAAAATAAATATCAATAGTAAAGAGCAGTCGATAAAATCCAGATTGGAAATTATCGACTGCTCTTTTAGTTTTTTATGCAACCAGATGGTTCATTTCTGAAAGCATTTGGTAGGTTGCCTGAAATACAGGGCAAACATCATTAGGTATGGCAAAGTTATTTGTGACATCAGTTAAGCGATTGAAGTCAGCGGTTAAGTTTTCATCGCCGTGAGCAATTTTTTGTTCGATGTTGACGAAGATATCTCTCACTTCGAAGACTTCCGGATGATTCTTACCATGAGCTCGAGTGATTGCTGATGTAAATGTATCCAATTGATCTTTGTTTTCGGTTAAGTAATCTTTGATTTGTGACATGTCCTTTACCTCGCTTTTAATTGATAAACTGAGTATAAAGTAACTTGGAGAGTTATTAATTGATTAATATCAAGTATGTTCAATCTTTTAGCGATTGGCGAAAAATGATTTTGGAATCATTGTTATCTAAAATAGTTTCGATTTCTACTTGGTCGATATAAGTAGAGAAGGTTAATTCTTTGATTGCTAAATTAGCGAGTATTTGGGCACTTTGAAGTGGATCAACTTTTCCCAAGGTGATGTGAGGGATGTATTTTAAGTCAGTCTGTAAAAATGGTTTCAAATTATCATCTTGATAGAGTAAGTCATGTAATTTAATTAAACGTTCTTGACCGTGACTAGCCTCCAACCAGATATAACCATTGCCATCAGAACCTAACTTGTCAAAAGTAACTGGAAATGATTTTGTGCCTTTTATTCGTTGAGTTACGATTTGAGCGAGGTCTTCATTAGTTAAATTACTTTCAAGAGGAAAGACTAACGTGATATGGGGATGAATATTTTCGGATAACGGATCAAATTGCTGTCTGACTTTTTGAATTGCTTCGTAGTTATACATTTCGGGGAAAATTAAAATTGAGCGCATGCGATTGCCACCTTTAACTTAAATTATCTTTCTATTATATCTAAATTGGCATTTTTATATTTCCAATCGAGCTTTGAAAAGTATAAAATTATACTTTAGCAAACAATTATTAGAAGAGAGAATTATTAATGGATAGGATTGCCTTTGGTCGAAAGATCAATAATGTACCAATGATAGTTAGTTTAGCTATCGGATTAATAATAGGAATCGTAGTGTTCATATTTACCAAATTAATGCTCTTAGCCGTGATTTTAGGTGCTGCAGCAGTAGTTATCGTGGCGTCGCTGTATGCACGTAGTATGGTCGATTATTACGGATATTGGGATATCAATGAGGAAGAGATCCGTAGTTTCAATTATCAAAATTATAGCGTTAGATTGCAGTCAGTTTTATTCCCCTTTAGTGAGAGTCAGGAAAGCTTCAAATTAACTGATATTAAAAGCGCAACAGTGGTTGTGGGTCAGGAGATGAATGCGCCGGCTAATATTCTTGGCGGATCGTTCAATGCTCCAACTAAAATTATGTTTCATTTACCAACACCTTATTATTTAGATGTATCTTTGCAGGATGGACGAGAGGCTTATCTTGACCTTTCTGCTGATTGGGATGATAGTGAGACGATTGAATATGTCATCAACTTGATTTCTTCTGAAGCTGAAATTAATGTTGATATGGTGAAACAGGCAAACTAAAAATTGGTTTACACTTTATCGTGTTGGTAGATTATTTTATCGACACGTTTTTTTTTACCACAAAGTTACGATCGAAGTTCAAAACATAATTGAATAAAAAATATAGTAGGTACAATTACTTAACAGCCAAGAAAAGTAAGGGGGGTACCAGCTCTGTACAATATTTTTTTAAAGAATCAATAGAAAAAGCAAGTTACTAAAGCGTGGTCATTTTGAGTTTAAGAGTCGAAGACATTTTTTATATGAATTCAATTTATAAGGGCGAAAAAAAAGAATCATATCAATTAAGGCATGATTCTTAGAAATGGTTCTCATCAACACGATTTGATTTAGGCCCTTTTATTTTTAAAGCGAGTCAGCAATCCCCCATGTAATTGTACCATTGTACTGTCCCGCACTAGTTCCAGCTGGAACTAGTAATTTCCATTTACCAGTATCGATATATTGGGTTAAATCTTCTTGATTAACCGAGCCTGAGAAACCATCAGATTTAATTGGAATACCAGTAGTGGAAATTGGAGTCCAATTTTCTTCATAGTTATTTCTGTTTTGATTGAAATATAGAGCATCGTTATTAGTTTGAACAAGTTTCTGTATGATATCACCATTGGAATCATGGGTAGCTATAGCCGCACTGCCATCATTGTCATAACCTACAGTGATTTGGAATGGTGTGTCACTGGTATGAGTGACCACTAACCTACCGTTAGTTTTTATGTTTGATAACATTCTTTTTGGCCCATCCGAATTGATACTACCAAAATCAATGGATGACGGAAAATCGTCAATTGACATAGTTGGTGCAGTTTCAGTGATATTTAACACTGCAGCCTTTGATTCATAATTATTGTATGATAAGCCAGAACTAGTTTTGATATTGTCTAGGACCGCAATATTAGAAAAGGTTGTTTTTTTGACACTCGTGACTGTAGCTTGAAAATCGATGGTAATAGGAGAACTATATGAGCTTAAATTGAATGATAATGAACTTGGAGTTTGAGTAACAATACCGTTATTAGTTACTTTAATTGATCCATCATTTAATTTAAGACTTTCTGGCAAAGTATCACTAAAGGTGGCACTCTTTAAACTATCAGTACCAGTATTTGAGAGTTGAATTCTGTAATCAATAACATCGCCTTTTTTAGCAGTAGCTGCAGTAGTAAAAGAACCATTAGGATTAGTTGTGTTATTACGTAAAGTTTTTATAAACTTTGGAACGTAAGTAGAAGAAGCAATTGGAATCTTAACGCTATCGGTATAATTTCTATTATTATCAACATTAGTTCCATTAGTATTCTTATTGTTACCGGTGAAAGTTGCGGTGTTGGTCAAAGCGCCATTGGTCAAATTGCTGAGAGCATCTAGGGTAACTGTAGCATCGAAAGTTACTGTATATGTCCCTTTATCATGGATTATCGCATTTGGGGTAATATTCAACTGACTTGTTGAATCGTTAATAAATGAACCAGAAGGACCATCTTTCATAATATCATGCTGATTATCACCCGAACCTGTAGTTCCAGAGAAGTAAGTTGAACTAAATTTAACAGAACTTGTATCTAACTGTAGTCCAGCGGGTAAATTATCAACTAGATTATTAAAAGACCAATTTGAATTTAAGCCTTGATTATTGACCTTTAGTTTAAAGTGAAGGGTATCACCAACATGATTGAGTCCATTTTGTTGTTTGGTATTGGTATAAGTTTTACTTACAACTGGTATAGCATATGGAGAAATCGTTGAACCTATGGTTGATGAAAAATGCATAGTTTCTCCGGACGCCATACCATTTACAGCTGGCCATCTTAAAAGGTAGGCGGAATTTTGTTTTCCATTCTCATCAACAACTGGGAAGATTGCACTGTTAGCAGAAGTTTGACCATAAAGCAAAGGAGTACCAGCTACTTTATCGGTATCACCATTTTTATCCGGATCATCAGGATCATGATCTCCGACTTTCAGGGTAGGATGGGAAATAAATCCGCCACCTGATGATTTAGATTGTTTACCTTTTTCATACCATCTATAAGGATTGGCAAAAGCTAATCCCATAAAATCTTTGAATCCATCCGCTACATTATTAGTAACAAATAGCTTTGATTTAATGCCATTACTGGATGCGGAACTATTTATGTATAATCCTTGTCCACCACCAATAGCGTATAATGGTACATCGTCACCATTAGTGAAATCTGTAGGGTTTTGAACATTGTCATAGATTGAACTGTCAGAAGTCATTGCAGTATCTTCACCAAAGAAAGTTTGAAACTGAGTAGTTTTAGAATTATCAGCTTTATATACATAAAGTTCTCTTTGAACTATTGGGGCGCCAGTAGCAGAGGGGCGTAAAAGAACCTCTGCATAGACCCCTTGCTTTTGTAAATAGCCACCTATTTTCAATACTCTGCGACCATTTTCTGTACCGGAGAATAAAACCTTAGGACTTAAGTTGAGCAATACTGAACTTGAAATATATGAATCTGATTGCCCATAGGGGAGGCTAAAGTCTATTGAAGTGTCAGATGCTCTTTCAGGATTTGAAGAAATGTAGGAATTTTTACCTTGATGTACGATACTATAATATTTACCGTTATAATTTATGAAAACATTTATTTTTGAATAATAACTATATCCAGCACCATAACCAGAATTTAGGTTGGTATTGGTTGTAGTGACGGTTGGGTCACCACTCATAACATTACCGGAACTGTCACGCGCTGATCCAAAAGTATAGTCCAATGAGACATTGTCACTGATAGGGATAGATCCAATTATATTTTTATAAACAGGGCTCCAGTTAGTTACGCCGTCATCAACGTAATAACCGAGGTTATTAATAACATCACTCTCCGAAACAGCTTTAACGGTAAGTGAATTATTATTAAAAACTAGGAAACAAAATAATGCTATAAAAAATATACCAAAGAATTTTTGGATACATTTGTAAGAGTTCAACATTTAATACTCCTCCCCCCTAGAAATATAAAATGATGCTAAATATTCAATTAACAAGTATATTATACCTCATAACAAATAAAATAATGTATCGATAATTAATTGTTTTTTTATCTAAAATTGAACATAATATTCCCAATAAGATTCAGAGAGGTATAGAATCGAGAAATTATCACAATTGCACAGGTATCGAGTTTTTTTCGAATAAGAATACTTATCATCTGCTATTACGATGAGATAGGCTTGTTGAAGCCAGCAAAGATTAACTCAGATAATAATTACCGATGTTATTCAACTGAATAATTTGAACGGACAAATGTGCAAATTGCTCAGGTTGGGGATGCAGATGCTATCATTTTGAATTGATTTGGTATGGTATTACGGATGGATCTAACCAAGTATGCTACCGAAACAAGAGTAACTGTACAAATGAGTAATAATTTTTTTGACCCTCTAGTAGTTTGAGAGTTTATAATTTTTAATTAACAACATAATTTTAAATATGGAGGATCTTATGATAGGTACATTTTTTAATGTGGGAATGATTTTAATTGGGAGTTTTTTAGGAAGCTATTTTAAAAAAGGTATCAAAGCAGAATATAATGCCATTTTGACACAGGCCCTGGGACTTGTTGCTATAGCCGTTGGTATAAATGCGGTCGTTCAATATATGCCTAAAAGTCACTATCCCGTATTGTTTATTGTTAGTCTGGCCGTGGGAGGACTGTTTGGTCAGTGGCTTGATCTGGAAAAACATTTTGATAATTTAGTTGCGAAGTTTTCTAAACCTTCTGCAAATGGAGAAGCAAATTTAGCTGAAGGGTTAGCAACTGCCGTCTTGTTGTATTGTATTGGTTCATTGTCGATCTTAGGGCCGATTCAAGCAGCCTTGAATAAGGACTACACTTTTTTGTTCACTAATGGGATGCTCGATGGAATTACTTCAATCGTGTTGGCCTCAACGTTTGGTTTTGGAATGGCTCTAGCAGCAATCGCAGTATTTGCTTGGCAAGGTAGTATTTATTTGATAGCTATGTTGTTACAAAATTCAATCAATAACAACATGATCACGGAATTGACGATTGTCGGTGGAATTTTGATTTTTGCCTCAGGATTAGGACTGTTGAATATTAAGAAAATCAAAGTTTTGAATTTGTTGCCGGCTTTGTTGGTACCTATTGTGGCGATTGCAGTTATAGGGTTGTTTTAAGAAAAGAATTGTATAAATTTAAGCCACTCACGTTGCAGAAACTCGACGGAGTGGCTTTTCTTATGTCTAAATAAGCAATTTATAATATATACTAAGGAGTATAGCTTCGAAATTTGTTTTAGAAAGAGTGGACGAATGAAAAAGTACAGTGCCGGAATGGTGTCGCATTCTTTTTGGCAAGATGAATTTTCTCAATATATTGATTTGTTAAATAATGGCTTAACCGCTGATGAAATAAGAAATAAGAGTATTAATGATAACTATTTTCATCAAACAAGTGAAGCCAGATCGAGGGACTTGAACAATGTTTTAAAAAGAAGAATTGCAAAATTAGATTCGAGTTATATTGAAATTTATCCTTCATTACTGTTGGCTGACAAGAAGCTAATCAATTTAATGTCGATTCTTAAATTGAACCCGCTATTCGAAGATTTTATGTACGAAACATATCGAGATGAATTAATTGTAGGGGATGCAAAACTCTATGATTATGAAGTTGCTGGATTTTTCAATCGCAAGCAGCAAGAAAGTGTACAAATAGCAAATTGGACCGATCAAACAATTAAAAGATTGACCGGGATTTTTAAAACATTTATTCGTGAAGCCGATCTAATGAAAGATCAAGGTGAATATGATGAAGTGATCCGTCCAATCATGGATTATCGATTGGAAGATTTAATGACGTCTAATAATGACAATAAGATATTAGCCATCTTTTTAGGGAGATAAAAATGAGCTCAACAGTAACCAAGTTAGAACATTTACGAAATAAGTTAAAAAATAAGGATTTTCAACATAGTCAAGGACTATCAAATGAAGTGTCTTATTATATATTGGCATATGATCCTAAAGATTATCCAATCTTGCGTAGGGAGATCGATAGTATTGAACGAGATTATAACGTGGAAACTATCGGCCATGAGATTAAAGAATTTAATCTTTATCGCATTATGTGGGAATTACTTGAAAAGAGAGGTATTAAAGAAGCTGTTTTTAAAATGGAAAAAGATGACGGAATTGAATATCTCTCTGAACAAATAAATAATGTTTTGAGAATGACTAGTTCTGACAATGAGCTAGTTAAGTATATTAAGGAACAAATAAATGCTGATACAATAGTCTTTTTGACGGGAATAGGTCAAATCTATCCATTAATAAGGGCACATAAAATATTAAATACTATGCATCAAATTATTTCAGATGTACCTGTGGTATTATTTTACCCAGGAAAATATGATAGTTTGAGTTTGAGTATGTTTGGAGAACTAAAAGAAGACAACTATTATCGTGCATTTCAAATAAATTAGGGGAAAATAATAATGATTATCAGAGATATATTTGCTAAACCAATTGATCGTAACATTAAAGGTGTTATCACGATTGGTGATGAAAAAGATAATAATATTAAGCAGGAACTTGAGGAATATGTTGTTACAAGAGAACTAAAAGGGCATTTCAAGGATTTTTTCGAGGCATATGCCAATAGTATTGGTAATAACACCACAAATATGGGGGTTTGGATATCTGGTTTCTTCGGATCAGGTAAATCTCACTTCTTGAAGATTCTTTCATATCTCTTAGAAAACCGTGAAGTCAAAGGTAAAAGAGCACTCGATTATTTTACCGATGATAATAAAATAACCGATACGGAAACTATCAGTAATATGAAGAAAGCTACAGGAATTGATAATGAAGTCATGCTATTCAATATTGATTCCAAAGCCCGGGATAACAATAAGGAACAAAGAAATGCAATTCTGAATGTCTTTCTACAAGTCTTTAACGAACAGTTAGGGTTATCTGGAGAAAGTTTTTGGTTGGCCGATTTAGAAAGACGAATGATTAATGATGGCCGTTATGAGGACTTTCAAGCAGAATTTAAACGACTTAATGATGATCATAAGGAGTGGATTGAAACAAGAAATGGCTTTGCCTTTATGAAGGGGACTATTAAAGAAACTTTAGTTAATATTGATTACATGTCAGATGCCGATGCTCAGGGATTCGTTGATAGTCTTTCTTCAGATTATTCAATCAGTGTTGAAGAATTTGCTAAAATGGTTAATCAGTATATTAAGAAACAATCTAATGATTATCATATGATCTTTTTAGTCGATGAAATTGGTCAATACATTGGTGATTCACAGCAAAGAATGTTGAATTTACAAAGTATTGTTGAGGACTTAGGTACTTATACTCAAGGTAAGGCGTGGGTGATTGTAACAAGTCAACAAGCAATTGATAAAGTAACTAATAATATCAATGGCCAAGATTTCTCAAAAATTCAAGGACGTTTTCATACTAGAATTTCAATGTCATCAGCTAACGTTGATGAAGTTATTAAAAAGCGACTTTTAGCTAAAACAAATGAAAGTCAAAATCTTTTGGAAAAAACATATAATGACGAACGACATTCTATTAATAATTTGATTGATTTTGATGGGGATGTCGAGCGCAAAAAGTATGATGACGCTCAAGCGTTTGCAAGTGTTTATCCATTCGTACCATATCAGTTTGTATTGTTGCAGCAAACCCTAACGGCCATTCGTGAGAACGGATCTGACGGTAAGCATCTTGCCGAAGGTGAACGTTCGATGTTGGCAGTATTTCAAGAGTCAGCTCAATATTATGAGAATAAAGATACTCGAACTTTGATTCCATATAGTGTTTTCTTCAGGGGATTGGAACAATTTTTGGATCATACGCATGCGATTGTTATTCAACACGCAATCGATAATGAGAAAATCAATCCTAATAATGAACCAAAGCCATTCGCTGTGGAAGTTTTGGAAACTTTATTTATGGTGAAGTATGTTAAAAACTTTGATGCCACATTGAATAACGTAACAACTCTAATGATTAATTCAATTGATACTGACCGAATTGAATTAGAAAATAAAGTTAAAAAGGCTCTAGCTATTTTGATTAATCAAGAGTTAGTAGAAAAAACAACTCATGGTTACGAATTTCTAACAGATGCTGAGCAAGATATTAGTAAACAAATTTCTAAACAAAATGTTGATCCAGGTGAAATTTCAGAGAATATTGGTAATCAATTATTTACAACTAATAATATTTCTAAACGCTTTGTTTATCCTAAATTGAACAATCAGTATACATTCTCCTTCAATACCTACGTTGATGATTATCCGGTTGGAGCCACTAATAATGAAATGAGCATCAAGATAAATACACCTGAAAGTGATTATCATCAAGATGAGACAGAACTAATTAGATTGTCGATTGATCCCACGCAACCACCAATTATTATTGATATGCCTGAGGAGAGTTCATATATCGATGATATGCATCAAATGCTAAAAATCCGTAAATTTGCACGGGATAATAATAATCAGTCAAACGATGCACGATCTCGTGAAATAATAAGTGTGAAGGTTTCAGAGAGTGGCACTTTGGCAAACAATTCAACGAAAGAGTTGATGGAAGCATTACAACAAGCTGACATTTATATTTCTGGTAAGAAATTGGCCAACAATGGAAAAGATTTTTTCAAACGTTTAAATGACGCAGAAGTAGAATTAATCGATGAGGTCTATCGGAACCTTAGCTATATTGAAGTTACAAAAAGTGAAAAAGATATTGTGACTCTGTTTAAGAAAAATGACCTTAAAATTAAAACTGATGAAAATAATCAGGCTACTCAAGCTCTTATGGACAGTATTACTAGAAGTTTTGATGGTCGAAATAAGATATCATATAAGTCGATTTTGGATAAGTTTAGTAAGATTCCATACGGTTATAAAGATATTGATATTAAATGGCTGGCTGCAAAGTTGTTTGTTGATGCTAAATTAAAACTATATGTTAACAATGCCTCAATAAGTTGGAGTTCAGAGACTGATCCTTTGACAATTTCACAATATTTTACTAAGAAGTCATATATTGACAAGGTTCAGTTTGAACCACGACGTGAAATTTCAGCTGACAAAAAACGTGATGTGCTTGAAATTGCTGATGAAGTCTTTAACAAACTTACATTCTCAAATGATGAGGATGATACAGTTATGAGTGAATTAAAGGAAAAGATTAAATCTAATATGCTTATTTTAAAGAGAAATAATTCGATGCCTAATTATTATCCTGGTAAGAATCTTCTTGAAAAAGGCAGTGCAATGTTCCAGAGACTCTATGATATTAGTGATGCTGATAATTTTTATGATTATGCAAGCAAGGAAAAAGATGACTTACTTGATTGGCATGACGATATGGAAGATGATGGGATTATTGAATTCTATAATAGCGAAAGTCAACAAGGTATTTGGGAAAATGCCCAAAAGATGTTAAATATCTACAATAATTCAGATGCATTTATATCAGGAAGTGAAGTACCAAGAATAGTTGCCGATATTAAAAAGATTCTTTTGTCCAATAAACCCAATGGACAAGTGCATCGATTAAAGGAATTAAACGAAAGTTTTAATAAAAGCTACAACATAGAGTTTGATAAACAACTTGAAAAAATGAAATCGATTATTGAAGTTGAAAAAGAAAGTGCACTTGATTATGCTCGCGCTAATGGATTTGCTGATGAAGTGGAAGCGGGAATCAATAAAGATTTTGAAAGAATAACTCAAGAAGCCATCGATTCAGTCGATTTAGATAAACTGATGGTTATGGATAATAAAGCTTCAGTTTGTGGTAATCGTTATAAGAGCTTAGTTGATAAGCTTGGTATAAAGAGAAATCGGGCTGAACGTGAACAAGCTGAAAAAGAACGGAAATTAAGAAACAAGCATGAAGATGCTAATACTGGTAATGAAAGAGAAAAGTCAGATGATGAATCAACTCCAACCGAAGAAATAACACCAACACATTTGAATTTGAAATCACTTGGTGTTGCTAAAACTTGGTATATCAATGATGAATCAGACATTGATAGAGAATTAGATAAATTAAAGAAGGTTCTTGCTGATCAACTTAAAGAGAAGAAGAAAATTATTTTAGAATTATAATAGGAAAGGTATTCAGATGGATAAGAATGCAATAAAAAAGTTTGCCATAAATTCCAGAGAAAACTTACTAGAGATGGTAAGGCAACGAGCAGGATTATTTGGAATAACTAAAGACGGTATCAGTGACAAGCTGGAAATTTCAACTAATGAAATCGAATATTATGTTGATGATAAGGTGCCATTGGTTGGCAAAGATATTCCAAAACGTCGTAAGTTAGTTGAAGAATTAAAAACTCGTGCCAAAAAGAGTGATTATCAAACCGCCTTTACAGATTTAACTGAAGAAGTTGCTTACACTTGGTTTAATCGAATTGTGGCAATTCGGTTTATGGAAGTTAATGATTACTTACCAAGCAGAACTAGGGTTTTATCAAGTACACAGAATCGTAACGAACCAGATATTATGATTGATCCATTGAGCTTAGAAGCTGATCTAGGGGCATTTTCCGATGATGATAGACAATTGATCGATGATGCCTGGGAAACTGAAGATCCTCTTAAAATGGATGATCTGTATAAAATGTTGTTTATTAAACAAGTAAATGCTTTGAACAAGAACCTACCATATTTGTTTGAAAAGACTAACGATTATGCAGAATTATTGTTCACTCCAAACTATAATCGTGGGGTTATTAAGTCCATCGTAACCGATATTGATGAAGCTGACTTTGATGTTTCTCAAGGTGGTCAAGTTGAAATTATTGGGTGGATTTATCAGTATTACAATACAGAACTCCATGATGAAGTCGTTAATATTAGTGGTGGTGCTGTTAAAAAGAGCGACATACCTGCTGCTACACAACTTTTTACAACCGATTGGGTAGTTCGCTATATGGTTGATAACTCATTAGGAAAGTATTGGCTAGAACGTCATCCTGATAGCAAAATTAAAAATGATTTGAAATTTTTACTCCCTGAAAAATTGGATATTGTGCCAAATAGTAATGAAGATATTCAAGATATTAAATTAATGGATAACGCTATGGGTTCAGGGCACATTTTAATTTACGCTTTTGATATCTTTATGAAGATATATCTTGAAGAAGGTTATTCTGCTCGTGATGCCGCGGTAAATATTATCACTAAAAATTTGTATGGTTTGGAAATTGATCAACGAGCTTTCCAATTAGCCTCATTTTCTTTAATGATGAAAGCTAGAGAGTATAATCGTAGAATTCTAAGAAAATCTGATATTAAGCCTAATCTTCACGTATTCGTCGAAAGTGACGACATCAATCCAGAATTCTTTGATCGTGTATCAACCGAAATCAAGGATGATTTACAATACTTGGTCAGTCAATTTAAAGATGCCAAAGAATTGGGATCTATCATCAGAATTGATAAAAAGTATGATTTTGATCAGTTGAGAACTGCAGTTGAAAATATTCCCGAAACTGGAATTGATCTTTATGGAATTCAAGAAGCAAAAAACACTGTCCTAAGGATTCTTGATTTAGCTGAAGATATGAGCATCAAATACAACGTAGTTGCGACTAATCCACCTTATTTGAACAAGATGGATAAGAACCTAAAGGCTTACGTTAAAAAGAATTACGCTGATTATGCAGGTGATCTATTCTCTGTATTTATTTATAACAATACAACGTGGCTAGCTCAAAATGGCTACTCTGCCTATATGACTCCTTTTGTCTGGATGTTTATTAAGACTTATGAAAAGTTGCGAACTTATTTAGTTCAAAATAAAAAAATTTCAAGTTTGATTCAAATGGAATATTCTGCCTTCGAAGAAGCCACTGTGCCAATTAACACCTTTGTAATTAAAAATACGCCATCTGATAATACTGATGGTGTATACGTTAAGTTATCTGACTTTAAAGGTGGTATGGAAGTACAGAAAGAAAAGACGCTTGAAGCCATCGAAAATCCTGAATGTGGTTATCTTTATCGAACTAACCAAGCGAACTTTAGTAAGATTCCTGGTAGTCCTATTGCTTATTGGACAAGTAGTAACGTGTTTTCTATTTTTCAAAAATCTAAAAAAATTAGTGATTATGGTTACTCAAAAAAAGGACTCGATACGGGCAAGAATGCTCTATATTACAGATTTTGGCACGAAGTTTCTAATAATGTTGGTTACTGGATTCCTCTGAATAAAGGTGGCAATTTTAGAAAATGGTATGGCAATCAAATATATATCATTAACTGGTTAAATGATGGTTATAGAATAAAGAATAATGGAAAAGCAAATATTCAGAATGAAAAATTCTATTTTAAACCAAATTTAAGTTGGACTGACCTAACTTCAGGATCTTTCAGTGCGAGATATACCCCTCGTGGATTTATTTTTGATGCTTCTGGTCCGAGTTACTTTGGTAATAACCTTAATGAAATGTTAGCGTATTTGAATTCCACTGTATTTAATTACTTGGCGAAGTTAACAATGAGTACAATGCATTATACTAATGGCCAGGTTGCAAAAATGCCATTTAAAGATTTTGATAATGGAGATATTAATTCAATAGTTACAGTGAATATTTCTATATCAAAAAAAGACTGGGATTCCTTTGAAACTTCATGGGATTTCCAACAACATCCATTCCTAAATCACATCGCTGATGATAAGCGAACAGAAGTCGATGGAAAGGTAGAAAATGCTTTTAATATTTGGAAGTCAGAAGCTCAAGATAGATTTAATCAACTGAAGTCCAATGAAGAAGAGTTGAACAAGATTTTTATAGATCTTTATGGCTTACAAGATGAATTAACGCCTGAAGTTGCTGACAAAGATGTATCGGTACGATTAGCTGACAAAGAACGCGATATCAAATCATTTCTCTCATACTTTATCGGTGTAGTGTTTGGTCGTTATTCATTGGATACTGATGGTTTAGCATTTGCCGGTGGTGAGTGGGACGCATCTAAATACAAAATGTTTGTGCCAAATGACGATAATTTATTAATGTTGAACGATGCCAAATACTTTGATGATGAACGTGATATTATCAATCGGTTAAAAGAATTCTTGACCGTTACCTTTGGCAAAGAAACGTTGTCTGATAATTTACAATATATAGCATCCGTTGTTGGTAAAAAAGCTGATAGTGATGAAGATTCAATTCGAAGATACTTTGTGGAAGACTTCTTTAAGGATCACAAAAAGATATATCAAAAACGTCCAATTTATTGGTAATTTTCAAGTGGTAAAGCAAATGGATTCAAGGCTTTGATGTATCTACATAGATATGATGAAAACGAATTAGCTATGATCCGGAGCAACTATTTGCATCCATTGCAAGGTAAATATGAAACTAGTCTGAATCAATTAGAGCAGTTCATAGATGTCGAAACTGTGATCAAGACAAAAAAGAAATTAGAAAAAGAACTTGCACATGTGACAAAACAATTATCTGAAATTAAAAAATATGATACTGTTATTCAACATTTGGCCAACGAAAAGATTGCACTTGATTTAGATGATGGTGTGGTTGTAAATTATGAAAAATTACAAAATGGCGAGAAAATTTTGTCAAAATATAACTAAATAAAAAGGCCCTTCCAAGTGGGAGAGTCTTTTATTGTGCCAAAAAAAGTGCCAACTATTTTGTGACAGTATTTAAGATGGAAACAATCTTATCTTGGTCCTGGGATTGCAATTCTTTGATGATATGAAGGTAGGTAGATTGAGTAGTTGTAATATTACTGTGGCCTAATCTTCTTGAAACTGAAAGTACGCTAACACCTTTGTAGAGTAAGACTGAAGCATGCGTGTGTCTTAATCCATGAAAGGTTATTCGGGGGATATTTAATGATTCAAGTTTATTTGTTAATGACTTATTTATCTCAGCACTTACCATAATATGCTGATTTTCGTTCATGAATATTGGTTGTTGTTTCTGAATAATATGTGAATTTATAAAGCCCCTTAACTTCATAATTGTTTGGTCATCGATAGCTATTTTTCTAATTGAAGATTTAGTTTTAGTTTTCATAAAACCTGTTTTATATTTATAATCCCAAGTTTTATTTACGCTGATATAGTCATTTTTGAAATCAATATCTTTACTTGTTAAACCGACAATTTCACCGTATCTCATGCCGGTAACAGCCGCAATATAAATAATCATTTCGTCGGCTCTGTTAGTATTTAGATTTTGAATTAACTTTGACCAATTTTGATAACTTAAAAATTTATTGGTTTTAGGTCGCTCAATTCCAGTAATGACTGCCTTTCTAGTCGGATCCGTAATGATAATTTTTTCGTCTAGAGCCTCTAACAAGCAAGCTCTAATTTGTTTATGAAAGCATGATACAGTGCGCTTTGCATGAGTTTTGGCAAAAGTATTTAACCCTTCTTGATATCTTATTTTAGTAAGATCTTTAAGTCGCATTTCGCCAAATATTTCATAAATATGGTTAGCAGTATTTTGATATTTGTTATATGTTATTTTTGAAACAACATTTTTTTTGAATATATTGATCCATCTTTTGTAGTAACTGACTAAAGGCTCTTCGCTTGATTTTGCACTAGATAAATTAGGATGCTCGATTTGGATTTGACTGGCTGCTAAGATAGCTTCTGATTTGTGTGTGAAGCCTGATTTGCGGAGCTTTTTATATTTTCCAAATTGATCTTTATACGATATTTCGTACTGCCAAACGTTTCCTCTTTTACGATAACTGACCATTATTTGTGCCCCCCGAACGGAACAGTTGTCACAATTTTGGCACATACGTAACTATATTCCAATAATTTTGTACTGAATAATTGTTTATCATCAGCGATGTGATTTAGGAATGGATGTTGTTGGAAATCCCATGACCATTCGGATGAATTATAATCTAGTTTTGATAAAATTATAGAGCTTTTAATAATATTAATAGTATGTTCTAAGTTAACATTATTATAAATGAACGGAATATTTCGTATTGCCGTGGGATTGTAGTCTAGTGTTGGTGATAAAACATTTAGAATATAGTCACTGACTTTTGAATTAAGCAGGCCTAATAAATAATATATTTTTTTTGTAAATATCATTGGTCCTTTACTATCAAAAATGAAACCATTTTCAGAATATCTGAAGGATGGAGACCCTGAGCTGAGGGAAGACCATGTGATTCCTTCTTTAAAGAGATACTGCGGATTTCTAAGCCCAAATTTGGGGAATTTTTTTAATTCTTCACCATCATTAAACCAATTTATTACGTAGTCCCTATTTCCAAACCATTTATGGTATTCACCACCCTTATTATACGGAAACCATTTTTTTGAGACTTAACAGAAGTTGAAGCATCTTTAATATTGAATCCGATATTGTTACTAGTCACTTCCGTCCATCTTCTTAAAAATCGATTATTATCGCCTGTGAAACTCCCCTTCTTTACATCAGCAATATCTTCAACTTTTCTATAATTAATGTATAAATCAAATATCGAATTTTGTACCCAATAGCCAATAGGACTACCAGGAATCTTACTAAAGTTCGCTTGGTTAGTTCGATTAAACCTATTTCCAGGAATTGGAACCGATGTAGGAATTTTATTAGATGCGTCTGCTGTTTTGATTTGGTGATATGTTCCGATGAATTTAGGTATTTTAGTATTTCTGATAACAGCGACTGCTGTGCCAAATGCAATTCCCATAACATTATTTTCCATGTGCATAAGATTGGAAATTGTGTAATTTTCCAACAGATGGGTCCTCATCTTTTCAAAACTGGATAAAAACATCCATGATTGCATGGTAACCATACAATTATATCCACCAGGAAGGATGGATTTATTCCAACGTTCGATGAACATTGAGAATAAATCTGATTTTGAATTAGGATAATACTTTTTAGAGAAATCACTTAATGATAGATCCATTCTTGATGATCCCATATAAGGTGGATTGGTTATTACGACATGATAATAAGAACCAAGTAGTTTGGAAACATTAATTAACATTTCCACTTGATGTAAAAGAGGAATTATTTCAAACGATAATTGATCAATATTAACTTTATTTAGATCATTAGTAAGGCTTAAATAATCAATATTTTGAGTTTGAATAAGAGATCCCAAATCATTACCATTTTTGAATAAGTTAACTAATGATCTTATGGAATCAATAGAATCATTTGATAATTTCTCAAACAAAGGCTCAAAATCATCAATATTGGTCTCATTTGTCTCAGGGACGTCATAAATATTGAGTTTGATATTACTTGATAATGCACGTCTATTGTATTGTCTTAACTTCATGTAAACAGCGAAGTATGACAACTGGAATGCACGAGTGTCAATATCTAAGCCATGTAAATTATTTGAAACAATTAATTTTGATGCTTCTCGTTCAGAATATCCTTCTGATTTGTAAATTTGCATTAATACATCGAAGGCATATACCAAGATATGACCAGATCCCATGGATGGATCAATCATTTGAATATCGGTTGGTTTAATATCTTTAAGTGGTTCATCAATATTCTTTAACGCTATAACTACGTTATCTGGTTGTTTTGCTTCTGACATGTAGTATTTCCAATTAAAAGTGGATGCAATTTCTTCCTCAGTACGTGAATCATCTTTTTCAATCAACGATTTTATCCAAAGTTTACCCAACGAATTTTGAACCATGTATTTGACAATCCAATCAGGGGTAAAGATTTGGGTCACAGAAGCAATTTCAGTATCTCTAAATTTATGTGATTTAGGGGATGAAATTGCTTTTTCTTTATTGTCTGTATTGTAATACTGATAAATCCACCCAATGATCTCAACTTGACCACCCTGAGAAACATCGAAGTCAGCTTCATCAATATCGGTTACGATGGACTTAATAACCCCTCGATTATAGTTTGGAGTGAACGATATAAGAGAAAATAAAAAAACGTTCAGAAATTTTCTGAACGTTGGTATAACAAGAATTTTACATAGTTAGAAAGGCTTTTCTTGAATCGTCATTGTCTTCTTTGTGGAACATTTTGATGAAACTCTTGTAATCATTCAATCGTTCACTAGGAATATTGATCAAAGAGGCTGTGGATGTAGGGGTATTTAAACCCCAGGAGAAGAGTAAATCGGATAATTCATTTGAAATTCTAAGATCACGTTCTTGAATTTTTTCAATTCCCCAATCATTGTTGGATTCAGATAATTCAAGTAGGATCTTGATTTTAGATTTTTGATAACTAATTTGTTTCTTTTGAAAATAACCGTTACTAGCGGTAATATTCAATTTTTTTTCAAATGGAATTTTGTTGCCTATATGTTCAATCAATCTTTTTACTTCGTTATCAGAAATTTTAGTAAAATAAGTTGGTTGAAATTTTTGGGGTAAAATGTGTTCAATTTCCCATTTTTCTGGTAGTAGTTCTTCTTGTCGCTGATAAGCCAAAATTTTTAAGATCATTCGAACGGTATTTCGATGTGCATTCTTTATGTCTTCTTTTAATTCATCTCTATCAACAGGGCTAAAATCAAATTTAGGTGTAGGTGAATTTATGATTTCAGCATTCAAATTTAATATACCAGTTTTAACAGCATTGATAGTTGGAGTAATGACGTAACGGGCACATAAAACGGCTAGAAGGTGATGAAGGAAATCTAAAAATAGCTCTTCGAAGTTTGTTTGGTCATGATATTTAAGATAGTAGATTACCACTGGATATTTCCAAAATTCGTTAGGATATGATGTTAGTGAATCAAGAGTTTGACGGATTTTAATGTTATTTGACCATGGTTCTGAAATTGCTGTTTTAGTATTAATAACAACCCATAAATTTAAAATGGTTTTTAGATTGCTCATAACATTCTTCTGATATATCTTTTCGAAGTTGTTTTTTGAATAGTATTTTCTAATACCAGGAGTAGTCGTCTTTCGGTCGTTTTCCAGGGCACGTAAGTAGAACATGTAGTAATAGAATAATTTTTGGATACTTTCATTCGCTGCTGTAGCATCGTCATTCAATTGTTGCCAGTCTTCAATAAAATCATCTTTCGTAGTGCTATCAAGATGGTTATATATCTTTGCTTTGAAAATATCTGCGTCTGATAAGGCTAATCCTCGATCATTAAGGGTTGAAAAGATAGTCAAAGCCATATCTTGAGAATCAGCTGTAATAGGTAGCAAAATAGCTCTGTTAAGAACGTTACTTATAAACCAATAGAATAACTCTGGCTGTTCTTTAGCATATTCTTCAATCAGATTTGTAAATAAATTGTAGTTTAGTGAATAGTTGTCGTTTGCGTTGGAAGAAGTTTTACCGGTTACCAAAATATCAGTAAATGTTTCGTTACCTTCGTCGCCCATAACTTTGGACACGATCAAAGTCTTGTTATAATCTACTTCGGCTGTCAATAAGTCCTGTTGCCAAAGGGCCGATTCAATTTGTGCTTTAAAGTTTTTAGATTTAGGTGTTTCCGTCATTGACTCTAATTTAGTATAAATAGCACGCAATAAAAGGAATAATGAGGTTATTCGCTGTTGGCCATCAATAATTTCTTGTTGTTTCTGATCATTTTCATACGCAACTATGGTTCCTAAAAAGTAAGTACTTTCATCGCTTTCATCAGATTCATCGTTGTGTTCTTGCGTATATTCGACTAAGTCATCAAATAAGGTTTGAATTTGTTCATCGGACCAGGCGTAAGGCCGTTGATATTCTGGAATTACGAACTTTTTGGTTTTGCCGCTTGCTAATAGTTGTTTGACATTCTTTTTATTTACTTCGATCGACGTTGCCATATACAAATCTCCCTTTTGTATTCTTGTGAAAATTATAATGATATTTTATCACAAGGAAAATCTGCGGTTTTTTAAAAAATTAAAATTATTTATTATTGGAAGGTCAAAATTAGAGTATGGATAAGGTATTATATGTAATTAGTAAGAGTGAAAAGAGGCACTAGCATGGCTGATGTCAAAAATGACCAAGTTATCGATAATTTAAAAAGAAAATTTAAAAAGGGTAGTCATATTATTTTTTGGTATGACGATAACGCAGAATTTACTGATGAGATAGATAATATCAAAGCTGAATTGAAAAATTTAGCCCAAGTAGTGATATTGCATACGGGGGAACAACTAAAAGTTAAATTGCAATTGTTGGATGCCCCAGCTGATGAAAACTTTTTAGTTTATTCACCAGAAAAACAACCAGTTATTAGTGATAATCATCTTAAAGATATAATTTTGTATTCAGATACCTTTACGGCAGATGCTCAAGAGATGATTCGTCGCGACTTAGGGTTACCTGAGCAATTAAGAACGTTTGTTAAAACTCATGCAAAATTCTTTGCAAATAAGAATCGAAGAAATAAATTCTCCAAATATGATGTGAATAGCTATTTAAAAAATCCTGAACTTGGGATTTTGGCAACGTTAGTTAATTCTAATCGCATTATTGTAAGTTTCTTTGATATTTTACAAATCGTGTTAAGCAATGGAATATACAAAAAGGATCTTTTAGATGAATTTGCTAGATATAATGTTTTAGGGAGTTTTTGGAAGTATACCAGTAGAATATTTGGTTATGACGAAACAAAAACTGACTTGCTGGATTTATCTTCAGCCTTGTTTATTACAGAAGCATTTAATCAAATGGAAGTGACTATACCTAAGAGAATTAGTGAATTCAATCTGTCATCCAAGTATGCCAATGTAAGTACTTTTATGAGTCAATTCAGTAACAGTAATTTTAATGATGAAGATAAATTTGAAGAAATTGCCGATGAAGTTTGGGCCCAGTGTGGAGATAAGTATGCTTTATTAAAAGATATCAGTATCGATCAGTTGGCAAAATCAAGTACCTTCAGTATTTTTGACCGTAAATTAATGCTATGGGAACAAGGTAGGCTATTATTATCAGACTACGATAGTAGAATTGATGGTTTAACATTCCCCGAACTAGTTAGACGCCGTTTAGAAATGCACTATGGTCATGAATATCGTGTGTTATATCAGATGCTTCTTAATGCGTGGAATTTGTTGTCGTCAATTGGTCGAAAACCAGCCAATACCACAGATGGAATGATTAATGCCTATGTCAAAGATGGTTATTTGGTTGATACTTACTACAGACGTTTCATCTTGAGTTATCAAAAATCTGGAATGATTGAAAGCTTTGTCAAAACAAAAGAATTAGTTGAAAGGGCTTATGCGGATGATTATTTGAATTCTTTTGATTTTACATGGACTGAGAAGCTCAATTATAAAAACTTGCCTAGTCGAAACTTACAGAGAAATTTCTATAGAAATTACATTGAACGAGAACAAAATAGAATTGTTGTAATAATATCTGATGCTTTTAGATTTGAAGCGGCTAAAGAATTAGAAAAAGAACTCACAATGGATGACCAAGTTACTGAACAAAAAATGGATTATTTAATTTCTGGATTACCTTCAGTTACTTATATGGGGATGCCTGCTCTATTGCCAAATAATAATTTGAGATTAGAGGGCAAGGCACTGTTAGTCGATGGAAAAGAAGCAACTAATCGTGAAAAACGATCACAGATATTGATTGAAAAAAATGTTAATAGTGCTGCTTATGCACTTGATGATATAAAAGGCGCTACCACTAAAGAGATAAAAAGTCTTTTTGTTGGTAAAGAAGTTGTATATATTTATCATAATCAAATTGATGCTATTGGTGATAATAAAAAAACTGAGGATGATGTCTTCAAAGCCACCGCAGATGCAATTAAAGAAATTAAAAATGTGATTAATCGATTAAGAACTAATAATATAAATCATTTTTATGTGACGGCAGATCATGGATATATTTATCGTGATGGAAATCTGACTGATACTGATAAGATATCTGAAGAAGTGGATCAGGGTGATCTGAAGTCGCAACGTTACATCGTGACTGATAGGCGAATTGACGAACCCGGTGTTGGTAAGCAAAGTTTAGCTGATATTTTGAATAATGATGATCGGCGTTTGGTTTATTATCCACAAACCGCAAATGTTTTCAAATCTGCTGGAACGGTTAATTATGTTCATGGTGGAGCATCACTTCAAGAAATGCTAGTACCCTTGTTAGAAGTAAGAACAACTTCAAATAAATCCCAAGCTGTAGACGTTGAATTACAATTGATGAGCACAAATAGAAATATCACTTCTCTTGAGGTACCAGTACGCTTGTTGCAGGCTAAACCTATTGATCAAATTAATAGACCAACAACTTATAAAGTTTATTTCCAAAATTCTAATAATGAATTGATTTCTGCAAAAACTGTTATTAATGCAAATTTAGCAGCAACCAAAGTTGAAGATAGAATGATGGATTTGTCGATTAATTTAATTGATAAGCAATATGATAAGGATAGTAAGTACTATTTCGTAATTGAAAACACCAATACTGGTGATGTAAGTAAAACTGAGTACAGCATGGATATAGCCACTTTTGGGGACTTTGATTTTTAGTTAGGATTATATAATTATCTAGAAAAATTTATGATAATATACGACCAGATGTTCGTCTGGTCTTTTTAATTTTCTTCAAAATTGATACAATATCAAAGTAAAGATTGGGGATAAAAATATAATGAAAATACTCTTCGTGGGTGATGTCGTAGGTTCTATCGGCATTAAGGCAATCGAAACGTATCTGCCTGAAATTAAGAAAAAGGTTAAGCCACAGCTGACGATTGTCAATGGCGAGAACGCTGCTGGTGGTAAAGGTACGAAGGAACCTGACTATCAAAAGATTACTCGAGCTGGTGCAGATGTCGTAACCGGAGGGAATCATACTTGGGATAAGCGTGAGATTCTTGATTTTATCGATGATCCAAAGAAAAATATTTTACGTCCATATAATTTCTCTGGGGACAATGTTCCTGGACGAGGTTTTTTGAAGATAAAAGTTAATACTAAAGAAGTTTATGTGATCAATATGCAAGGGACCGCCTTGATGCAGCCATTGGATAACCCTTTTTTGGCAGCCGATAAGTTGATTGCTAGTTTGGATAAAGATGCAATCAAGTTTGTCGATTTCCATGCTGAAACAACCAGTGAAAAGATTGCTTTTGCTAACTACATGACCGGCCGCGTTTCAGCTGTCTGTGGAACGCATACCCATGTCCAAACAAACGATGCACAAGTTATCAACAAGCAAACAGCTTACTTAACTGATGTTGGGATGACTGGTTCTTACGATGGTATTTTGGGTGACAAAAAAGAACCGATCATCAACCGTTTCTTGACTCAACGTCCGAATAAGTTTGACGTTGACGAAGATGGTCGGATGCAGATTGGTTTTGCCGTAATTGATATTAATGATCAAACAAATAATGCTCGTAGCATTAAAAACTATGTTATAACACCAAACAATCAATCATTTTTGAATTAAACGGAGGGAATTCATGCCTCAAAAGACTAAAGAAACACCAATGATGGAGCAATATCTGGAGTATAAGAAACAATATCCGGATGCTTTTTTGTTATATCGTGTTGGTGATTTTTATGAAATGTTCTACGACGATGCTGTCAAAGGCTCGCAAATTTTGGAATTGACTTTAACATCCCGCAATAAAAAAGCTGATGAGGGTATTCCTATGTGTGGTGTGCCTCATCATGCGATTGAAAGTTACATCGATACACTTGTGGATAAAGGTTATAAGGTTGCAGTCTGCGATCAACTGGAAAATCCTGCTGACGCTGAAGGCAAAATGGTCAAACGTGGAGTTACTCGGGTTGTAACACCAGGAACGATCATGGACAAAGCTGATCAAGGGAAAGATAATAACTACATCACGGCTATCACGTCTGATAAGGGCGTTTTTGGTTTAGCTTATGCAGATTTATCCACCGGTGAGGTCAAAGTTACTTCTGTTACCAGTCAATTAGATTTGACGAATGAATTACAGAACCTTGATACCAAGGAAACGGTTGTCTCAGGTAGTTTTCCACAAGCTTATTTGGAACAATTACATAAATATGGCATCCTCGTGTCTAAGTTGGATGAATTGGATCAAAATTATAGCTTTGATTTCTCAAAGATCACTTCTGACGCCGAAGTAAATACGGTTAAGTTGTTGATAAGTTATTTGATCAAAACGCAAATGCGGTCGCTCGATCACTTGAAGGCTGCCGAATCATATGAAACTTCTTCCTATTTATTGATGGATCATTCGGCTCAAAGTAATTTGGAACTGTTTAAAAATATTCGGACTAATAAGAAGTCTGGGACATTATTGTGGTTGCTAGACGAGACGAAAACAGCGATGGGGAGCCGTTTGTTAAAACAATGGTTAGCTCGGCCATTGCTCAGTGTCGACAAATTATTGGCAAGACAACATTTCGTGCAAGTCTTTTTGGACAATTATTTCCAAAGATCATCATTCCAGGATTACTTAACTAAAGTCTATGATTTGGAACGTTTGGCCGGAAGAGTTGCTTATGGAACTGTCAATGGACGAGATTTGATTCAATTACGAACATCGTTGGAACAAGTTCCTGAGATTAAATCGATTTTGTTAGATATTGGTGACGATGAATTAACAGCCTTTGTGGAAAAAATCGATGAAGTAGCCGATATCCGTGAATTGATTGATAAAGCTATAGTTGAAGATGCGCCAATTTCAGTAACTGGTGGTGGATTGATCAAAGCCGGCTACAACGAACAGTTAGATAAGTATTTGGACGCTTCCAAAAATGGTAAACAATGGCTCGCCACTCTGAAGGCCAAGGAACAAGAACTAACAGGTATCAACAACTTGAAGATTGGTTACAACAAGGTCTTTGGTTACTATATTGAAGTCAGTCATGCAAATACCGATAAGGTTCCGGAAGATCGTTATCAAAGAAAGCAAACTTTGGTCAACGCTGAACGTTACATCACGCCGGAGTTAAAAGAAAAAGAGAGTTTAATTTTAGAGGCGGAAGAGAAGTCGAAGAGTTTGGAATACCATCTATTCGATGAAATTCGTAAGAAAGTTAAGCGCCAGATTCGTCGCATTCAAGCTTTGGCAAATATTTTGTCACAACTAGATGTCTTACAAAGTTTTGCAGTGGTCAGTGAAGAATACCACTACGTTGCACCTGAATTTGTGGATAAAAACGAATTAGATATTACCAATGGTCGTCATCCCGTTGTGGAAAAGGTTTTGAGTAACAACAGCTATATTCCTAATGATGTCCATTTTGATGATCAGACTGATATTCTCTTGATCACTGGTCCCAACATGTCTGGTAAGAGTACCTACATGCGGCAGATGGCATTGACTGTCATCATGGCTCAAATTGGGTGTTTTGTGCCGGCTGACTCAGCGAAGATGCCAATTTTTGATCATATTTTCACTCGAATTGGTGCTGCAGATGATTTGATTTCTGGGGATTCAACTTTCATGGTCGAGATGCGTGAAGCAAATGATGCTTTGAAAAATGCTACGCCTAATAGTTTGATTATTTTTGACGAAATTGGCCGTGGTACAGCAACTTATGACGGAATGGCTTTAGCACAAGCAATCATTGAATATATCGACAAGAATGTGAAAGCAATGACGCTTTTTTCCACGCACTATCACGAGTTGACGGAACTAGAAAGTCAATTGCCAGGGTTGAAAAATGTGCATGTAGATGCTTCCGAGGAAAATGGCGACTTGGTCTTTTTGCACAAGGTTTTGCCAGGACCTGCGGATAAGTCATACGGAATTCACGTTGCTAAGTTAGCCGGTTTGCCAAATGATGTTTTGACTCGGGCACGTAAGATTCTTAGCAGCTTGGAAGAAAGTTCAGTTCACACTACGACTTCCGAATCGATTAACGAACCAGCAGCCGTTTTGAATGCACAACCTGAATCAGAAACCGTTACGGAATCAAAAATGGTCACTGATATTTCGGGCGATGAAAAACAATTGTCACTTTTCCCCGAAGTAAGTAAGCCAACTAAAAAGTTATCAACTAAAGAGTCACAAGTATTGAAAGAATTGAACAATCAAGATTTAATGGGAATTACACCAATTGAAGCCATCAATTTACTTTACAAATGGCAAAAGAAACTTAAATAAAAGAAGGTGGAAAAAATGGGTATTATTCATGAACTGCCAGTTGAACTTAGTAACCAGATTGCGGCTGGTGAAGTTATTGAACGCCCAGCATCAGTCGTTAAAGAGCTGGTGGAAAATTCCATCGATGCGAAGGCTACGCAAGTATTGATCACTGTCAAACAAGCGGGTTTAAAATCAATTGAAGTTAATGATAATGGAAAGGGGATTTCAGCGGATGACGTTGAAGTCGCCTTTTTACCGCATACGACTAGTAAAATCAGTAATGATCACGACTTATTTAACGTCAAAACTTTAGGCTTTCGTGGTGAAGCTTTAGCCAGCATTGCTTCAGTTTCTAAGTTGACGGTTGTGACAAGTACTGATGGTAAGTCAGCGGTTAGAGCCAAGTTCTCTGGTAATGAATTACTCAAAAAAGAAACTTTTGCTCGCTCAAAGGGAACCACGATGACGGTGGAAGATTTGTTCTTTAACACCCCAGCTCGGTTGAAGTATGTTAAATCACTCCATACCGAATTGAATAAGATTGTTGATATTGTTGATCGTCTAGCCATGGGACATCCAGATATATCGTTTCGTTTGATTCATGAAGGAAAAGATTTAGTCTGGACTTCTGGTAACGACAACTTGCAACAGACAATTGCAGGGATTTATGGACGAACGATTGCGAGTCATATGTTGGAATTTGAGAATTCTGATCCCGACTATGAGATCAAGGGTTATTTTTCAAAACCTGATACGACTCGGTCTAATCGTTCTTATATTTCAATTATTCTAAATGGACGCTATATTAAGAATTTTCAACTGACGAATGCCATTATTCGTGGGTATGGTTCTAAATTAATGGTTGCTCGTTTTCCAATTGCGGTGATCAATTTACAGATGGACCCAGGGTTAGTCGACATCAACGTTCACCCCACTAAGCAAGAAGTTAGACTGTCCAATGAAGGTCATATTGGAGATCTAATCAGTGAAGGTATCAAACAACGCTTGTCTGGACAAAATTTGATTCCCGATGCAGTTAAGAACCTTGGTCGGAAAGATTCTGATCAAACAGTTGATACGTATCGTCCCGAACAGATCAGCCTGGATGATATTGTCTCAATCGATAAGATCAATGAACCATTGACTAATGCGACAATTGACGCTGTATCGGATGACGATGAGCCTGCTTTGCCACCAACAAACAGTGTCAATCGACGGGTAGAGACTCCGATGACAGGGATGCCAATTTTTAATGATCCAGAGCATCTGCACGCTTGGGATTTACGAATGCAAGCTGAAACGGCTAAGAATGTCAAAGTGATCGACTCAAAGGCTCAAGATACGTCAACGACTTCAGATTTTCCCGATTTGCGTTATATCGGTCAAATTCATGGAACGTATCTTGTGGCAGAGAGTGAAGACGGTTTTTATTTAATCGACCAGCATGCCGCACAAGAGCGAGTTAATTACGAGTATTATCGTAAGGAAATAGGTAAAGTTTCGACTGACCAGCAGAAATTATTAGTACCGATCGTGTTAGATTATCCAAATGCGGAGAGTATTCTGATCAAAGAAAAGAAGCCGTTGCTTGAAAGTATTGGCCTATATCTAGAAGACTTTGGACAGAATAGTTTTGTCGTCAATACTCATCCAACTTGGTTCGTTGCCGGTCAAGAAGAGTCGACGATTAAAGAAATGGTTGACTATGTGTTGAATGATTCTAAAATCAGTGTAGCGGCGTTTCGTGAAAAAAATGCCATTATGATGAGTTGTAAACGGGCAATTAAGGCCAATCATCACATTACTGACCAAGAGGCTCATCAGTTATTAGAGAATCTAACAAAGGCTGAGAATCCTTACAATTGTCCTCATGGCCGCCCAGTATTAGTCCAATTCAGTAATAAAGATCTCGAAAAAATGTTTAAGAGAATTCAAGATCCACACGATACAAGAGAGAGTGAATAAATTATGTTTGAATATTTAAATGGTTTAATAGCAGCAGTAACCCCTTCATATATTGTGGTGGATGTCAAAGGTGTTGGCTATAAAGTTCAAGTAGCTAATCCTTATCGTTATCAGGAAAATGAAACAGCAACGGTCTATGTTGAACAGGTCGTTCGTGACAATGAGCAAGCTTTATATGGCTTTTATGATTTGAATGAGAAAAATATCTTTTTACATTTAATCAGTGTTTCTGGAATTGGGCCTAAGAGTGCTTTAGCAATTTTAGCCGGCCAAGACTTGCAAGGATTGATTCATGCCATCGAAAATAACGATGTTAAATATTTAACTAAATTTCCTAAAATCGGTAAAAAGACAGCTCAACAAATTATTCTTGATTTGTCAGGTAAGTTTACAGCTGAAGGTCAAATGACATTAGGCGAAGCTCCGGCAGAATTCAGTACAGGCAATCAAGAATTAGAGGATGGATTGGCCGCTTTAGAGTCTCTAGGGTATTCACCTAAAGAAGTTACAAAAGTTAAGTCGCAATTGGAAAAAGAACATTTATCAAGTGCTGATGAATATCTTCGAGCCGGCTTAAAATTATTGAGCAAATAAAATATAGAATGGAGTGTCCAAAATCGAGTCTAATGAAAATCAAGATGAACGATTGACCGATGCCGATTCACTCGACAATATCGAAGATATCGTAGAACAAACTTTACGACCACAAAGCTTTGATCAGTATCTAGGTCAAGAAAAAGCCAAAAAAGAATTGGCAGTTTATATCAAAGCCGCTAAACAACGGCAACAAACCTTAGATCACGTCTTGTTATACGGACCTCCAGGGTTAGGTAAAACAACCTTAGCCATGATCATCGCCAATGAAATGGGGGTAAATATCCATACCACTACTGGACCTTCCATCGAAAAATCTGGTGATTTGGTAGCTGTTTTAGATGAACTTGAACCCGGTGACGTGCTGTTTATCGATGAAATCCATCGTATGCCTAGAGCCGTCGAAGAAGTTCTCTATTCAGCTATGGAAGATTTTTATATCGACATTATCGTTGGTCAAGGCAGCGAATCCCGTTCCTTGCATCATCAATTAGTACCATATACCTTGATTGGTGCTACTACCGCAGCCGGAAAATTATCCGCACCTTTGCGAGATAGATTTGGAATTGTGGAAAGAATGGAGTACTATACCATAGACGAATTGTCGAAGATTGTTTTTCGTTCTGCCAACGTTTTAAATATCAATGTTGACGAAGAAGGCGCTCATGAGATTGCTAGACGATCACGAGGAACCCCTAGAATCGCCAATCGACTTTTAAAACGAGTCCGAGATTTTGCCCAAGTCGCTAACAAAGATACGATCGATTATGAAATGTCCGAGTCCGCTTTGAACCAACTCCAAGTTGATGATGCCGGATTAGACCATATCGACCGCCGTATCTTAGAGATGATCATCGAATTGTACAACGGAGGCCCAGTAGGGCTAAAAGTAATTGCCGCTAACATCGGTGAAGAACAAGAAACAATCGAAGAAGTTTATGAACCTTATCTAATGCAAATGGGATTCCTAAAAAGAACCGCCAAAGGACGAGTAGTCACAAGAAAAGGTTATGAACACATGGGGATGCCATACCCTGATGAAAACGAGTAAAGCAATTTACTCGTTTTGGCGTATCTAAGTAGAGATAACAGGGTGGTTCACTGCCGTCATCCGCTGCAGTTCTGGGGGATATGGAACGTGGTGGGCCGACTTGGAGCCAAGAAAACCGCTTGTCTTCAAGCTCGTCCTTTTACTAAATTGGCAAAAACCGCCAATTAAGTAAAATTTCACCACTGATATCCCCCAGAACTTCCGCTCCTGACTAAAGCTACTGCATACTTTATTTGTTAGTGATATATATATGGGTCCCACATTCTTGATTGCGCTTGGTAAGAGTGGAAGCTGGAAAACCTTAGTGCTTAAGGGCAAAAGATAAAGGACAAGATCAAGACCAAAAAATGTACTGAATTGACTTATATTTATATCAATTCAGTACATTGATAGTTATTAAAAACCTCAGTTCGTTTTGCTTTTAGGCTTTTAAGTTTTTGACCTTATTCTTTGCCTTTGAACTGGGTTTATCTCTTGAACTTGTTCACTTGAGGGATATCCAAACATGTTTTAACAACCTAGGCTGTAGTGAGAGCTCTGAGGAGTCTCAGCCATGAAATTGTTCTTAGTGGGCGAAGCGCACTTAGAACAAGGCTCGACTTTGAAACAATTGTGCACTTCAATTGGTTCAAAGCGATGCCCATGGCGTTCCAGACCCCTCAGAGCCGAACGGAAGCCGGCAGTGAACCAATACCATAATCCCCACCACAACTAAAAAAATTTAAAAATAAAAAGGAGACAAACCATGTCACTATCAACAGAAGACTTCGATTACGATTTACCCGAAGAACTAATTGCTCAAACACCAATCAAGAACCGCGACCAATCAAGACTGCTAGTTCTTGATCACCAAACCGGTGAATACCAAGATAAACACTTCTATGATATCCTAGATTACTTAAACCCTGGTGACGCTTTAGTAATGAATAACTCAAGAGTTTTACCAGCCCGTTTATACGGAACTAAAGAAGATACCGACGGTCACGAAGAAGTATTGTTATTGAACAATATCGAAGGCGACAAGTGGGAAGTTTTAATGAAGCCTGCTCGTCGTGCTAAAGTCGGAACGAAGGTTCAATTCGGTGAGGATGGCGAACTAGAGGCTGAAGTGATCGAAGATTTGGAACACGGTGGTAAGATCATTGAGTTCCATTACCAAGGAATCTTTATGGAAATTTTGGAGAAGTTAGGTGAAATGCCACTCCCTCCATACATCAAAGAAAAATTGGACGATCCTGATCGTTATCAAACTGTCTATGCCAAAGAAAATGGCTCCGCTGCTGCTCCAACGGCAGGTCTACATTGGACGAAAGAATTGCTTCAAAAGGTTGAAGACAAGGGTGTTAAATTAGTTTACGTGACATTGCACGTTGGTTTAGGAACTTTTAGACCAGTCACGGAATCAGATGTTGATAAACATGTTATGCACTCCGAATTTTATCGTTTGGATGAAGAATCAGCTAAGACGTTGAATGACGTGAAGAAAAATGGCGGTAAGATCGTCGCTACGGGTACAACTTCAATCAGAACTTTGGAAACGATTGGGACAAAGTTTGACGGTGAAATCAAGGCTGATTCTGGTTGGACGGATATCTTCATCAAACCAGGTTATGAATGGAAAGTAGTTGATGAATTCATCACTAACTTCCATTTGCCAAAGTCAACTTTAGTTATGTTAGTGGCCGCATTTACTGGCCGTGAAAATATTTTGAACGCTTATCGTCACGCCGTTGAAGAAAAATATCGTTTCTTTAGTTTTGGCGATGCAATGTTCATTAAGTAGAGGGAATTTATGGAACCAGCTGTTAAATACACATTATTAAAGAAAGAAAAACATACTGGTGCTCGTTTGGGATTATTGGAAACACCTCACGGGACCTTTGAAACGCCAATCTTCATGCCAGTAGGTACCGAAGCTTCGGTTAAAAATATGGCTCCGGAAGATTTGGAAAAGATCGGTGCAACGATTGTTTTGGCCAATACTTATCACTTATGGTTACGACCTGGTGAAGATATTGTCAAAGAAGCTGGCGGCTTGCACAAATTCATGAATTGGAACAAAGGCATCTTAACTGATTCTGGTGGTTTCCAAGTCTTTTCGTTGGCTAATACTAGAGATATTACTGAAGCTGGGGTGCACTTCAAGAATCATTTGAATGGCCGCCGTGAATTTTTATCGCCTGAAAAAGCCATTAAGATCGAAAATTATTTAGGACCAGATATCATGATGAGCTTAGATGAGTGTCCACCATTCTTCGAAAGCTATGACTACATCAAGAAGTCAGTTGCGAGAACGAGTCGTTGGGCTGAACGTGGCCTTAAAGCACACCGTAATCCCGACTGGCAAGCATTGTTTGGTATCGTTCAAGGTGCCGGTTTTGAAGATTTGCGAAAAGTAAGTGCTAAAGACTTGGTCAGCATGGACTTCCCAGGTTATTCGATCGGTGGATTATCAGTTGGGGAATCAAAGGATGAAATGAACCGAGTACTAGACTTTACAACGCCACTGTTACCTGAGGACAAGCCACGCTATTTGATGGGTGTGGGTACAGCAGATTCATTGATCGATGGGGTAATTCGAGGAATCGACATGTTTGACTGTGTCTTGCCAACTAGAATCGCCAGAAATGGTACTTGTATGACTAGTCATGGACGTTTGGTGGTCAAAAATGCCAAGTATGCTCGAGACTTTGGTCCGTTGGATGATAACTGTGATTGCTACGTTTGTCGTAATTATTCCCGAGCTTATATTCGTCATTTGATCAATGCTAACGAGTTATTTGGAACTCACTTAACTAGTTATCATAATCTTTACTTCTTGCTGAACTTGATGAAAGGTGTTCGTCAAGCAATTAGGGACGACAATTTATTAGAATTTAGAGAACATGTTTTTGAAGATTATGGTTTCAATCAAGAAAATGCAAAGAATTTTTAAAAGATTTTTGTTTTAGAGAAACAAGTTGTCTGGAAACAAGCACAGATATTTGTTACTCTATACTTATGCAAATTATTAAGAGGTGGAAAATTTGAATATGCTTACATTAGGCGCAGCTAGCGCTGGTGGAAATATGACATTATTGATTTTCGTTGTGATTATGTTTGTGGGAATGTATTTCCTATCAATTCGTCCCCAAAAGAAACAACAACAAAAGCGTCAAGAAATGTTGAAAGAAATGAACGTCGGCGACAAGGTCGTTACCCTTGGTGGGATTAAAGGTAAAATTGCTTCAATCGATCGTGAAAATAAAGAAGTCGTAGTTGACTGTGATGGAATTTATTTAACTTTTGATTTGAACTTCATTCGTCGGACAACTCCAGCAGATGTTGCTACAACTGATGCTGTTAAGGATACTAAAGCAGCAAAAGAAACAACTGAAGCAACAAAAGAAGATGCCAAAGTAGAAACAAAAGAAGAAACAACTACTGATGATGCAACTACAGATTCAGCTAAAGTCGAAGATGACAATCCTGAAGAAACAGCTGCAGATACAGAAACACCAAAAGACGAAAAATAATTATTTAATTAGTCGGACTGATGGTCTACTAAGTTAAAATTAAAAAAGCCACTAATTCACTTTCGAGTTAGTGGCTTTTAAAGAATTGGAGAAAAATTGACTGATAAAAAGGAAAATGATCCGATTGCTGCTGATAAATTAAGCCGACAATCGCAACAGAAACTGGAAGAAATTCGTCAACAGCAAGGATTTTCAACAATTGAGGAAACGATTAAGTATTTAACATGATTCTTTGAGAAAAAAGGGCATTGAAAGTTCAATGTCTTTTTACTTGCCTTAAAGTATGCTCTAAGGTCTAATATTTTTAATGTAAAAATAATAAGTCAATAATGAAGATGTTTAATAATTCATGAGTTAAAATATAAATACATGATGACTTCAAAGGAGTTTAAAATGGGTAAAGAGAAATCAGCAATTTTTATAATTTTTGGAGGTTCAGGTGATCTAGCTCACCGCAAATTATATCCTTCACTATTTCGTCTATATAAATCAGGATTCTTAAAGGATCACTTCGCTGTTATCGGTACGGCTCGTCGTCCTTGGAGTGATGATTATTTTCGTGAAACTGTTGTCACTTCTTTGAAAGAAACATTTGAGAATGATGATGAATCAATTATGAAGGAGTTTTTTCAACACTTTTTCTATCAATCACATGATGTCAATGATTCAGAACATTACATTGCTTTGAAGAATTTGGCTGCAAAATTGGACGACCGTTTCGAAACTGATCACAATCGGGTCTATTACATGGCAATTGCTCCACGTTTCTTTGGAACAGTCGCAGAACATATCAACTCTGAAGGTTTGAAAACTTCAGGTTATAACCGACTAGTGATTGAAAAACCATTTGGCCGTGACCTTGAATCCGCTTGTGAACTAAACGGTAATATTTCTAAGGCCTTCCCAGAAGACGATATTTACCGTATCGATCACTATTTAGGTAAAGAAATGGTTCAAGATATTCCTCATATTCGTGCGAATAATCCTAAATTTGAAGCAGCTTTGAATAATCAATATGTTTCTAATATTCAAGTAACTTTAGCTGAATCACTTGGGGTAGAAGACCGTGGTGGATATTATGAAACTGCCGGGGTTTTACGTGATATGGTTCAAAACCATATTATGCAAATAATTGCTTCTTTGGCTAGTGACGATCCTGAAGCAACAAAATCTAAAATTATCCACGAAAATCGAACCGAAATTTTTAATAGTTTGAAGTTGTTAACTCCTGAAGAAGTTGACCAAGATTTTGTTCGAGGACAATATGACACGGATAAGCTTGGTGATTTAAAAGCTTATCGACAAGAAGACAAAGTCGCTGAAGATTCACAAATTGAAACTTTTACAGCTGGTAAAATTCAATTTGATTCTGACCGTTGGAGTGGGGTACCATTCTACGTTCGTTCAGGTAAGAGAATGCCAGCCAAGTCTTCACGTATCGATATCGTCTTCAATGAAAAGGTTGAAGAATTGGGTATCAGACCTAATACAGTTGTGACAATATTGATTGAAAGAGTCAATGGTCAAAGTATTTTGATCAATGGTATTAATTACAAGGATTCAGGCCAAAACTTCATTAAGTTCCCTGAAGAAGCTGAATTTGACACTGCTCGTGAAGCTTATGAGAGCTTGATTATCGATATCTTATCTGGTAATAGAATTCACTTTACACTGTGGAATGAATTGAGAAGTACTTGGAAGTATATTGATGTCATTAGACAGCGTTGGGATAGTCAAACACCTGATTTTCCTAATTACCTTAGTGGAACAATGGGACCAGATTCTGCGGAAATGCTTTTGGAACGTGACGGCAATTCATGGGTCTGGGATTAAAGGCGGTGTCGTCTTATCTTTTTACAAATACCGATAAAAATTAATGAAAATCGAAAGATCATCCATGTTGACATGGATGCTTTTTTCGCTTCCGTCGAAGAACGGGAACATCCAGAATATAAGCAAAAATGTTTGATCGTGGCTCAAGATCCTAGAAAACATCAACATCACGGAGTTGTGACAACTGCCAATTATAATGCCCGCAAGTACGGTGCTCATTCAGCTATGCCAGCTCAAGAAGCGGTTGATCTGATTCCTAAGAGTAAGTTAGTTATTACCCCGCCCAATTTTGAACTATATCGTAGTGTTTCTAATCAAATTCACGATATTTTTGGCGATGTGACTGATAATTACCAAACAGTGGCACTGGATGAAGCTTACTTAGATGTGACTGAAAATAAATTGCATGAGGTCAATACGATCAAAATTGCCAATTACATTCAACAGCGGATCGTCAAGGAGACTGGTTTAACTTGTTCAGTGGGAATTTCCTATAATAAGTTTCTCGCCAAGATGGCGTCTGATTATCGGAAACCATTTGGAAGAACGATTATTTTAGGTAAGTATGCTAAGGAATTCCTCAAACCTATGCCGATCGAAAAGTTCAATGGTATTGGTAAAGCCATGCAGAAGAAATTACATGAGATGGATGTTTATACTGGTGAAGATCTTCAAAAAATCGATCAAGATGAATTTTTGAAGAACTTTGGCAAAATGGGCTACATAATTTATAAACGTGTCCATGGAATCGATGACGCTCCTGTTGAAGGACATCGCTTGCGTAAGTCGATTGGCCGTGAACGTACTTATAATCGTAATTTAGTTACGGACGAACAAATCGATGCGGAGTTACATTTTTTGGCAGAGAAAGTTAGTCAGGATTTAAAGAAACAACGCCAGCATGGTAAAACCGTCGTCCTCAAGTTACGCAATTCAGAATTTGAAACCATCACTAAACGGATGAGTTTTCAAGACTATGTTCAAACAAAAACTGATATTTATCGTGTTGCAAGGGATATTTATGATAAATTAAAGGTAACAGATCAAAAAATTCGTCTTTTGGGGATCACGATTACCAATTTGGATCCGTTATCGTTTGAAGAGGTTTCTTTGAATTTGTCTTATAAGGAGGACGACTACTATAATGAATAGCTTTGCTGAAATAATTGCAACAATCAAAAAATATGATAGAATTATCATTCTACGTCATCAAAATCCCGATCCTGATGCTTTGGGATCCCAAGCTGGTTTAGCTGTGACAATTCGTCAAGCTTTCCCAGATAAGAAGGTCTTAATTGGTGGAAATAATACTGAAGGTTTAAAGTGGCTTTCCACTGTTGAAGAAGTTAACGATGAGGACTATCAAGGTGCCTTAGTCATTGTGACAGATACAGCTAATCAACCACGAATTGACGATCAACGTTTTGATGATGGAGATTTCTTAATTAAGATCGATCACCATCCTAATGATGATGCATATGGAGATCAACTTTTTGTTAACACGGACGCTAGTTCCAGTTCAGAAATCATTGCCGACTTAATAGATAGCAGCGATGAATTGCAGTTGACCAAAGAAGTTGCTTATTATCTATATGCTGGAATCGTTGGAGATACTGGACGTTTCTTGTATCCTTCGACGACGCAACACACGATGGAAGTAGGTGGTCGTTGTATTGCTTTAGGGGTGGATACGGCCTCGATCAATAACAAGATGAATGAGATCACTTTACAACAAGCTAAGTTGCAAGGAGTCTTATTCGATAACTTGATAATCGATGCTTCAGGAGCTGCTTATGCAATCATCGATCTAGATTTAATGAAGAAATTAGGCATCAATCAAGAGCAAGCCAATTCAGTCGTTTCAACGCCAGGACGTTTAAAGGAAGTCTGCACCTGGATGGAAGCTGTTCAAAAAGATGATGGAACTTTTAGAATGCACTTACGTTCTCAAGGCCCAATCATCAATGAATTAGCTAAAAATCACGATGGTGGCGGACATCCACTTGCTAGTGGAGCCACAGCTAAGGACGTTGCTGAAGTTAAACAAATGTTTGCCGAACTCATAGAAATAGTCACGGAATACAATCAGAGGGGTGAATAGATGACTAAATTTTCACAATATAATTTTAACGAGGCAATCAATAAGTCGTTGAAAGAAATTAATTTTGACGAGCCAACGCCAGTTCAAGAAGCAGTAATTTCACTTGTTAACAAGAAAAAAGATATTATCGTGCAATCAGAAACTGGTTCTGGTAAAACACATGCTTTCTTGTTGCCTTCAATGAATGCTTTAACAGACGAACAAGAAGTTCAATTGTTGATTGCTACGCCAAGTAGAGAGTTAGCTTACCAAATTTACGAAGATACTCAAGCAATTTTAAAGAATTATCCAGAAGAATATAATGCCTTTATCTTTGTTGGCGGTTCAGACCGTGAACGTCAAAAGAAAAAGCTAGAAGCACACCAACCACAAATTGCGATTGGAACTCCAGGTCGACTCTGGGATCTGATTCGTGAAAATGATCTGCATGTCGAAAATGTGCAAATATTCGTCGTTGATGAAGCGGATATGACATTGGATATGGGCTTTTTGGACGATGTCGATCATATCGCTAATAAGTTGCCCGAAGACCGGGAAATGATGGTCTTTTCAGCTACCATTCCTCAAAAATTAGAGCCATTTTTGAATAAATATATGCATGGCCCTCAACGAGTAGAAATCAAAAACGACAGTGTTATTCCTAAGAATGTGGATAACTGGTTGATGTCTAGTCATGGTCGTGACAAGAAACAATTGATTTATCAACTAGTAACCTTAGGCGAACCATACTTGGTTTTAATTTTTGCCAATACGAAGAAGACTGTTGATGAGATTTACCAATATCTCCGTAACCAAGGTCTAAAAGTGGCTCGAATTCATGGTGGTTTAACGCCACGTGAAAGAAAACGGGCGATGAAACAAGTTGAAAATATGGAATTTCAATATGTCGTTGCAACTGACCTAGCAGCTCGTGGAATTGATATCAATGGGGTTTCACACGTTATCAATGCTGAAATACCAGACGATTTGGACTTTTTCATCCATCGTGTTGGTAGAACTGGTCGTAATAAGATGTCAGGAACGGCAATTACGATCTATGATCCAGGCGAAGAACACAAAGTTGATGAGATCGAACATTTAGGCATTAAGTTTGAACCCAAAGATATCAAACATGGTGAAATTGTCGATGCAACTGAACGTGACCGTCGGACTAATCGTAAAGCTACACAAGAAAAGCTTGATACTAAGTTAGTTGGCTACGTTAAGAAGCAAAAGACTAAGAGAAAACCAGGCTATAAAAAGAAGATCAAACAGGCGATCAATGAAGAACATCGTCAACAAAGAAAGATTCAAATTCGTCAAAATAGACGACAAGAACGAGAAGCAAGACGTAATAAAAATAATTAGTTAGTTTCTTTAAACATTGACAATTTTTAATCTGATGGTTAATATTTTCCTTGGATATATCTTGTAACGAATATTTTCAGAGAAGGCTAGTCGGTGGGAAGGCCTAAGTATTCGCTATGAAGATGCTGCCAAATTAAATTGTATATAAAAATGTTGAGAGGCTAACGAAAATCGTTGCAAACAAGGTGGTACCGCGCAGTGGCGTCCTTGAAATTGCAGCGATTTTTCGTTTTTTTAGGGAGATAACATGAAAGATTTATCTAGTGCAGAAATAAGAAAAATGTTTTTAGACTTTTTCCAATCAAAAGGTCATATGATTGAGCCTAGTGCTTCATTAGTGCCACATGACGATCCAACTTTGTTATGGATTAACTCTGGTGTTGCTACGATGAAGAAGTACTTCGATGGAACTGTCGTTCCTAATAATCCTCGAATTACAAGTGCTCAAAAATGTATCAGAACTAACGATATCGAAAACGTTGGTAAAACAGCCCGTCACCAAACTTTCTTTGAAATGATGGGTAATTTCTCCGTGGGTGATTACTTTAAGAAAGAAGTCATTCCTTGGGCTTTTGAATTCTTAACAAGTCCAGAGTGGATCGGGATGAACAAAGATCGTCTTTACGTAACGACTTATCCTAAAGATACTGAAACTCAAAAGCTATGGGCTGAAGTAGGAATCGCTCAAGATCATATTTTAAAAGATGAAGATAACTTCTGGGATATCGGTGAAGGTCCATGTGGTCCCGATTCAGAAATTTTCTATGACCGTGGTCAATCATTTAATAATTTAGCTGAAGACGATCCTGAGAATTATCCTGGTGGCGAAAATGAACGTTATCTTGAAGTTTGGAATATCGTTTTCTCAGAATTAAACCATTTGCCAAATGGTCAATATGTTGAACAACCACATAAAAACATTGATACGGGCTTAGGCTTGGAACGTTTAGTATCAGTTATTCAAGGTACAAAGACTAACTTTGAAACTGACCTATTCATGCCATTGATTGAAGATGTTAGCTCGCTTTGTGGCAAAAAATATGGTGACAATGCTGAAGATGATATCTCCTTCAAGATAATTGCTGACCACGCTCGTTCAGTTTCATTTGCGATTGGCGATGGAGCTTTGCCTTCTAACGAAGGTCGTGGCTATGTTATCAGACGTTTGATCAGACGTGCCGTTTTGAATGGTAAAAAATTAGGTATCAATGGACCATTCCTTTACAGATTGGTGCCAATCGTTGGTCGTATCATGGAAAGTTATTATCCAGAAGTCAGCCAACAACAAGAGTTTATTGCTAAGACTATCAAACAAGAAGAAAAACGCTTTTCAGAAACACTTGATGCAGGTTTAGCTCTACTTAACGGTGTTATTGCTGACTTGCGAAAGAAAGACCAAAAAGTCATCGATGGTGCTAGTGCTTTCAAGCTTTATGATACTTATGGTTTTCCAATGGAATTAACTCGTGAATATGCTAACGACGAAGGTCTAAGTGTTGATGAGGCTGGTTTCAAAGAGAACATGGAAGCCCAAAAACAACGTGCCCGTGAAGCTCGTGGTAACTTGCAATCAATGGGTATGCAAGATGAAACTTTGATGGAAATCAAGACTCCAAGTGAGTTTATTGGTTACGATCACAATGAAACTGAAAGTACTCTAAAAGATATTGTTGTCGATGACAAAGAAGTTAAGACGGTTTCCGAAGGTCAAGCTCAATTGATCTTTGATACCACACCTTTCTACGCTGAAATGGGTGGACAAGTTGCCGATATTGGTAATATCTATGACTTAAACGGTAACCAAGTAGCCGAAGTTATTGATGTGCAACACGCTCCAAATGGTCAAAATATTCATCTAGTCAATGTTATGTCAGCAATTTCTGCCGATACCAAATATAAACTAGAGATCGACGTTGATTTCCGTGAAAAAGTTCGTCACAATCACACAGCTACCCATTTGTTGGATCAAGCTTTACGTGATGTCGTCAGTCCTAGAACTCATCAAGCGGGATCATTAGTTGAACCAGATTACTTGCGTTTTGACTTCAACAGTAATGCTGCTTTAACTGATCAACAAATTGCTGATTTGGAAAAAATCATCAACGAGAAGATCTGGGCCGCTATTCCTGTTAAGACTGAGGTCTTACCAATTGAAGAGGCTAAGAAGAAGAAGGGTGCCATTGCACTGTTCAGTGAAAAGTATGGTGACATGGTCCGTGTCGTTGAAATCGATGACTTTTCAACTGAATTCTGTGGTGGGACTCATGCCAGAAATACTTCTGAATTGGGATTGTTCAAGATCACATCCGAGTCAGCTATTGGTTCCGGTACGAGAAGAATCGAAGCTGTAACAGGGGAAGAAGCATTCAAATACTTGAATGAACAATTACAACTCTTGCAAGAAACCGCAAAAAATATTAAAGTTAACCAATTAAAAGATGTTCCAAGCCGAGCAATACAAATGGCCGATGAAATAAAAGCTTTGAAACGCGATAATCAAAACTTACAAACACAATTGACAAGTCAAAAGTCTGCCGAAGTCTTTGACAAGGTTGAAGATATCAATGGTTATAAAGTTATCGCCAATATAGTTCCTGCCGATATGAATGCACTCAGACAATTAGCCGATAATTGGAAGAATGACAACAAGTCAGATATTTTAATCCTTGGTGCTAGCGGTGAAGATAAAGCTAGTTTAGTCGTTGCAGTCAATAAGGATGCCCAAGCAAAAGGGATTAAGGCTGGAGATTTGATTAAGAAAATATCTAAAGAAATTCAAGGTGGCGGTGGCGGCCGTCCCGATATGGCGCAAGCTGGTGGTAAAAATCCTGCTGGTTTAACAAATGCGTTACAAATGGCTAAAGATATTATTAAATCTTTCTAAAGTGGGCTATAATTGAACTGAAGCTTTTCGGTCACTTAAATTTTAGTTATATGGAGGTTTGCCATGAGTTCACTTGATAAAACCATGAGTTTTGACTTTAATGAAAACAAAGGCAAAGATGTCAAAGAAACATTGCAAAGTGTTTATCAATCACTGGAAGAAAAGGGATATAATCCGATTAACCAAATTGTGGGTTACTTACTTTCTGGTGATCCAGCATACATTCCTAGACATAATGATGCCCGTAATTTGATTTTGAAACATGAAAGAGATGAGATAATCGAGGAATTAGTTAAAAGTTATCTCAATCAAGGTAAATAAATGAGATTATTAGGCTTAGACGTTGGCTCTAGGACTGTCGGGGTTGCTTGCAGCGACCTTTTAGGTTGGACAGCTCAAGGAGTTGAGATTATTCGTATCAATGAGGATAAAGAAGAGTTTGGCTTAGATCGTTTGGGTGAAATCATCCAAGACAAAAAGCCAACTGGAATTGTTCTCGGTTTGCCAAAGAATATGAATAATACTGAGGGACCTCGAGTAGAAAAATCTCGTGAATATGGCAAAATGGTCGAAGACAAGTTTCACTTGCCCATCGATTTCATTGATGAACGTTTGACGACTGTTCAAGCTGAAAGAATGCTAATCGATGAGGCTGATGTCTCACGTAGAAAACGAAAGAAAGTAATCGATAAGATTGCCGCAGAGATGATTCTTCAGAATTATCTTGATGCAAAAGGCAAGCTGACTCGAAATTAAGGTGATAATTATGAGCGAAAAACAACCACCAAAAGATTTAGATGAAGTTATTTTAAGTGATGACCAAGGTAATGAAGAAGTCTACAAGATTCTCTTTACATTTGAATCAGATGATTATGGTAAATCATACGTATTTTTATATCCTAAAGCCGATGAAGATGCTGATGAGATTGAAATTCAAGCATTCTCATTCACGCCTGATGAAAATGGCGATGTCGATGCTGGAGATTTGAATCCAATTGAAGACCCTGACGAATGGGACATGGTTCAAGAAGTTTTGAACACCTTCACAAGTGACGAGGATGAATAAGACCGATAATAATCGACGATTGGCGCAAGCCAATCGTTTGGTTGTTTTAAGTCAGAGATAATGATGATTTATAAATTCGCTTTTTTAGCATGATTGAAGTAAGGGGAAATAATGCTTAGTCTGTTACTTATTTTACTTTTGATTTATGGATTTTATATTGGTGCCCGTCGTGGACTTGTCATGGAGGCATTTTATGCAATTGGATATGCCTTATTCTTTTGCTTAGCCCTAGTTTCTTTTCGAAGCTTAGGACCAAAATTTGAAATGATCGTACCTTATCCTTCAGCAAGTTTGGGTAGCGAGTTTGCCTTTTTCTCAACAAAAGTTGGTATGGAACTAGACAATGCATTTTACCGTGCCTTTGCTTTTATATTTGTTTGTTTCATTGGATGGATCATTGTTAGATTCGTTGGCCTTTACTTTAAAAGACTGACTTATTTTCCAATGTACAATGACGTGAACCTTCTAAGTGGAGGTATTATTGGCTTGATTGTTACTTACACAACTATCTTTATGGTGTTGTTGATGGTAGCGATGATCCCAGTAGCAGGTATTCAACATGCTTTGCAACATTCATTTGTAGCTTCAGCGATGATTCGTAGCACGCCGTTATTGACCGCTATGCTGAGTCATCTTTGGATTGGAGCTGTTTAAACTTTAAGGCTGAGACAATTTGTTTCAGTCTTATTTTGTAATAGGAGAGATATATGAATAATAAAGCTTTGAAAGTATTGGAGTTTGACAAGATCAAAGCTGAGATTGCCAAATATCTAATCACAACGCGTGGGAAGACTCTCTTAAAAAAATTAATGCCGATGTCAGTCGAATCAATCGTTCAAAGATTGATCGATCAAACTAAAGATGGCGCTGATATCGTTCGAATTAAGGGCGAGATCCCAGTGAGAAAGTTAGCTGATCTACATGACCAAGCTAATCGTTTGAAAAAAGATGGAAATTTAAATGGAACGGAACTGGCAGCGATTGGTCAAGTCCTCCAGAATACTAGTGAATTAAAAGAATTTTTTGAAGATTTAAAAGATAATCAAATCGAGTTGCGTCAATTATATGAATTGAATGATCGTCTGATCGACAATCCTGAATTAACTCGCAGAATTGCTCGTTCTTTGGATGAAACAGGCCGTGTTTTAGATACTGCCTCTGATGATCTGAAGTATATTCGTGACCATATGGGAAAATTAAACGACCAGATTAGACAGACGATGGCCCAATTTACTCGGGGTAAAAATACTAAGTATCTGACTGAAGCCTTAGTGACTTTACGTGATGATCGGTTTGTTATTCCCGTTAAAGCTGAGTATAAGGCTAAATTTGGCGGCGTGGTTCATGACCAAAGTGCCAGTGGCCAAACTTTTTACATTGAACCACAAGCAGTAGTGGGCTTGAACAATCAGTTGCACGAAGCTAAATTGTCTGAAAAATCAGAAGAAATTCGTATTTTAAACAATTTGTCTGATTTAGTACGTCCAGAAATCGACGCAATCGTAAAAAATAATGAAGTCTTAGCTCAATTTGACTTGATCAATGCTAAAGCTAAATATGCCAAGGAAATAAAGGCTACTGAGCCAATTATTTCTAAAGATCACGTAGTTGACTTGGAACATGCTAAACATCCTCTGATCGACCCACAGCGGGTTGTAGCTAATGATATTAAGCTGGGTGATGGATACAAGACGATGTTGATCACAGGTCCTAATACCGGTGGTAAAACTATCACAATGAAAACCCTCGGTTTGATTCAATTGATGGCTCAAGCAGGGCTGTTTATTCCCGCACGTGAAGAAAGTGAGATTGCGGTCTTTGATGAAGTCTTCGTTGATATCGGAGATGAACAATCGATTGAACAGAATTTGAGTACTTTTTCATCTCATATGGATAACATCATCAATATTATTCATAAAGTATCAGCACACAGTTTGGTTTTGATCGATGAACTTGGAGCCGGAACTGATCCGCAAGAAGGTGCTGCCATTGCCATCGCAATTTTGGAAAAGTTAGCTCAGTCAAAATGTGACATTATGGCAACGACTCATTATCCAGAATTGAAGATTTTTGCTTATAATACCCCAGAAACTATCAACGCTAGTATGGAGTTCGATGAGAAATCATTGAAGCCAACTTATCGGCTGTTGATTGGAATCCCCGGGGCAAGTAATGCCTTTAATATTGCTTCTCGTTTAGGGATGGATAGAAGTGTCGTTGATCGAGGACAGGCTTTAATGGACGGCGAAAGTCAAGATTTGAACAATATGATTGCTGATCTAGAGAATCGTCGAAAAGAGTTTGAGAAGAAAAACGAACAACTGACTGTTCAATTAGCAAAAAATAAAGATGTCCAACAAGACTTTGAACAAAAGAGCGAAGCCTTGGATAAGTCTAAAGACTCAGAGATTCAAGCTGCTAAAGTGCGCGCTAATCAAATTGTAGCCCAGGCGAAAAAGGAATCTGATAAGATCATCGAAAACCTCCATAAGATGGAACGTGATGGTGTGGCCATCAAAGAAGATCAGATCATTTCAGCTAAAACTAACTTGAAGAACTTGCACCAAGATGAAACAATCAAGAAGAACCGAGTTCTCCGTCGCAATAAACGTCGTCAAGAGTTAAAGGTCGGCGATGATGTCAAAGCACTGACTTATGATCAAATTGGTACGATCGTTCGCAAAGATAAAAATAATCAGTATGAGGTTCAACTGGGAATTTTGAAGATGAAATTCAGTGCCGATGAATTGGAAAAGGTTCAAAAATCTAAACCAGAACCTGAGAAAAAGCCAACTATGGTTAGAAGAACTAAGAGTTCTGGTCTGTCGAGCAAGTTGGATCTTAGGGGCAAGCGTTACGAAGAAGCTATGGCGGAATTGGATCAATATATTGATTCAGCACTGTTAGCTGGTTATAATCAAGTTACGATTGTCCATGGATTTGGGACGGGTGTTATCAGAAAAGGTGTCACAAATTATCTCCAGAGAAATCCACGAGTTAAATCATTTGGATACGCTCCTGCAAGCTCTGGTGGTTCTGGTGCCACAATTGTTGATTTATAAAAGTGCAAATTCTTTTTAAAGAACAATTAATAATGATAATATCTAATTAATTAAAGGAGTGAGATAAATGGTTGATGAAGTAACAGATAAAGATTTTGCTGAGGAAACTAAAGATGGGGTTGTCTTAGTTGATTTTTGGGCAACTTGGTGTGGTCCATGTCGGATGCAATCACCTGTAATTGAGGAACTTTCTGAGAATGATGACTCAGTTAAGTTTATGAAGATGGATGTTGATGCTAATCCTAATACTCCCAAAGAGTTTGGAATCATGGCTATCCCAACACTTGTCATCAAAAAAGACGGTGAAGTTGTTGAGAAATTGACTGGCTTCCATAACAAAGCACAATTAACTAAGATCCTTGATAGTTATTCAGATTAACGAAGGGCAAGCGCAAGCTTGCTCTTTTTTGTGCCAAAAAAATAAATTTTAGATTGAAAGCGTTTTAGTTATATAATACTGATATGTAAATTTTCAACATACGGGGGGATTATATGTTTCAGTACTCACTGCGATATACGCTAGATCCGCAAAATAATACGCCAAAGAAGAACGATAAGCTATTGGACTTTTGTCAAAACGCCATGATCGACAATGTTACCTTCTTTATGAATGCCGAAGAAATAAATGCAGGACATTTAACTAAAGAAGAGACCCAAGTGTGGCTAGATGCGATTCAAAAAGTGGCCGCTCAATTGCAAGTTGAGGGAATTACGATCAGCTTGAATCCTTTTTCAACCATTATGCACAGTGATCGGGGACAGGTCATCAATCCTAAGATTGGATTTGATCCACTGGTAGACATTGATGGTAAAGAGGCTCAATCGATGGGCTGCCCAGGCGATTTGAAATGGCGTGATTATTTGAGCAAGTGTTATGCCCAGTATGCGACGTTGAAGCCGAAGGAACTGTGGTTAGAAGATGATTTTCGTCATTTTAATCACAGTCCTTTGAAATTAGCCTGTTTTTGTAAGCGTCATATGCAGCTTTATCAAGAAAAATTGGGTAAAAAAATCTCACGAAATGCCTTTGTTAAAGCAATTCTGAAGCCAGGTAAACCTAGTTTGGAAAGAAAAGTTTATTTAGATGTCGCCCGTCAAGAAATGATTGAGACGGTGGCTCAAATTGAAGCTGCAGTCCATCAAGTTTCCCCTGAAACTAATCTGGCATTAATGACTTCTTTACCAGATTGGCATGCTGTGGAGGGCAGAGATTGGCAAAAGTTGTTTGAAACGCTGAGTGGCAATGATCATCCTTTGGTGGCTCGACCGCATTTACCAGCCTATAACGAGATTGCTCCTTTGAAGTATTCTCGAGTTTTTGAAGATTATACTAGAACAACGGCGGCATACTTAGGTGACAAGGCAATTCTGTATCCTGAACTGGAAAACTATATGTATTCGCCTTTTACGAAATCAAATCGGTTTACCCAATTTCAAATTGAAACAAGTATTCTAGTTGGAGCTAAAGGGATACTAATGAATATTTTTGATATGAGTGGCAATGGGGTCATTGATGATTATCACTATGCGCAAATGTTAGCCGACAGTAAAACTTTTCTAAATCAGTTGACTTCTAAGTCACTAGTAATGAGCCAGACTAGAGGAATTAAAATATTGGTCGATCAAGATTCTGCTTATACGTTACAGACCAAAGCTGGATTAGAGATAGCTGAATTGTTGCCTAGAGAAACTAGTTGGGCCGCATTATTAAGCAGTTTTGGCTTTTCTACGACCATCACGCCTTTTAAGTCGGGTGACAGTTTTAAAGATGAAATAATAGCAATTAGCGGTCAGTTTTTACGTAATTTGAACAATGAAGAAATTACACAATTGTTGCAGGATAATAAAGTTTTACTCGATGGAGAATCAGTCCAAGTTTTGCTCGATAGGAAATTGGCCGATCTATTACATATTCAAAAAGCCCAGTGGCATAAAGCGCGCAGTGGTTACCAAACTTATGAAGCAATTGATAATCGTACAATTGCAGATGTTGAAAATCCCCGCATCTCGATGTTGCAACATATCGGCAATTTCTTGCAATTAGACTATGATCCTAAAGCTAATGTTGAAATTTGGAGTCAAGCTTATAATGAACATCATCAAGTACTAGGCAACGTTATGAGCTTGATAGACGACCACATTTTGATCTTGCCACTCGATTATGATAATAAATATGGTTGGGAAGCAGAGTATATCGGCTTTAAACAAGTGGTTTTGCAACAGATGCTTGATTCGATGGCCGGAATAGATTACTTAGTAAAGATGCCCAATACTAAACTAGTCGTGACTCAAAGTGAAGCTGAACTCTTGCTTTGGGTAGCTAATTTTACTTTAGATAACTATGATGCGATTACTTGGCATCCTGCAGAACCGATCGAGGCCACAGAGGCTACGGTCATTTACCGCAGTGGCAATAATTGCATTAAAAAACAAGTTAAGCTGCATATTAATGATGACGAAGTGATGATACCAGTCGAATTACCACAACTTAGTTTGGTACAAGTTCAAATTGAACTATAAAAAAGTGAGTCAATAAACCTTGATGGATCAGGCTTGTTGACTCACTTTTTAGTAGTTAGCGATGATTTTTAAGCAATAAACGCACTCACTTTGATCGTTTTTTGGTGTATACTTTAGTTTCGATCAATTTGTATTTTAATTGTCACGCTTTTAGCTTTACTGTTGACGGTATATGTTCCTAAACAGTACGCTGAGATTGTTTTTTCAACAGTTTCAGAAACAATTCCAGTTTCTAATGAAAATTCTGGATCGTCATTATTGGTGTTAAAACGTTGTTCGACTTCCGGACCAGTTAGCTTGTAAGTATAACTGCTAGGTGTTTGCTTGATGACTTCTAGTTTGCCAAAACCAGCTTTAGCAAATAGTTCAGGTAAACTTTCCATATCAAGAATTAATTGCCGACTGAGATTCTTGCCAGCCCAATACAATAATTCGACAGTATCTTTGTCAAGCAAGTCAGGCAGAATGAAGTCACGTAACACAGAAACAGCAAAGTAGTTTTCAGTTAAGGTATCGCTACCTTCAGAATCCGCGCTTTTTTTGAGAGCATCGGTTAAAGTTGGTTTATTAAGATCTTTTGATTTTGCGGCCATTGCTATAACTCCTTTTTTCAGACAATTCATTATATCATTAGAATAATTGCTTTTTAAGTCAATGTAAAAGATAGACATAAATAATTTCGTTGAATACAAATATTTCGCTTAAATGAAGGCAGGGGGTAACACTATGAGTGATCAAAGACCAATTGGAGTATTAGATTCCGGTTTAGGTGGACTAACCGTTGTCAAAGAGGTAATCAGTCAACTACCGAATGAGGATGTAATTTTTATCGGTGACGAGGCTCGAATGCCTTATGGAATCAAGAGTCATGAACAAATCATATCTTATACAAGAGAAATGGTACAGTATTTGCTCAGCAAAAATGTCAAGCTGATCATTTACGGTTGCAACACGGCAACAGCTAATGCTTTAGTGACTTTACGAAAAGAATTTACAGTGCCAATGATTGGTGTCATTCGGCCAGGTTCAATCGCTGCAGTTAAAACGACTCAAACGGATAATATTGGAATTATTGGAACTGAGTCAACAATCAATTCGAAGAGCTATAATCAGACCATCGCAGAAATAAATCAAGACGTCAATGTTTTAGGAGTTCCAGCACAAAAATTTGTTTCCATTGTAGAAAATGATTCAGCGGACAGTTCTGAGTCCCAACAAGAAATTGCGAATACTTTGGCACCATTCAAGGACAGTCAGTTTGATACTTTGATCTTGGGATGTACCCATTTTCCAATGTTGAAATCGCAGATCAATAAATTTCTACCTAAGATGACCTTAGTAGATCCGGCCGTCAATACAGTTGAAATCACGAAGGGTTATTTAATTAAAAACGATTTATTGGCTGATCAATCGACAAGAAGTTTAAAATTATATGCGACAGCTAATATTGATCAGTTTGCCAAGTTAGCCAAACGTTGGTTAAATACTGAAATAGATGAGATCAAATTAGTATCAATTGGGGGAGAACAATGAAAGAAATAATCATTGCAACAAAGAATCCTGGCAAGGCTAAAGAATTCAAGCGTATTTTTAATGATCAAGAATTTACTTTGAAAACTCTCTTAGACTTGCCCGCTATGCCTGAAATCCAAGAAACTGGTCAAACATTTGCGGAGAATGCCACAATTAAGGCTCATGCAGTGATGGAGCGGTTTAATTTGCCAACGATTGCAGATGACTCTGGATTGCAAGTAGACGCCTTATATGGACGCCCAGGGATATATTCGGCTCGATATGCTGGTGATCATAATGATGCTGCTAATAATGCCAAATTATTGAGCGAATTAGGTGGAGTACCTAAGGAAAAGCGGACGGCGCGGTTCGTATCGACTTTGGTATTTGCTAATCCTAAAAATGACCACGATTTAGTTGTCGAAGGTGAGATCAAAGGTTTGATCGGTGAATTTCCACAGGGTGATGATGGCTTTGGCTACGATCCATTGTTCTACGTCCCTGAGTTAAAGAAAACTTTGGCGCAATTAACAGTTGATCAAAAGAATGAAATTAGTCATCGTGGCAATGCCATTCGAAAGTTGGAGCAAGAATGGCAGAGCTGGATTAATTGGTAATTTATTGCTGATAGATTGATAAAATGCTAGTATGAAAGTGCTATTAAAATACAGGAGGGTAAGATTATGACTGGTGGACAAATTGCAGGTTTAATTGCAGCGGTCGCTTTTGTAGTTTTGGTTGTTTACTTGGCTATGACATTAGTTCAAACAGCTAAGTTACTAAAAGAATTGCAAGAAACAATGAAGGAAACAACGAAAATGGTTGATGTTCTGACTAAGAATACAGAACAAATCATGGATCAAAGTACTAAGTTGGTCGATAAGACTAATACATTAGTTGCTGACGTTAACAGTAAGGCAGAGAAGTTGAATCCATTGTTTGATACAGTTGAAAATATCGGTAAGAAAACAGCTAAAGCTACTGAAGAGAAGCCAAACGGTGGCTTTAACTTTCAGAATCTGATGACACTAGGTAATCTAGCCACAGTTGCCAAAACTGCTGCTAAGATATGGCCAAGAAAGAAGAGATAATTATGAAAAAAAATAATTTCGTATTGGGCCTAGTCTTGGGCTGCGTATCTGGTTATGCTGTTTCTAAGTATTTGACAAGTGAATCGGGACAAAAAATCATTGAAAATATTAAAACCATCCGTGGAGACTTCAATAACGGTGGGGTTGGACTAAATACCAACAATGATCTGGTAAATTCCTTTAATGAAAAAACAGATGAGTTGAAAGATCAAATGTCAAAGATCAAATCTGATGAAGATACGTCAGATATAGTTTTTGACGAAGATGATCTTAATGAAGATTCAACAATTGATCCTAAAGCTTAGTCTTAATTATGATAATCAAACTAAAAAGGTCACGACTGATTAATCAGTTGTGGCCTTTTCATATGCTTTGTATTTTTGTGAATGGTTGATGCTTTATCTGCCACAACTTAAGGATTCTCAATTTTGAATGGTGAAAGAGAATTACCGGTGTTGGGTTGTGGCAGGTAGAAAGTTAAAATTCATAGAGGTCTAGGCAAGTGCTCGGAAATTCCCAGGCTTGTTACGCTCTCTATTGAAAACGAGCTGCAGCCGACAGATTTCTGTGCTTTGCTACGCATCCCAAATCATCCACAAAGGGCGTGGATAATTCGTGATGCTAGGCAAATGCTCGAAATCAGAACGTCGGCCTCCGCTCTCTATTGAAATGAGCTACACAAGCCAATTTCTTGCGGTTTACTACGACTTATAAATCACACGCAAAAAACGCGTGCAATTCATAGGTCTAGGTAAATCCTCAGAAATTCCCAGGCTTGTTTCGCTCTCTAGTTAATATACTTCAGTTCTTTTGATGTATGTGTAAATGGTTCGCAACCGTCTTCTGTGATGTAAACGCAGTCTTCGATTCTTACTCCGGCTTCGTTTGGAATATAGATTCCTGGTTCGATTGAGAAGCACATGCCTGGTTTTAAGACCATGTCATTGCCTTCCATGATTGATGGGAATTCGTGTTCTGAAGTTCCCATTCCGTGTCCTAAACGGTGAATGAAGTATTCGCCATAACCGGCTTTGCTGATGATGTCTCTGGCTACTTTGTCTAGCTCTGCGGCGGTGATGCCTGGTTTAGCAGCGTCCATTGCTGCATATTGGGCTTCTAAGTCGACCTTGTAGATATCGAGGGCTTTTTCATTTGGTTGTCCAAAAGCTACGGTTCTGGAAGCGTCACTGATATAACCATTATGAACGGTTCCCAGGTCGAATAAGATCAATTCGTCTTTCTTGATAGGATTCTTTTCTGGTCCACCATGTGGGTTAGCCGCATTGGCACCTGCTTGGACGATGGTGTCGAAGCTCATGTGCATAACGCCTTTTTTCATCATCGCATATTCAATTTCAGCGACGATTTCTTGTTCAGTACGTCCTTCTTTGATTGCATTAAAGGCTACTGAAAAGGCATAGTCTGCTTCTTCACCGGCAGCTTTTAATTCAGCAATTTCTTCAGGAGTTTTAATTAGCTTGGCATTTTCCATGTAGCGTGAGAGGTTCACTGGGAATTTTGCGTCTGGGAATTGGTTAGTCAAAGCTTCGAGCTTTTGAACTGACATGTCGTCTTTTTCAATTCCCCAGTTGATTGGAGAACCGGCCACGTCTTTAATATGACCTGCCATTAATGCAAATGGATCTTCGTGATCGAGATAACCGAAAACGTCTTTGTCCCAGCCAGCTTCTTTGGCTGCTTCAACCTCTAGTTGAGGGGCAAACATAAATGGATCTTTGTTTGGGAAAACTAGAAGGGCAAGAATTCTTTCCACAGGGTCGCTATAGAACCCGGTAAAATAATTGATATCAGTTGGATTAGAGATATAGGCTGCATCGAGATTATTTTGCGCCAAATATTCTTGTAGTGCGATGAGTTGTTTCTTCATGAAAATTCTCCTTTACGTAAAGATTTATCTGTAGTATATCACTGAAAATGATTTTCTTTTTGAAAAAATATGAAAACATACCCCAATAAAGTAGAAACCGCTTGCAAAATGTAAAGATGTTTGCTAAATTAGAGATAATTAATGAAAATATTGTTTGAGAGAGTGAATATTAATGGACAAAAAAGTGATTACAATCTATGACGTAGCTGAAGCTGCTAATGTTTCAATGGCAACTATCTCACGTGTTGTGAACGGCAACGCCAATGTAAAGGAAGAAACAAGAAAACGTGTTTTGGAAGTTATTGATCGTTTAAATTATCGTCCTAATGCGGTTGCTCGTGGTTTAGCAAGTAAGAAGAGTACAACTATTGGTGTAATTTTACCTGATATCACTAATCTATATTATGCATCTTTAGCTAAGGGTATTGACGATGTTGCTTCCATGTACAAGTACAATATTATCTTAACTAGTTTACAAGAATCTGTTGGTGATGAAGAACAAATCTTGAATAATTTGTTATCAAAACAAGTTGACGGTTTGATTTACATGGGCAAACAATTGTCTAAGAAATTGAAACGTATCCTTGCTAACTCAAAGACACCAATCGTTTTAGCCGGTTCAGTCGACAAAAACAATGAAAGTGCTAGTGTAAACATTGATTTTACTGATGCCGTAGCTAGTGTTGTTGGTCAGTTGGCTCAAAATGGTCACAAGAAGATCGCCTTTGTCGGTGGTAGCCTTGAAAATCCTATCGATGGTAAATACAGATTAGATGGCTACAAGAAGGCTTTGAAGAAAGCTCGTTTGAATTTCTCTTCTAACTTGGTCTTTGAAGCAGAATATTCTGTCAGAGCAGGTGAATCAATTTGGGATGCCATTCAAAGTAGTGGTGTTACAGCAGCTTATGTCACTGATGACTTGTTGGCAGCAGGTATTTTGAACTCAGCTATTAAAGCTGGAGTTAAGATCCCTGATGACTTCGAACTTATCACAAGTAACGATACAGTTCTTTGTGAAGTCACACGTCCAAAGATGAGTTCAATCGAGGAACCACTTTATGATATCGGTGCCGTTTCTATGCGTCTGCTTACAAAGATGATGAATCAAGAACAAATCGATGAAAATACTATTAAATTGCCATATAGCATTGTCAAACGTGGTTCAACAAAATAACTAGAGTTTTTGACAAATTTTTGATCAATTAATATAAAAGAGGATCTAATTTAAATTAGGTCCTCTTTTTGTCAGCACTTTTTTGCTTGTGCAAGTCCCAAATGATTACCACAATATAGCCGAAAGCTACTAGTGAAAGTCCACCTGTGATAACTGAGCTTAATTCGTATGGTAGGTCAACGAAACCGCCAAGAATCGAGTAGAGGGTATTTAGCAAAACAATCGTAGCTAAGGTCATGCTCTTGTCCCATAACTTAATGTTGTGCTTTAATTTATAACCGATCACTACACCAATGAAAGCAACTAAAATTACTGCCACGATGTAGAGGGTATTTTGTAGAAAACTTGGACTGAAATACATGCCTGATTTATCTCCTCATGATTCAAAGTAATATTTTTATTTTAGCACAAGATGCTAATTGAAAAAGTAATCTAATCAATTTGTTATTTGAAAATGACTTTTGTGAAATAAAAAATGCTCTCCGGTTCAATTAAGAATCGGGGAGCATTTGGTTAAATACGATAAATCAATAATTATCTATTCACCAACGCTTGGCGTATTACCAGTTTCGGCATTGCCTATGACTGTATCGCCGGTGGAAGCATTGGAATTATCAGTTGAAGTTGTTCCAGAATTACCAGTTGAAGTGGAGCCTGTTGTTTCGTTTCCTGAACTAGAACCTGTACCTGATCCGGTTCCGGTTTCGGTGGTTCCATTCGTAGTCGTGGAATTATTCTGAGAAGTCTCTGTCGAGCTATTGCGGTTAGTTGTAACTTGGGCAGAATCGTTGCTGTTAGTACTGTTACTAAAGCCAGAAGTCCGTCCACTACCATTTTCGTTCGCCAATTCTTCAGCGGACTTGTCACTCGAACCAACTTGTTTAACAACGGCGTAGCCATTATCGCGTCCAAAGTAGTTGTCCCAGAATAGCTTGTAGTTCTTTTCTTTACCACCGATAGCAAAGTCGCTGTAAGACATCGATTTTGGTGAACCTTTGTAGTAAAGCGAATTTGCTGTATGTTGGTTGACCTTGGTTGTAATACCGTTATAGCCAATCGAGCCAGTGTAAGTACCAGTTTCCTTATCAACTTTATAAGAACTAACACCACTAGGTTTTTGGAAAGTTGAACCAGTGTCAAAGTAGCTCTTATTTTCTTGATACATTGCATTAGCCATATTCGCCCACAACTCTTGGTTAATATCGGTTGAATTACTACTTAGATTGTAATTATTTCCGTAGAAATTATCGTAACCGATCCATGAAGCTAAAGTGACACCTTGAGTACTACCAATGAACCAGTTATCACGGTAATCATTTGAAGTACCAGTCTTACCAAAGAGGTTCTTCGTACTGAAGTTAGCCTCATATGATAATGCTGAAGCAGTACCTTTAGTAACAACGCCGTGAAGCATATTTTTAATGATATATGAAGTTTCTTTGGTGAAGACCTTGGTCTTTTTACCTTTGTGTTGATAGATCTTTTCACCAGAAGGTGCAGTAACATCTGTGATCACGTAAGGGTCGACATGCACACCCTTATTAGCGAAAGTTGAGAAAGCACTAGCTTGTTGTAAGACTGTCACACCATTGGCAGTACCACCCAAAGTAATACCTAGTTGACTGTATTCTTTGTCGGTTAAGTTAATGCCCATCTTCGACATGTATTTTTTCGAGCTGACACCGTGTTGTCTGATGTAGTTATAAAGGTTAACCGATGGAATATTGTAAGATTCTTCCAAAGTCTCTCGAGCTGAAACAAAGCGGTTTTGAATCGTTTCGCCATAGTCAGTTGGAGAGTAGCCTTTATATTTCGTCTTGAAATCGGCGAGCATCGTTTGGGTTCCAATTAATCCATTTTCAATTGCTGGAGCAAAGGTGATCAGTGGCTTGATTGATGAACCAGGTGATCTTTGAGTATCAAAAGCATGGTTCAATTGCGATTTCTTGAAGTTAACACCACCGACGAAAGCAATTACCTGTCCAGTCTTATTATCGAGCAGCACCGAACCATTTTGTACTGGTTCAGCGACCTTGATTGGTTTACCAGTCGTAGGATCGGTTGCATCGTCAGTATGGCTTGTTCCAAGATTACCCTTAAATTGTTGAACTTGTTGATTCATAGCAATGTACATATCTTTGTCGATCGTACTGTGAATCTGATAGTTCTTGTTGTGCAATTCAGTATCGGCTTGAGTATAGTACTTTTCATAAAGATTCTTATCTTTTTTAATATCACTATACTTGAGACCATCGTTTTTAACTAAACGCTTGATCAAAATTGTTCGAGCTTGTTGAGTCAATAAGTTATAAACATAACCGTATTTGATTTCCTTTGTGCTTGCTGATGCAGGCTTGAGAAAATCGCTCTTGAGATCAAATTTGCGGGCCTGATTGTATTGTGCTTCTGTAATTTGATTGTCACGATACATCCGATACAAAACGACATTTTTACGTTTGAGTCCTAGACTGATATCATCTTTGAACTTACCCTTAGAACCATCTTGAGAATAGTCATATGGGGTATATATCGAAGGACTTTGTGGTAAGCCGGCGATAAAAGCTGATTCAGCAATATTTAAATCACTAGCATTTTTGCCAAATAATCCTTGTGCTGCCGCTTGGACCCCTTGGATATTTTGTCCCTTATTATTACGCCCAAAAGTGGCTGCATTCAAATAGTCTTCGAGGATCTCTTTTTTACTAAAGTATTTATCGACACGCATGGCTAGAAAAATTTCGACAGCCTTACGTTTCCATGTAGTTTCAGACGAAAGCATCTGCATTTTAACAGTTTGCTGAGTCAAGGTTGAGCCACCAGTTTGCGCCCCAATACCGGTAACGTCAGAAATAACCGCTCTAAAAATTGACTTAGGAACGACACCTTTATGACGATAAAAGTCACTATCTTCAGTGGAGATAATTGCTTTTGTCAAATATGGTGACATTTGAGAAAGAGAAATTTTCTTACCCTCTAAGTCTTTTTGAAGATTTTCAATTTTTTGACCATCAGCAAAATATAAAGTAGCTGAATTATTAACATCTTGAAGTTCAGTCTTCATTTCATGTTTAGTAGGTACAGCTACTTGGGAAGTCAAAGCAGACACGTAACCTAAACCTAAACCGATTGATAAACTCACAAGAATCAAAAGTCCCGCAAGTGAATAAAGAATGATTCTTCTGATAACTTCAATAGTTAGATTAGCTCTCTTAGCAAAGTCCGACCAGCTATGGATACTTTTAAAGCTGTTGACAATGCTATTCCATAAATTTTTCACTTTTAAATAAGCTCCCTTAAAAAGTTACATACCGTAATTATATAATAAAATCGATTTAGAAGTGTAAAAACAAAAAAAGTTCTGTAGAAAAGAACCTCTACAGAACTTTCAAGTATTTACTTAACTAAGCGGTAAATGGCGTCTGCGTAGATAGCAGTTGATTTTAATAGCTTATCGATATTTATATATTCATTAGGTTGGTGCATGACATTTTCATCGCCAGGGAACATTGCACCGTAGGCAATACCATGTTTCAAAATTCGTCCATAAGTTCCGCCACCGACAGTAAATGGTTCGGTTTGGTCATCAGTGTGGTCTCGATAGGCACCTACTAAGGCTTGTACTAATGGATCATCACTAGCAACAAAGTGAGGTAGCTGATTGTGACCTTCAATGGCTGCGGAAATATTATTTGGCAAAGCTTGATTGATTTTTTCAGTCAATGTTTCGCCAGTATCACCCTTAGGATAGCGAATGTTTAAGAGCAAGCTGGCTTTTTGAGCGTCGTATTCATAAATATTAGGAGAAACTGTTAATTCACCCATAACTTCATCTTTGTTGGCAATACCAAGATTTTTACCCGCAAAGTCTAAGTGTAATCTGTCAGCAATGAATCCAAAGTAAGTCTGTTCGCTGTCATTTAAGTCAAATTCAGTCAGCAATTTGGCTAAATAGGTAGCTGCATTGATACCATTGAATGGTTCCATCGCATGAGCACCTTTACCAATGATTTTAAGCGTGGCAACGTCGTCGTTAATTTCGACGCTTCCTTTGATTTCGGGATGACTGTCGAGAAATTGGTTCAATTTAGCTTTGACATCTTCCGCAGAGACGACATTTAAATCGAGTTTTGCTTCAGCATTTTGAGGAACCATGTTAGGTCTAATACCAGCTGTAAATTGTTTAACCAAATTAATAACTGGTTTGTCGAAAGTAACTCTAAAGGAAACGATTCCCTTTTCGCCATTAATGGCAGGGAATTCAGCATCAGGTGAGAAACCAGTTTCAGGCATAGTTTCTTTTTCCATATAGTGGTTAATGCCGACCCATTCGCTTTCTTCATCAGTACCAAGAATCAATTGGATACTTTTTTTCATTGGCAAATTTAGTTCTTTGATAATTTTCATAGCATAGTAAGCGGCTAAACCTGGTCCTTTATCGTCAGCAGCTCCACGAGCATAAAAATTACCGTCTTTGATTACCGGTTCAAATGGGTTAGTGTCCCAGCCTGGACCTTCAGGAACGACATCGACGTGAGATAAAATTGCAATAGCTTCGTCGCTATCTCCTAATTCGATTCTCCCGGCTAAATTATCGACATTTTTGGTTGCAAAGCCATCACGGTCCGCAAAATGCAAGAACGTCTGTAAGGCTTTGGCTGGTCCGGGTCCTAGTGGAAAATCACTAGTTTTGTGTTCAATATCTCTGGAACTGTCAATACTTACTAATTCTGAAAGATCATTTATCAATTCATCTGAACGATGTGAAACTTCTTTCTCCCAATCTATAGACATGTATCTTTGACCTCCACACGATTTTTTTATATTTTACCAAAGGTTGCCATTAAAGGCTAATTTACCTAAATTTTGTTTATGGAATCGGTGTCATGAAGCGAGGAAAAGTCGATATAAAAATTGTTGACATCCTTGATTAAATCAGCATTTTTGATCGATTGATCCGTCGGAACTTTAAAGTTAGCAAAAGTTTGGCGCAAGTCGATGTTTTTGATTCTTTGGCCAGTCGGTAATTCTTGATAACCGGCTAAAGAAGTGTTGCCGAGATATGATTCAGGATTCAATTGGATCAAAACATTTCTAGCATTGATCCAGCCATCTTTTAATTTCAGCCAAGTTTGCGTACCGATTTTTTGGACCGTAATAATTTGTTGTGGTTGATTGACATTCAAACGGTTGACGATTGAACTTGAATCATTCGGGTCGCTATAAAGGTAGTTATCAGGCTGTTGATTGCGGAAAACTGCCTTAGAGCCAAAGTATTGCCGCAGATCTTTCAGAGCAAACTCTGAATTGAAGCCGGTTGCGTTGGCAAATTTATTTTCACCTAGTTGCACGTACTTTTCGCCATTAAACTTAATAATATTAGTGATGTGATATCCTCCTAGGGGAGTGACATACTTATCAGTTTTGATCAGGCGATAGGGATTCTCATAGATAACTTCTTTTTGACTGCTGAAATAATAAACATTTTGATTCAAAGCCTCAGATTTAGATTGATCTTTCAATTCCCGATATTCATTACCAGTTGCGGGATAGTTCGTCACCACTCCATCAATAGGCATGTTGATCAAAGTATTCCATTTTTTGGGACTTTCATTCATTTCATCCCAAACATAGACCTTTTTGCCCATGAAGTGCATGGTATTGATAATTTCTGGTGTGACGATGTTCGAAGATAAATTGACGCCAGTGACATATTGCAAAATATCGAAATTGATCCGTTTGGTGGAACCAGCAATGAAAATTCTTGGGATGTCAGGCATCAGTTTAGCTTCGTTTTCCATGCTGTGGACAGAGAAGGAATGGAACATAACTCGATCTTGCATGCCATTTTCATCGATAACTTGTTTGAGTAATTCCTCCATATTTTGAGGATTACCCTTTTTGGTTTTCTTCGTTTCAATGAGAAATTTTGCTTTAGGATTATTCTTATAATGCTGAAAAACTTGATTCAAACTGTGGATCGGTTCACCATTTTTTTGTTGAAGTTGAGCGAGTTCAGAAAAGTTATGTTCGGACACGATTGCGGAAGTTCCCGTTACCCGCTCTAAGTCACGATCATGTGAGACAACTAAGACGTTATCTTTGGACTCGTGAATATCCAATTCCACGTAATCAGCACCTTCAGAAAAAGCTTTATCGAAACTTTCAAAGGTTTCTTCGGGGGCATTGATTGGATCACCACGATGGCCGATGACTGTAAAGCCACTGGCAAAAATAAAGATAAACGAGGCCAGTAGTATTTTAAAAAGATTGAAACTTTTTGAGACCATAATTAACTCCCTAATTTTTTAGATATTATATACTAGAGACAGTAGTAAATTGTGAGGTATTTATAAATGGACAATGAAAAACAAACCTTAGATATGATTGAGCAGATAACTCGTAACGATGGCACCAAATATTACGAGCTTGCCAATATCGTAATGAACGGTCGTGCTGAGAAGGCTGCCGAGTTGGGAATGATTAAAGAAGTACGGATTCTCAAACTTAATATTCCACATTCTTCAGCTGTCAGCATTTACGAGGATTACGTTAACGAAAATTATACCGTTCCACCAATGAATTTAAAAGAATGGGTTGAATATAAGAAACCTGCTGGTAAAGTCTTGGATGCCTTCAATGATATTTTGAAAGCTAATCATATTACTTCAGATAATAAGGAAGAAGCAAATAACTAATGAATTATTTTATCGCTGATACACATTTTTATCATTATCAATTGTTACAGCCAAATAATTTTGCCCCACGCCATTTTGGTAACGTCGAGGAAATGAATCAAGCCATGATTGAGGCCTGGAATGCTCGTGTTGATGAAAATGATCGCGTCTACCATTTGGGGGACATTTCGATGCGTCCTAAGAATACGCCAACTGATGAAGAAACATATGAAATTTTGCGCCAATTGAATGGTCATATTACTTTAATTAAAGGCAATCATGACTATCGTTCACTCTTCAAATATGTTGATAAACATAATCAGCTTTTAAGTGATGGCAAGCCTAGATTTGAATTTGAAGATGTCGGCTCATTATTAAAGTTTGATCATCATCAATTTTATTGTACGCATTATCCCATGCTTTTAGGCAAGGTTGAAAAGATCATCAATTTACATGGTCATATTCATCACTACAGCGTGCCCATTGCTGAAAATATCAATGTGGGTGTCGATGCACCTGAAAGAGAATACTTGTCAGAAGATTTGCCTTGGGGTTCACCATTACGAGGCGAAGAGATTTTGGAGATGTATGATAAGAAGAAACAGGATTTGGCTAATTTGCAAAGAAAGTAGGATATTATGGAACAAATTCAAATAGTGCATACGAACGATTTACATTCCCATTTCGAAAACTTTCCGAGAGTGGCCCGTTTTATTGACGAGTCACGCCAAAAAAGTCTAGCCGATGAGTTTTATTTATTCGACATTGGTGATGCCTCTGACCGAGCTCATCCGTTGACTGAAGCTACCAATGGTCAAGCCAATATTGAATGGATGAATCCCTTGCATTATGATGCGGTAACGATTGGAAATAATGAGGGCCTAGGCAATAGTCATGAAGAGTTGGAACATTTGTATGATCACGCCCAATTTCCAGTAGTTCTGAACAATCTCTATGAAGAAAATCCATCTCGTTTGGCTGATTTTGCTAAGCCAGTGGAGAAATTCACCACCAAGCAAGGTACCAAAATTGGAGTGATGGGCTTAACGGCACCTTATATTTTGACTTATCCTTTGTTAAATTGGGATATTAGATTAATTCAAGAGATGCTGCCTAAGTCGTTACGTTTGGTTGAAGACTGTGATGTAATCATTTTATTGTCGCATTTAGGTGTCTCAATGGATCGTTTGATTGCCCAAAAGCATCCAGAAATTGATTTGATCATCGGTTCCCATTCCCATCACTTATTTCCTAAGGGAGAACTGGATAATGGTGTTTTGTTGGCAGCTGCCGGTAAGTACGGGCAAAATATCGGGACCATTAATCTAGAATTGGATGACGATAAAAAAATAGTTAAGAAGTCAGCTTTTACCGTGGCGACAGATAGTTTGAACCAGTTGCCCAGCGACGAAAAGTGGATCAAGCAACAATTTGATTTGGGTGAACAGTTACTGGATCAAAAGAAGGTCGCCAATTTGCCCAAGACATTAAGCAGCAATTATCTTGATTCCAACTCCATTATTCAAGAGGCTTTAAGTGCCGTTCAAGACTTTGCTCAAACTGACGTAGCAGTGTTGAGTTCAGGGTTATTTTTAGCCGATTTGCCAAAAGGAATTATTTCTGAGAAAAATCTCCATGATGTCTTGCCACATGCTATTCATGTCTTGAAAACAACGATGACAGGGGACAATGTTTGGCGATTAGTTATGGAAATGGAAAAGAATCGACTCTTTTTGCGTAATCATTTACAAAAAGGGATGGGTTTTCGTGGTAAGATATTTGGCGAACTGGTTTATCGTGGCATAGAAATAGATAGTAAACGAAATGTCTACATAAATGGTAAAGAATTAGAAAAAGATCGAGAATATACTTTAGCTTTATTGGATCATTATTTGTTTGTACCATACTTTCCTTCGATTGAAATCGCGGGCGATAATGAAATTATGTATCCTAAATTCTTGCGAAATGTATTCGGCGATTACTTGAAGAAAAAATATCCGATTTGAGGTGATTACTTGCAAGAAATTGAGGACAATAAAGAAGCCACAAAATTGGTCGATCTGATCAAACTGGATGATAATTTGATAACTATTAATAAAACCCAGTATCGAGTCGTAGAAAACCATGACGGTGGCTTTAATAAGGAACGAATTGAAGAACGTTACAATAATGTTTTGGAAAAGTATGATTTTATTGTTGGCGATTGGGGCTATGACCAATTACGTTTTAAGGGTTTTTATGAAGATGAAAGACAAGAGAGTACCTTAGATAATCGTATTTCTCATCTGGAAGATTATTTGTTAGAGTACTGTAATTTTGGCTGCGCTTATTTTGTTTTGGAAAAAGTTAAGAAAGCGCCATTGAAGCGTCATCATCGTAAGAGTACGAATCGGGTTACCCATAATAGTACGCACAATCATAAATTCAAGACTAGAACGACCGGTAAAAAGGCTGAACAACATAAGCCAAAACAAGTCCGTAACAAGCAGCATAAGAACAATAAAGTTTCCAAACGGCATGTGCCAACTAAGAAAACGACTAGTTCAACCAAGAAAGCTTTTAAAATTAGAAAAATAGGTGAATAGAATAAATGAAGTATCAAACATATTTAATTGATTTAGATGGAACAATGTATCGTGGTAAGGATAAGATTCCTGAAGCTAAAATTTTCATCGACAATTTGAACCAAGCAGGGATTGATTATTATTTCCTTACAAACAATACAACCAAGACTCCACAGCAAGTGGCTGATAATTTGGTCAACAATCATCAGATTACCGCCCATTCGCAACAAATTTTGACGCCATCTTTAGCAACTGCTGCATATATTCAAAATATGTTTGGTGATGAGATCGAGAATCACAGTGCTTATGTGATCGGTGAATTTGGTTTAAAGAAAGCTGTTTTTGGTACAGGTATCAAATTGAATGAGTATGATCCTGATGTGGTGATCGTCGGTTTAGATTATGACGTAACCTATCATAAATTTGAATTAGCAACTTTAGCAATCAAACGTGGAGCCTTCTTTATTGGAACGAACGCTGATACTAACTTGCCTAACGAACGTGGTCTAGTTCCAGGAGCTGGTTCAGTCATTTCATTGGTTGAAACTTCGACTCAACAAAAGGCTCATTATATCGGTAAACCTGAACGTGATATTATTGATTTTGCAGTCAAAGCCTGTGATTTTGATCCTAAAAAAGCCGTGATTGTGGGCGATAATTATAATACTGATATTAAATGTGGAATCAATGCCGGTGTTGATACACTGTGGGTCAATACTGGTGTCAGTACGCATGAAGACATTGACAATGCACCAATCAAGCCAACACATCAAGTAGAAAGTCTGGATCAATGGGATGTCTAATTCGCAAAAGGATTTCTTTTATACGATTGCTTTAGCTTTTTTTATCTTAACGGCGGCAATCAGTATTACGATTTTTGCTAGTTATGGATTATTTGCTTTTGATATTAAACATTACTATTTAGAGCAAGCGGTCGGGATGAAGTACGGCACGATTATGAAAAATTATGCCCAGATGATGGATTATTTGATCAATCCGTTTAATTGGCATTGGCATCTGAGTGATTTTGCTTCTTCGCCAGCCGGTCGATTGCACTTTTTAGATTGTAAAAAGCTTTTCTTACTGAACTTTGGCGTATTTATCATTTCAGGGATTATTGTAGCCAAGTTTCGTAAAGTTAGAGCTCATTTCAATCGAGTCTTTTTGTGGATCGGCATTGTCGGTATTGTATTAGCCGTTTTGATGTTACTCAACTTTGATGAATTCTTCGTTGTTTTTCATGAAGTCTTATTCAGAAACAGCGATTGGTTATTTGATCCGAATAAGGATCCAATCATTAATGTCTTGCCAGAAGAGTTTTTCACCCAGTGTTTTGTATTGTTCTTCATCATCTTCGAAGGTTGGAACTTTTGGCAAGCTAAAACTAAAAGAGCTTAGGGATTTTCCCTAAGCTCTTTTTTTACGATTTTTAATAGCAGTGATAAGGATTGGAATCAATGAGACAATAACGATTCCAATAATGATCATTGAGAAATGATCTTGTACCACTGGAATCCCACCGAAGAGATAACCAGCAGCAGAACAGATCAATACCCAGAGGAAGGCTCCAATAAAATTGAATTTCAAGAAGATTCCATAATGCATTGTTCCACTACCAGCTACGAATGGAACAAAAGTTCTGATCAAGGGGATGAAACGACCGATGGCGATTGTTTTGCCACCGTGTTTTTCAAAGAACCGATGCGCTTCATCTAAATGCTCTTTATTGATTAACTTACTGAGATATTTATTCCTCGTCGCGTATTCACCGAAGTGTTCGCCAATCTCATAATTCATTGAATCTCCCAAAACCGCCGCGGCTAGGAAAATCAAAAACATTAACCAACCAATCAATCCATACTTTGGATTAGCAGCCAAAGCCATGGCTGCAAAAATCAGTGAGTCACCAGGAAGAAATGGTAAGATAACGACTCCAGTTTCAATAAAGATAATTAAAAACAGTATTAAGTATGTCCAAAGGCCAAAGTTATTTACGATATTAACCATGTGGTGGTCAATATGTAAGATAAAGTCAACCAAACCCATTATGTAGCTCAATCAATCAACTCCAGAATTCAAATTAAACTTTATTATACCAGCTTAACTTAAAATATTTTTAAAAATAAAGTAAATTAAGGATTATTTCTCAAAGATCGAGGTACTGTGTTCGAAATAATCTTTGTTAGGATAGAGATTTCTTAAGGCTTTAGTAACAGCCATTGGTCCTTCAGCAAAGGCTGTGGCAATTAATTGTAGTTTGCCAGGGTAAGTGACGATATCACCTATTGCAAAGACATCTGGTAAATTGGTTTCCATTTCTGAGGTGACTTTAATGAAAGGACCTTCCAGTTCTAGATTCCAATCTCTCAAAATTTTAGAATCAGAGATGAAACCATAGTTAACGAGTAATTTATCCGCCGTGACAACTTTTATTTCTTCAGACTTGATCATCTTGAGAGTAACGTCGATTTTTTGCGGTTGCTCTGGATTTAGCTGTACGTCTTTGATAATATATGGATTCAATTGTTCGACTGTCGAATGATCCAATTGGTCAACACTGGATTCCATGGCACGATATCTGTTACGACGATGAATCAGGGATGTATGTTTTGCAATTTTAGAAAGATTGATGGCCCAGTCAACAGCGGAGTCACCACCACCAGCAACTAATACATCTTTATCTTTATAATCATTGATGTCATTGACGAAGTATGAGAGATTATTGTTTTCTTCTATAATAGGGTCATAATCGAAAGTTAGTTTACGAGGTTTGAAAGCTCCGTTACCGATAGCAATAATAATTGCCTTGGTATAGATAGTCTCTTTATTAGTAGTTAATTCCCATAAGCCATCTTTTCTTACTATAGAAGAAACCGAAGTATTGAGATATTGGTCAGAGTCCATTAAAGCTAGTTGGTCAGTTAATTGCTGAGTTAGATCAGTACCAGAGATCTTGGGTAAAGCACCGATATCGTAGATATGTTTTTGAGCGTAGAGAGTCTCTGGTTGACCACCAAGTTTAGGCAAGCTTTCAATTAAGGCCGTTTTAAGATTGCGTAGTCCGGCAAAGTAGGCTGCAAAGATCCCAGCAGGACCACCGCCGATAATAGAAATGTCATAAGTTTTGTCATTCATAAAATTAGTCACCGTTTTCTGTTATATTAGTATAGATATATTGTTGCACACTTGAAAATCAAAAAGGGAGGAAAATTGATGCGAATTGGAGAAAAGTTTCTTGGTACCATTTCTGGTATTCAGTCCTATGGAGTTTTTGTAAAGCTTGATGATGACCATCAAGGCTTGATTCATATTTCAGAACTAAAACATGGCTTCGTCTCAGACCTTGAAAAGCAATATCAAGTTGGTGATCAGATTGAAGTCATTGTAATGGGAATCGATGAATACAATCAAAAAATCAGCTTGTCGGTTAGAGCATTGGAACCGGAGAAAATCGGCCGACCTATTTTACATAAGCATTTCTGGACAAATTATCGGAATCATATTGGATATAAGACAGTCGCTGACCATAAAAGCGAGTGGGTAAAAGCTGCTAAAGAGCGGATTTCAGAAAAAAGA